>NZ_JAPYPC010000019.1:23461-77942 GCF_029937855.1 Christiangramia sp.
TGAGAAGTGAGAAGTGAGAAGTGAGAAGTGAGAAGTGAGAAGTGAGAAGTGAGAAAAATAAAAAGTTCCCAATTCAGAAAAAAATACTTTTGGCTCTTTATAGAATAATTTCGAACAGTTTGTGGTAATTAAGTAAGTGAAAATATTCTCCACTGCCTACTGCCAACTGAGAACCGCCAACTGAAACTCCCTCGTCATTTCGAAGAAGCAAAACGAATGAAATAATATTTTTTTAACGAATTACCAACGTCTACCATCTATTGTTAATAATAGTGTTGAAATTAATAAGAGATCTCTCCCTTTGGTCGAGATGACCTCAAAGCTGAGTGTCATTTTGAAGAAAAAAAGCAACTGAGAAATCTCCTGCCCTCCTTCACCAACCGCTGCTTCCTGCTAACAGTTTATTTATAATTGACAACTGCCAACTAAATCACTGTCCCCTAAAGAAAATAACCGTACTCAGGGTTTTTAACATAATATTCAGATCAAGAAAAATCCCCCGATGTTTTATATAATAGAGATCGTACTGAAGTTTTTCCAGACTGTCATCATAACAATCACCATAATTAGCCATTACCTGGGCCCAACCGGTTAGGCCAGGTTTTACAATATGCCGTGTTTCATAAAAGGGTATAAGTTTAGAAAGTTCTTTAACAAAAACAGGTCTTTCCGGTCTGGGTCCAATTAAACTCATCTCTCCTTTGAATACGTTATAAAACTGCGGAATTTCGTCTATTCGGGAACGTCTAAGAAATCTTCCAAATTTCGTAACCCTATAATCGTTCTTTTGAGCATATTGTGGGCCAAGAATTTCGGCATCTTTTGTCATTGTTCTTAGTTTTATAATACTGAAGACCTTACCATGCTTTCCTACCCTGTCCTGTTTATAAAACAACTTTCCCCGATTTCCGAAGATATTACCAATGATTATAAAAGGACTTATTACTATTCCAAAAAATATTCCTAACAGAGAAATTAGAATATCAAAAAATCGGAAAATGAATTTATAGAACTTATTCTGATTGCTTCGGCTAAATGGAAAATACCTGTAAAAATCCTTATCTACATTCTGTACGGGAATTCTTCGGGTCACCTCCTCATACACTTGTGTATAATCTCTAATTGGGAAACCTTGTTTCAAAAGTTCACTAAGCTCATTATACAAAGAAAACATTAAACCTTTCTGATAGGCGCTGGCCACGACCACTTCATTAATATGATTTTCTTTTATTGCTTTTTGTAAATCCCTAACTTCAAAACGAAGAAGGTCTTCTCTCTTAAAATCTGCCCTAAATCTTTGATCTGTATTGATGTAACCAACCACAAAATAATTAGGATCTGAAGTCTGAAGTGATTCCGCAATAAGTTTGATGTCAAAGGAATCCCCAACCACTAAAACCCTTTTATAAAATCTTGGAGATGAAATAAGGCTGATATACAGACTACGCCAAACCAGTAAAGCTCCGGCTACCGATAAATAGAAAAATAGAATTTGCAATCGGTTTTCAGGAAGACTTGGCGTGAGAAATGGGGTAAGCATATAAAAAAGTACGGTTAAACTGGTAGTTAACAGTACATTTTTCAGCACACTATCGAATCTATCAGCCTTTTGAAGATCATAGAGTTCAAAGACACTGGCGAAAAAATTCAAATACACCAGAAATAATAGGGTCCAACTCCAATTATCTGAATCGATATGAAAGTAATCGAATTTAAAAATGATACCTACAACCGCCAGGCTTAGTAGAACCACCATCATATCAATAAGTCGTAAAAGGACTTTACGCTCTGAGATTTCAAAATGAAAAAGGGGCTTCTGAGGCATGACCGCTTAAGTTTCTGCTCGGGTTAAATATATAATTTTTAACCTAGCAATTCTAGCCATTTATATTTAACCTTATTCCAGTCAAATTTGTCAGCTTCTTTTCTGGCATAAAGACTTATAGTTTCGGCAAGCTGGGGATCTTTTAAAAGTCTGTCAATTTCAGAAAACATTTGGTTTGCATTATTTGATCCTACCAAAATCCCATTTTCTCCATCTGAAATTAGATAAGGGATTCCACCAACATTCGTTGAAACTACGGGCAAGCCAAGCGCCATTGCTTCAATCACACTTACGGGAGTATTATCAATGGAGGTTGTATTTAGAAAAATATCATAATTTTTAGACAATTCAATCCATTCCCTTTTTGCAAGCTTTCCCTTAAAAATTACCGGAAGTTTTTTTCTCTCGACCAATACCTCGAGTTTTTTTAGGCTTCCATCTTTTTCGGGACCCACCATACATAATTCGGCATTGGGATAAATTTGCAGCAATTTTTCGAGCACCAAAATTGCCATTTCGGGATTATAGACTTTATGAAATGCACGCACCCATAATAATTTAGGAATTAACTCCTTCCTTTTTTTAAAATTATATCTCGAAAGTTCTATGGAATTTGGAATGATCTTAATATGCTGAAAATGAAAATCTACCAGCTTATCTTTTAAAAAGGCTGATGGAACCACATTTAACCTTGAATCCCTGAAAATTTGAAGAATCCTTTCCGAAGAATTCTTAAACTTTGCATCCAGATTTCCTCCGTGAAGAATAAAAATATAAGGTACCGAGAAAGCCCTGCATAACCAACCACAGAGAACCGCATACCAGAAGTTTCTCGTGCTATAAGTATCTATTAAAACTAAATCTTTACGGTTGGAATTTTTGATGGTAGCCCAAAGCATGTGAAACAACCTTAAAGCTTTTATTTTTGCAGAAGATACGGTCTTAAAAACGAATGGTTCATCACTTAATAATTTGGGCAAAGTATCTATACTCGTTGGGGTCGCGCCATGCTTTTCAAGTTTATTTCCTATATAAAGAATATGCTTCATTAATTGAGAACTCTATTCCATTTTTCTTTAACCAGATCCCAGTCAAATTGATCAGCTTTAGCTTTCGCATTGAGACAGATCTTTTCTCCTTTTTCCGGGTTTTTCATTATGCGTATGATCTCTTCTGCCATAGCTTTTTCATCTTCTTCCGGAACCAGTATCCCGTCATGCCTATTCCTGATCAAAGCAGGCATCCCTCCTACATCTGTGCTCACAATCGCCAGTCCCAGACTCATGGCTTCTATTACACTTATAGGAGTATTATCTACAGAAGTGGTATTGATAAAAAAATCATAATTTGCCGAGAGTGCTGCCCAGTGTTTCTTTTTGAGCTTTCCGGTAAATCTGACATCCAGATCATATTTTTTCGCAAACTTCTTAGAGGAAGCCATTGTACCATCCTTCTCGGGACCAACCATACACAAACTGGCATTTGGATAACTTTGTTGCAAAATCTGAAGCACTTTTAAAGCCATTAAGGGATTATAACGCTTCTGAAAGCGTCTTACCCATAATAACTTCGGACGGAATTCGGTTCTTTTCCTAAAAGGGTATTTATCCGTTCTTATGGCATTGGGTATGATTTGGGTATTTTTAAAACCATGCTCCTGAAAGATATCATATAAGAATTTGGATGGTGCTATATTTACCCTGGAATTACCAAATAAAGTCTGACTAAGTTTTTTAGAGTTCTCCAACCTCTCAGGGAGATTTCCTCCATGTAGGATAGGTATATACTCCAGACCAAAAAGCTCGCAGGTTTTTCCCACCAGGTAAGCGTAATAAAAGTTCATAGCCCCATAAGTATCGATCAGGACGATATCGGTAGTGCTTTTGTGCTTAGCGATAAGCCCCAACATTTCCGCCAGTCTTAAGGCCTTATTGTTTCTGGTAGAAGCTGTTTTTACCTTATAGCCTTCTTTCCGTAACATTTTACTGAAAAAAGAAATATAGGTAACAGTAAAACTATTCACCTGCAAGTCGTTTCCTATGTACAGGATTCTTTTTTTCATCTACTATATATAATAAAGCAAGTCCATATACAAATGCTGGCAAGGCAATACGCATGGCAGAATGGTTAATGGTCATAAACCAGAAAGCAACAAAAGCCAGAAAATAGTAATTATTCTTGAATTTAAACCAAAATGTAATTGGTACAAATATAAGAATACAAAGAGCAAAAACACCTAAAATTCCATGTTCAGCTAACAATCGGCTTAGTTCATTATGACTGGCAATTCCAATCCCCAACTGTTCTTCTCTATACTCCTTTCCTTTCCCCACACCTATCCCTGTAATTGGATGATGATAAAATGCGGATAATTCTGTTTCTATAAGTTCTACTCTTCCGGTAGTAATATCATCTTCCATCTGCCCCATGGCATTTCTGTTAGTATACCTATTACCAATTAATCCTCCTGTTTCTAAAGAACTAAAAATCCAAACAGAAATAAATATTACTAGAACCCCTATAATTTTTAAGTTTAACTTTTTTATTGTTTTATCATTCTGTTTAAAATAAAATAAAATTAAAAATGCAATTACACATAAGATAGCTGTGACAATACCACCACGAGAAAAGCTAACCACTCCTCTATAGCCTACCATTATTAACAAAAGAGCATCTATAATATTTATTTTAAAATTTTTAATAGTGAACAAACGGGTGCTTAATAAAAATACTGCCAATCCCATGATAGTGGAAATTTGATTAGGACCAAATCCTCCGGTAGAGGCATAATTCCCCGAAAAACTAATCATTACGTCATCCAGACTTGGAGTATAAAATAGAAGGTACACCGCCTGAGCGATTACAGGCATTAATAGCATTACTAAAACGCGCTGAAAATCTTCCTTTTTAATTTTTTTATAATAACAGTAGAGCGCAGAAACTCCAAGGCAAACAGGACCGGCTAGGTTAAAAGCCACTTGTTTCCTGAATTCAAATTCATAGCTCATCGTAAAAGTAACCATTACCACCCCTGGAAACAGGATTAGTAAATAGATCCAGAAAGGTACTGTCTTGGAACTAGCGCCTTTAAAGAACATTCCAATAATTAAAAATATAATAACCGCATATTTTCCGGTTTCATAAAAAATTACTGCACTGGTCTGCCTAAAAAAAACTTCCCCTCCTGCTATATATGCCGCAGCCATCAAAGCCTCATTACCCCTGTTTTTTCTATCAATAATTATAAAAAGGAAAGAAGCAATGATACCCGCCAGAATAATCTTGGCTAAAGATGGAAATACATAAATCAGAAAACCATATCCCAAATGTAATAGTAACATTTTGAGATAAAATTGGTTATTAACAGTATCATTTCTAATCATAAATTTTTACAAAATTGTAAATAATCTGGTATCACCGACTGAGCTGAAAATTTCTCTAAAACCCTTTCCCGGAATTCTCTTGAATCCTTCTCTGCTCTGTCTGAATCTATCAGATATTCTTTAATAGCAGCCGCCATTCCCTTTACATCTCCCACAGAAACAATACTGGCATTTTCTCCTACTATATTTCTGCAGGCTCCAACATCTGTAGAAACTACAGGTATTCCTGCAATACCATATTCCAAAATAACCATAGGCATTCCCTCAGAGTTTGAACTTAGAACTCCAACCTGCATTTTATTTAAAATCGGACCTGGGTCTAATACCCCCCCATGGTACTTAACATAAGACCTTTTATTAAATTCCCTATTCAATTCGTTTGAATAATCATCTCCAAACTCCTGTCCAATCAAATGAAGGTTAATTTTAATTTCATTCGACACAAGGTCGCATGCATCTAAAAGAAGTTTATGATTCTTAACCGGTTTTAGGTTAGCTATACATATTACATTCAAACCGGTATTATTTTTTATTCTTCTGTCATCCTTTCCTAAAACAAAATTAACAAGACATATAGATTTTCTTGCCTTCAGTTGATCATTAGCCCATTCTTTTAGTTCCTGATTAACTGAAATTATTCCATCGAAAAACCAGGAAAAAAGAATTAAGAGTTTCTTTCTATATAAGGACATTTCCTTACTAGCACCATAATGATTATGCCAAATGAGCTTAAATTTGCTTCCGGTAAGTTTACACAGTACTGCATAGAACCACGAGGTCCCATGCGCATGAACAATATCTATATCGTGGTACTGTAGGAGTTTTTTAAATTTCAATATGCTTTTTTTGTCAAAGACCTTTTCTCTCCTTAAAAAATAATATTTTACCTCCTTATTTAAAAGCTTTATAAAATCACCTTCTTCCCTGGTAGTGATCAAAAATGATTCCTGTCCAAAATCAATTAGAGAATTCGCATAATTAACCGCCATTCGCTCTGCCCCACCTGGATTTAAAGTATCTATCAACTGCAGGATCTTCATAGTAATTTTTTGATTTCAGCTTTGAATTTTTCCAGAGTATAAACCTGGGACCATTGCTGGGCTTTTACTGAAATTCTATTAAGTTTCATCTCATCAGATAGAAGACCTTTAATTTTTTGAACGGCCAAATTGACTTCCGGTTCAATTATAATGCCTCTCTTACCAAACCCTAACATCCAGAAAACACAGGAAACAGAGGTAGCTACAGGAATACAACCAAAGAACATTCCTTCTGCCAGTGCTTTGGGCCAGCCTTCGCTTTTTGATGGTAAAATGGAAAAATGCGAATTTTTATAAGCGTTCATAATCACCTGAGCATTTTGATTTCCATGTAATATAATATTACTTCCCAGACCATGATCTTCAACATATTTACAGATACTTTCTTCCATTTTACCCGATCCATAAATATCCAAAAAAACTTTACATCCATCTTGTAGGAGTTTATGAATTATCTGAACCGCTAATAGCGGCCTTTTACCTTCAGAAAGTGTCCCCACAAAAATAAATTTTAGTGGAAGTGAAAAATCTTTCAAATAATTGTCACGCTTAGATTCTGAATAACTTGCGGTAAAAAAGGGAATTATATTATTAGACTGGCTAGGCCACTCTCCATATACCAGAACATTCGCTTTTTGGGTTAAGAATTCATTCCTTAGAATCCATTTCTGAAATCGATAAGTCCAGGGTTGTTTACTTTTAGGATCCCAATTGCCTGCATACTTGATAGTTTTAGACTTTCCTGGAAAAAGTATCTGAACCAATGCCGCTAATAATCCTATATTACCGGGACATCTAATGTGTATATGATCTGTTTTATGCATTGCCCTGTAAATTTCTAAAACAATAACAGGCATTCGAAAAAAAGAAACTACAGAGGTTTGAAATGAAGTGAAACTAATTGACTTAATAGGCACAAATTCCACATTCTTTCTATCATAGCTGCTATCAATAGCAGCTTTTTTGTTTTTCAAAGGAGCAATAATTGTAACTTCATTTACAAAATCAAACCATATATTCATTTCCCGTATATATGGGGAATAGGAAAAATAAGTGTTTTTTCCCTCAAAATGTTCGGCATGTGTAAATACGGTAAAATGCATTAATTTTATTTAAGTCTCATAAGCATGGTTAAATGCATACATTTAAACATATGCTTATCATTTAGCTTAGATAATTCCCAGTCAGTTAGATGCCACTTTTTGCTAATTCTTTCTTTTTTGTGTTTTTCAAGTGGTAAAAGATTGATCAAAAACAACCATTTTGTTTTACCTAAAATAGCACGCCTATCCAATATTTTAAATTCCTGAGAATATTTATAATATACTTTTTTAGAAAAAGGCCATTCCCACTCCTTATCGGTTTGAAAAGGCCTGTACAATGCTCTTAGGAGCTGAACCGGCTTACTCGTGGTAAGAGGGTCATAACTTATTATTCTCCCCCCAGGTTTTAGTTTTTGCTTCAGCTTACTAATTAATTCCTCGGTATTTCTAAAATGATGCAGTACACCATAAGCATATATAAGATCAAAATCTTTTTCTTTAAAGTCGGGAGAAAGAAAATCCATAGAATATACCTCAACATTAGGTAATTGACTGAAGCGTTTGCCGAGTATCTTTATAGCCTTTTCGCTTAAATCTATACCTACATATTTTTTTGCATTTTTTGCCATATGAAAAGACAAAGAATTTCCCTCATAACAACCCAGGTCTAAGACTTTCATTTCATTTAGATTTCCAAGCCAATCTAAATGCAGATCATATATCTCCTTTTCTAGACCTATATTTTTCCTGAAAGCATTTAAAGTACTATTTCTAAAGTAATACCAAATTTTGGTGACAAAATTTTTTTCTTTTTTGTCATAGAAAGCTTTTTGCTTACTTATCATATCCTTCATTTCTTCCATGCGAATAGCTTTCGGTTAAATTTATCTGAATATAAAGTTATAAAGGTCGTACAGATTATATTTAATGGATGATTTCCAGGTTAGATTTTTTTTGCCGGTTTTTACTTCATCACCATCATAGACCACATAATGCTCGTCATTAATTTTATTCATATTCAGATGGTGCATCCCTCGACCAAACCATTTAATCGAATCAGATTTATATAATTGGTTGGAAAGAACTTTTTCGAATTTCTTCTCCCTTAATTTATATAAGGAAACACCAGTACCATATCCCTCTTTGTTATTCTGAAAAGGTATAAACCATTCACCATTAACTTCAAAAAAGTTTCCCGCTGGTCTAATTTCATTTCCCTTTTTAATTTTGAACGATGCATCTTTATCCCATTTTCCAAATAGTGAATCAGATCTAAAAATTTGCTGGTTCCAGTTTTCATCGATCCCGGTGATAAGATTTATAGTATCCGACATCAGGATCGCAGGATCCTTTAATTTAATATTTTTTATTAAGGTATCAGTAATCTTCCATTCCAGTGGAAAATTAACTGCTTTATATAAAATAACCTGATTAATTGCCGCCGATTCAGGCAGGATATAGTAGTCTTGTTTATATTTAAATATCTGCGGAAAAGATAAATGAAAAGATTCTTCTATTACGTTCCCTTTATAACTATAATTCAACCCATCCGGTGATTGAAACAAAGCAATCTTTGCCGGCCCCTCTTCTTCCTGATGCTCAAAAAAAAGATAATAAATGCCATCCTCATAAAACAGAAAAGGATCAGCGAGAAATCTGGTTGAAGAACTAGTTATTCTGTTAAGGGAATCATGGCTAATTATATTTCTTTCAGAAGGGAATATTTTTTGAAGTGGAGTATCGATCGTTCTGAAACCGATAGACCACCCATTACTCTCTGCTGACACAAATGGATATCTATAGTTAAAAACAACCAGCACCACGAGAAAGAACGCTAGTAAAAATAGAATTGATTTGATCCACTTTCTCATTCTAATATTTATCGTGGTTTATTAAAAATCAAACTTAGCCACCCAGTGAATCTTCCGAGAGAATCATTTAGTGATTTTCCTTTTTCATCCTTATTAAGAATATTGCTGAGTCTTATCAAAATCAATAAGAGGGTAATTGCGTTCCATTTTAAAACATTTTTAAAATCCGGATCGGGATTTTTAATTTTCCACACATAAAAACCATTACGTACTACCATTTTACCATATTTAAAATAATCTGGTCTACCTGCTTCTTCATGTAAATGATATACCTGAGCGCCTGTATTTACATACATCTCTCCTATTCGTGAGGCTCTAAGGCAAAAATCCATATCTTCATATAAGCCGTAACCTTCAAAATATTTTGAAAAACTTATTTTTTCAAATATTTCCTTTTTATAGGATGATACACCTCCCATAAAAAATTCAACAGGATAAATTTCACCTGTAGGTGGTAGAAAACTAATGGATAGACCATGAGAAAATGTCGGCATAAAACCGGGTGGTTCATCTGATAGTAAATTCAGTTTCTTACGGACATGATTTCTAAGTCCTAGTTTTCTTACAAAGCCATCTTTTAAAAATTCATCAAATCTAACCTCCTGGTTATTTTCCATTTTAGACCAATTGGTTTCATTTAATATCGCACCTCCCACGGCAATTGCATTAGGAAAGAGTTTATAAGTATTTATTAGATTATTAAAGTAATACCTGTCCAGAACTATATCATCATCGAGAAAACAAACGATTTCAGAATTGGAGGCCAGTTTACTAATTCCGTAATTTCTTTGCCTGGTCAAGCCTCTATCATTTTCTTCGACTCTATAATAATCAAGATTTCTATACTTTTTTGCCTGAATTAGTTTTTCTGTTTTATCATCTAAAGAAGCATCCACAATTAAAATCTCGTTGGGGTAAAGACTTTGTTCTACTACGGAATCCATTAATCTTTCCAGCGAAGCAGACCTCTGATAAGTGCATACTACCAGGCTGAAATTAAATAATTTAATAAGTTCCATCATTTGAAGATTCAAATTAATTGCGCGAAGCCTTAAGGTAATTTATTGCTTAACTTCTCACTTAAAGCCCATCTGCTTCTCATCATTTGGATATATTCAATTGGGTTCCTTATCTTTTGTTTTTTATAGTATTTTAAAAATAGGCTCACCTTATATCCTCTTATCATCTCAATAGAATAATATTTTTTTACCAGCCACATCATGGTAGGTGAAGGCTTAGGCTCCAATTTGGAATTATCCCATCTTTCTTTAAGAGTATACCGGAACCCACCTCTCTCTGCCTTCAAATGTGTAATCTTCACCTCAGGATGATAAACAATATCACAACCATGCGATCTTAATTGTAATCCAAAATCAATGTCTTCACCAAAGCCAAATTCGAGAGCCTCTGAAAACCTACATTTCAAAGCATAAGAAGATCTTACTATAGAAGTACCTGAACCAAAAGCTGCCCATTGCTTGATCTTTTCAAAAAAAGTATTTTCACCCGGCTGTATACAATTTAAATTGAGGGCACAAATATCCAGGCGATGTAACTCTTCTAAAGACTTTTTTAAAATGTTTTCAAAAAGCCGTATATCATCATCGGCAAAAAACACCCAGTCACCAGTTATTGCTCTCATGGCAAGGTTTCTAGCATTACAGGCTCCTATGGTATGAATAAAATGATGAACTATTTCAAATGGCCATACTTCATTATCTATAAAATCCAATTGCGATTTGGAATTGAGATCTGGGTTTTGTTCAACAATTATCACTTTTGAAGGAAGATGTGTCTGTGCTTTTAGATCAAGTAATACCTTTCTTAAATATTCAGGCCTTCCTATTGTTGGGATTATTACATCTATGGTATCTCCTAAATCCTTGGTTCTTTTCAAAATTACTTTAAAATCTGAAAGATCAATTTCCCTATGAAACCAGGATCTTTTAAAATAACTTTTTATAAATGACCACAGCGGCAATTGTTTCTCATATTTAATATAGCAGAAGAAAAGAACAACTAACCATTCCTTTTTATAATGTTGCGCTACAAAATTAAATAGTTGAGATATTGAGGCCTGGCTCTGGTAAAAATTTTTGGAGTTTGCTTTTACTAAATCAGGTTCGTTATAACAAAAAAGAGAATTCTGCTGACCCAACTTAGCAATAGAATTAATGAGGTAACCAAAATCTTCAATACTCTGAAATATCGACTTAAACTTAAGAGCTGTTTTAGCTTTGATACCCCCAACATCCGTACTCATTCTCCAGGTGGGATATTTTACCCTAAATTCGGGATTTACGAAAGGAAATTGATCTACATAACCAATAGAATCGGGAAGAAAAAATGAGTTCAAAGGATAAGAAGCCATGATAAGATCATGTTTAAAAATATGGTGCAAGTCATCGCTTAGCTCCAAATCTACTTCTACATCTATCCAAATGACTAATTCTTCAGGGAATCTCTCGCAAATTTCCCAAAAACAAAATATTAATTCTGAATTCAGAACCTGAATTTGCTCCCCATCTTTTAAAACAGAGCTTACAGTTTTAGTATTAATATGTTTTAAATAGATCAATTATTCGTGGTTATATTTAAAACTGAATTATAATAATCAATATTTTTATCTGCTATCAAAGCAGATGAAAAATCATTCATAACCTTAATCCTGGCATTCTTTCCCATTTCTTTATATAAGTCGGAATCCTTAAGAAGTTCAATGATCTTTGCAGCATACAGCTGGTGATTCTCAGGTGATACCGTAAAACCGGTCTTTCCATCTATCATTACTTCCTTTGCCCATCCAATATCTGAAGTCACCAATGCTTTTTCCATGGCCATAGCCTCCAGCCAGGTCATAGGCAAAGCCTCTGCAAAACTTGGTAGTACTACCACTTTAGCACTCATAATATGTGATTTAATCTCATCATAAGAAACGGCTCCCAGATATTTCACCTTTGGTTCTGCAATCTCCGTCAGTTTTTCCCGGAAAATCTCCAAAGTCGATCTTTTTTCAAAAATATCAGGTACATCTTTTCCTATCAAAATTAATTCAGCATCTGGAAGAACAGCATTTACCCGGTTAAAAATATATGCCAGTTCTATAACACCTTTTTTTCTAATTAAAGAGCCAAAATATAATATACGATTAGGAGCAGGTTCGTCTACTGAGGGTTCAAATTTTTCAATTCTTATACTATTCGGAATAATTTCAATATGCCGTTTCAGTCCAAGAATATCTTTGGTCTTCCTTGCAGTAAATGCACTAACCGCTACCAGGGAATCAGCAGCTTTTAAAGCTTTATTCTCAAAAAAGCGATTCTTCATTTTTTGTTGCCTTCCATCAAGATCGCAAAAATAAGCATCACTGCCATTCATACGTATTATCAGTGGGCAATCAAGATTCATAAATGCCGTAATCCCCGTCCAGTCTGGGGCCTCAAGTATCTGGATATTTTTGTCGCTAATAAGTTTATTTATAAACCTTTGTATATGTTTTCTATAAAAGAACCAGCCTCCCCAAAAATAGTTTCTCTGTTTTACAAGGTAAAAATGAATTCCGCTTTCTTCAAAATTCGACTCCTCCTTTTGCCCGTATATTATCAAACTCACCTCTTCTCCTTTTCTTATCAGAGCTTCGGCCAGATTCTTAATACTTGTTCCAAGACCTCCTGAGGGATTACAAAGAGAATGTGGATATTCGGGAGTTAGAAAGGCTACATGCATATTATAATAAGCTATCTAATTGATTGACTATATGTTTTGAGGCATTCATTTCAGAATTAGTCTTATTAATTTTAAAAAACCAGTCTTGAGCATTAGCCACAACAGAACGTGGATCCTTCAGTGCGCTTTCTACAATTAAAGAAATATCAGACTTTTTATTTATCCAGTAAACGGAATTTTTATCTGGCATAGACTTAAAATGAGTGTATGAATAAACTTCCCTGATATCTTTTTCCAGGTTTGTTACAGTAGGTAAATAATTTAGATAGGCACAGGGTTTTCCTTTAGCCGCATAGTCGAAGACCATAGAGGAACCTACATTTATCACCATAAAGCTGTACTCTATAATGTTTGTTTGTAAATGAAGATCAGCTTTTGTGGGTATAGCATGATTCCAATAATCACCTCCTCCAACCCACGCAGGATCAATAGCTACTATTAGATGATTATAATCCTGTAATATCTTGTCATAGCGATCTGAAAAGTCTACTGGACATCTTCTAAAAATTATCCCCAGCTTATGTCCTGTCTGATTTAGTTTTTCCACCTCCTCGGCTACATCTCTTAAAAAATACTCATCATGAGGAGAAGTGGTAATGTCATCTCCTGAAAAACACAGGTATTTTTTTTCCTTATCTAATCCATTATTATCAAAAAATTCATCTTTTTTTATAACAACCGATCTGTCATTATGGATTTCGAATTGTGGAGTACCTGTAATTTTAATTCGATTAGGTTTTATATCTGGATAATATTGAAGCAATTCTTTCTTCATATATGCACTCCAGACAAAATAATAATCAGTGTCAAGTACCTTAGTTGCCTTGGGAAGATTATCCCAGGAAAAAATAAAACAGGAAGTAGATATACCAAGATCCTGAGCGGCAGTGATTGGTGATATTGCATTTACAGGCCTTTGATTCGTACAAAATAACACATCTGGATTCTCTCGTTTTAATATTTCTAAACAGGTGTCATAATAGCCGGTTTTTCTTTCAGCATCCTTCATCTTCCGCCTTAATTTCACCAAACCACTTTCTGAATTATATCTCCTTATCAGGATGCTAAGAATAAAGTTCTTCACCTTATTTTTAAAGCCTTTACTAGAGCCTGGAAATTTATACTTTTCATAAACCGGATCATCAAATTTACTTTTAAAAAGGTCCAGTTCTATGCGAATCTTAGCACGTTTTAAAAGATCTGTCCAGGCTGAAGGCTTAGGATCTAATTTCATCTCGCTATACCCCATCCCTTTTAGATCAAAATGGGTCATATTTAAAAAAAGCAATTCCCATCCTGCTTTTTTCGCTTCCTCCGGAAATTTGGTATAAACAAAATTCCTTAAGCCAACGCCATCAGGGATTATCACTAAAAGTTTTTTTGATCTCAATTCAGATTAAGTTTATGGAACTCTTCAAATATAGAAAACTAAGTAGTTTCCTGAATACCCGAAGCTATAAGACTTGTATTTATCCATTGCCAGAGGAAAAAACTATTAGGTTTTGGACCTTTTTGATATAGAGCCCATTCTTTCCGGATTAGATCATGATCAAACCAAGATTGAAAAGCGGAGTCTTCTAAATTGGCTAAATTTTCAGTTACAAAAGTCCTCAGTTCTTCACCTAACCACTCTCTTTGGGGCGTTTGTAAGGCTCTTTTGGGAGCCTCTGAAATTTTATTCGTAACAAATCCTTTTATAATCTCGCGTAATAAATATTTATGAGTTCCTCCACTGATCTTCATGGCATCGGGAAGGGAAAATGCGAGTTCCACCAACCTGTAATCAAGGAAAGGTTCTCTTAGCTCAGTACTAAAAGCCATCGAGATACGATCGTTAAATCTCAATGCCCGCGGGAGTTTGGTATAAAAGAGATCACGGTATTGCAAATTCTGAATTCGGGAGTCGAAAGGTGTCGGATACTCTGGTTTTTTGGCCAGCTTTCTAAAATAGCTGTTTAGGACATTTGGTTTAAAAGAGCTGGAATTTCCGGTACCTTGCACTACAGAACTGTTTTGAGCTGTATAATAATCATATCCTGCCCATTGCTCATCCATTCCCTGACCATCCATCAAAACCTTAATCCCTGATTGATTCGCCTTTTCAAAAATTTTGGAATAGGCTATGGTAGGTATCCCCCCAAAAGGTTCTTCCTGAACATCACTCAATAATTTTGCATATTCGGGTACTTCCTCACGGGTAAGTCTTACCTTTTCAAGGGGATTCCCGGTTTGCCTTATCATTCTTTCTACCCACGGCAGTTCATCATATCTTTCATCACCAGTATAAAATGTAAAAGCTCTTATTCTTTTACTACTGCTGTAATCATTAACCAGTGCAAGTAATAAGGAACTGTCTATACCTCCACTAATATTGAATCCAACCTCGACATCGGCCCGAAACCTTAACCTAATAGAATCAATAAGCAACTCCAGATATTTCTCTTTAATCTCGTCTTCTGAAAGATTATTTGAAATATTTCTGATCTTCTCAGGGAAATCATACCATTTTTCAATGGAGAGATTGGCGTTTTTATATTCAATGAAATGTCCTGCTGGTAATTGATCTATATCCTTATAAAAAGTTTCTGAATAAGATCCGTAAGAACCATAACAAAAATAATTAGCCCATATTTTTTCATTAGGCCCCGCAGGTTTAACCCGGCGGATAGCTTTTATTTCGCTGGCAAAAAGAAATTCATTATTGGAGTAATTATAATAAAAAGGTTTAACCCCGAATCTGTCCCGGGCCGCAAAAAGCTTTTTCTCCTTACTGTCCCAGATGGCGAAAGCAAACATTCCATTCAGTTTTCCCAGGCAACTTTTCCCCCAAAGAATATAGGCAGCCAGTAAAACTTCGGTGTCTGAACTGGTTCTGAATTCATATCTCTGGCCTATTTCAGTCCTTAATTCCTGGTAATTGTAAATCTCCCCATTAAAACTTAGGTGATAACGGCCGCTAGGATCATTAAAAGGCTGATCTGCTTCATGCGAAAGATCAATAATAGAAAGGCGATTGTGCCCTAAAACAGCAAATCCTTTGTCTTCATAAATACCCCTGGCATCTGGACCCCGATGAGCTATGAAGATAAGCATTTTTTCAATATCAGTCTTTTGAATTCTATTTCCTATAATTCCGGCGATACCACACATTAACTTCTTTTTTTCAGAATTTCTTCGGCTTTCTTCCAGTCCTCCATGTTATCAAGGTTCACATAATCCTCATCTGTGGTATCTATAAAGCCAATCTTTTTGCCAAGAATGGAATTAGAATCTAAAATAACCTCAGTCTTTGTAAGATAAATTGCTCCATCCCTGTGGTATGCCTTCGGCAGCTCCTGCCTGCGAGAAATGATTTCCTTCTCTCCGGTAGCAATTTCCAGTTTCCCTTTTTTTTCTTCAAATACCCAATGAGGATTATATTCGTGGGGAACTTCGCGAACGCTTACCAGGGAATCATAGCTTCCTGATTCAAATTTTTTTATTGCATCATCTATAAGGCCTTCTCTCCGGAAAGGAGTTGTGGGCTGCAGAATACAGACAGCATCAAAATGTATATTTTCTTTGATAAAAAAATATAAAGCTTGTTTCAATACTTTAATGGAAGCAGAATCATCTTTGGCAAATTTTGCGGGACGCACAAATGGGACTTGTATCCCTAATTTCTTTCCCACCTCAATAATTTCTTCGGAATCTGAGCTTAGAATACTTCTGTTAAGCAATTTCGATTTCAAAGTGGCTTCGGTGGTATATGCTAAAAGTGGCTTCTCCCCTAAATACTTGATGTTCTTTCCCGGTATTCCCTTACTTCCACCCCTTGCCGGTATGATTCCAAGAATTCTCATTAATAACTAATCGTTTTACTAAAGCTTAGTTCTGTTTTCGCCAGTAGGTTAGCAATTTTATTTCCTGCATCTCCATCTCCGTAAATATTTAATGAAGGATATTTTTCTGAATGAATCGCCGCTCTAATTGCCTTTAATATTTCATCCCTATCATGGGTCACATCCACCACATTATTTCCTCGCAATCTTCGGTTTTGTCGGTTTCCTACATTTATTACTGGAGTCCCCAAATATGAACATTCCCTGATCCCCACGCTGGAATTTCCTATAAGTGCCTTAGAATGCTTCAATAATCTAAGAAAATCGAGTGGATCCATATTCTTAAAGAAATGAATATTTTGAGGTTTTTTCATTTCTCTAAATGTTCTAATTCCATTAGACGTCCCGTCAGAACCTGCATCAACATTCGGCCAGAACCAGAAAACGGGATAATCTAACTTATTTATAGCCTCAAGTGTTTCAGTAATATGCTCTCTGGCCTTTTTATATTCAGTAGTAACCGGGTGCTGCATCACAACTGCATATCCACCTTTCCAATTCAGATTTTCGCCAACTCCTCCATATTTTTTAATTGGATCGAAGGTCAACTGTTCTTCAAAACAAATCTCCTTGACCAGGTCAATTGAAGGACAACCGGTATTAATAACCTTTTCCGGGTCTTCACCTAATTTGATCACTCTTTCCCTGGCATCGTTACTGGATACCAAGTGTAGATCAGCCAGTTTCGTATTGGCATGTCTAACCTTTTCATCTATACTCCCGGTCACCTCTCCTCCCTGAATATGCACCAGGGGGATATTCTGATAGGCCGCGGCAATTGAGGTGGCGATCGTCTCAAACCTGTCGGCTATGGTTACCACTGCATCAGGTTGAAGATTATAGAACACGTTCGTAAGTTCCATTACTCCAATCCCCGTGGTTTTAGCCATAGTAGTAGGATTTTCTCCCTCCAGGACCATAAAGACTTTTGCAACAGCTTTAAAACCGTCTTTTTCAATAAAATCTGCAGCATTTCCATATCTGTCCAGCAAAGCCGAACCGGCTATTACCAGCTGAAGTTCCAATGATGGGTGATCCTTGATGGCAGTAAGTGCTGACTTAATACGACTATAAGACGGTCGGGCAGTTACTACTACACAGATTTTTCTTCGCTTTTTCATCTTAAAAATTTTCTAATTTGGAAATGAAATTTTGAAGTTAATTTCAATTTAAACCATTCTAAAAAATGAGTAAAGTGAGGATTCGTAAAAATCACTTTAATACCTCCCTGGTAATGCTCTTTAGCTCGGTTTGAGTAAGAACTATTCTTCTTGCTGGTTATCAAATGTACAGACTTCGAACTGGGAAAAAGATTCTGACAAATTTCTGTTTGCTCCTTTCTGTCCCCTTCTACCAAAATAATACAATGATCATTTATGAAATGTTTTATGGATTTCAAATTAGATTCTTTACCATCAATTATTATCAAGTCGAATTCTATATCTCCTGGCAAATCCTTAATAGAAGGGAACAATTTTAGAAAGGTATAATCCTTACCGAGGTTTTCAGGTAATTTAGATAGACAAAATTTGTTATTTTCGGTACCGTAAACCTTAGGTCCGTATTCATTTTTATAAGCTTTAATTATAGAGCCAGAAATAGTACCTATGCCAACACCCACTTCTAGAATATTCTCTGGTTTAAATTTATTTATAAAATTTAGAATTTCGCCTAATGCATACTCACTAGCAATGAACTGGCTCCCCTCAGCTCTTGAAAATTTATTGTATTGCTCTTTTATGAAATCCTTTTTATTCATTCAAAATATCTTCCTCCTTTAAAAAATCCCATCTATTAAGAATAGTCTTAAGGTTCTTACCTATTACTTCTCTAAATTTTTTGGCATCTATCCCTCTATCTTTTGGCTTTTTAGCTTCCATATCTTCAAATTTAAGTATATGCCCTTTCCTTAGGTTCTTATTTACTGCCAAAGATTTCTCAAAAATAGATTTTAATTTTTCATATTCCCTATTATCCGATTTATCTACCGGATTCTTTAAGGCTTTTGAAATATTTCTTACTGAGCAAACCAATTCTGTAATCTCATCAATTTCTAAAGAGGAAGTTGCATCAGGTCCAAAACTTTTTCTGCTGAATACGGCATGAAATTCAAGAATTTCAGCGCCAAGAGTTGTAGCAGCTATACAGGTCTCTTTTTTTGCGGAATGATCTGAATAACCTACCTCAACTTTATATCGCTCCCTTAGTTCTGGTATCACATTCAATCCATATTGCTCGGGCTGTGTAGGGTATGCGGTAGTGCATTGCAAGATACTGTAAGGAACCTTCCTTTCCTTTAAGAATTCGACAGTCGAATCCAGTTCAGAATAAGAACTCATCCCTGAGGACAAAATTAGAGGCTTTCCTGTTTTAGCTATTTTTTCTAAAAGCAAAAAATTAGAAACCTCCCCAGAACCAATCTTGTACCTTTTAACTCCAAGTTCTTCAAGGAGATCCACGGCTTTATTACTAAAAGGAGAAGCAAGAAACTCCACTCTTTTCACATCACATCTTAGTTTCAGTATCTTCCATTCTTCAGAGGTAAATTCCATTCGTTTCCAGTAATCGAATCTTGTTTTATCCTGCTCAGAAAACTTGATCCTGAAAGGCTCATAAATGCTACTCTCTGCTTCTGCAATATGTACTTGGAATTTCACAGCGTCCACCCCAGTTTCTGCGAGCGCATCAATATAAGAAAGAGCCATTCCAAGACTTCCCTCATGAGCCTGACCTACTTCAGCGATTATAAACATACATTATACTTTTAAAATAATATTAATTGCCCCAGCCATTAATTCCTCATCTGTGAAATTCCTATAATCCTGGTGCAGCTCTAGCGCTTTAAATTTCCTGTAATATTCTGAATTTTCATCGGGCACCTCATAACTAACATGAACAATCTCTAAATTCAATTTATTAAAGATTTTTAAATATTGAGGCAACCGTAATCTATTATGATAATCAAATCTTGTGTGCTTCTTTTTCCACTCATGTTCTGAATACTTTAAAAAATCCTGAAGCGATAGATTTTTATCTACATATGCCCGGTGGTCTCCTGGAGAAATAAGATGTACGATATGAGCTCCCGGCCTTGATTCGTTTTTAATTTTAAGGTGCATTGACTTAATGGTTTCCGGCTTCATATGCTCCAATACAAAACGTGAAAACACCAGATCACAATTTGTAAGCTTTTGGTCTAAAATATTCGTATTAGGATAATATTTAATATCTTCGGGAAGTGAGTAGGCTGACTCTTTATCCTTATCCTTGCTGATCTCTACTTCATATTCTTTCGAAAAAGCATCATTCAACTTTTCAATATTTTTTTTTTGGTAATGCCTGTTAAGATCGAAAGTTTCTACTTTTTTGGCTCTTCCTATATAACGAAAAAAGTAAGGCATTAGCGGCAACCACCCAGACCCTATTTCTATAACAACCCGATCTTTAATCTCTATTCCATTTTCCCAAGTTATTGTTTGAAAAGTCCTGAAACTGTTATGAGAAGATCTAATTTTAAAATCCAGGTCCTCTTTACTGAATAAATCCTGAACTTTATAATAAACCTGATCCCCCAGCCTATTAGGTAGGATCTCTAAAAACCTGAAAAGAAAACTCTTGAACCTTAATTTTAAAGACATGAACTAAGAAAATTTTACAGTAACCTCTATTTTGCCTTTGTCATTATTGATCTTTACAGCATAGGGCTTGTTTCGATAGAATGAAATAAGATGCAACAATACCTTATCGTTTACCTCTCTTAAAGTATAATATTCCGGAACTTTCTTACCTAAAAATCGTTTGACCTTGAACTTCAGAGTCTTCTCAAAGGGATCTGTAACAAACCTGATCTTTATTATTGTCTTACTAAAACCAGGTAACTGCCCGAATAAGATATCTTCTACCTGTCGTTTCTCATTGGTAACTTCCATAAATAATTCGGCCTCTTCCAGTTTATCAAATTCCTCTTTGCTTAGATTCTCTCCCCAACGCTCATTATTGACCCTGGTTACTCCATTATTCATAGCATATTTAAGATGCTGGTGATTTAGGGGAAGTATTCCTGAAAGCTTAAGTTCGGAAGTTGATCCTGTTCTCTCGCGGTTTTGGTAAGAAGGATGCCATTGATGTAATAATAAGAGTTCTTCATCATAAAATTTAACCCCGTAACCCGCATTTTTCAATCTTATGTGCATATCGGTATCTTCAGCTCCCCAGAAATGATAAAATTCGTCAAACCCATTTAATTCCTTTAACTGAGCAACAGAAAAAAGACTTAAGCCAGTTGCTTCATTCGTACTTAACCTGTAATCTGAATATTCACTAAATGCTTTGGTCTTCCGGCTTTCTGATGAACTTAAATAACCTACCTGAAAATAAGTGGTCTGTCCTGTTTTCGTCAAATTATAAGCCGTTTCCAAAAATTCAGGATGAAAAATAACATCCACATCTGCAACAAAACAAAAGTCCGTTTTTAAATTTTTGATCACCGAATTGAGAGCCCTGCTTTTATTCCAGGGCTGGTATTGAGTGGGATAAAACTGGTAGCTAATAAAAGGGTAATTTTGACACAATTTTTTTATATCTGCTGCAATATCGGGGGTAGATCCATAATCAATAAAAAAAACTTCAAAGTTGTTATTGGTTTGGTTTGAGAGAGAATCGAACGATCTTTTTAACCTTCTTGAATCTCTGTTACGATATGGATATAAGATTGAAAGCATTATGAGTTAAAGATCCTTTTTAATTTTAATTTTTGACGATATAATATATTCTTTATCATGTAAAAATAGATCTCGGAATCCATTTGGTTCATCTCTTTTATTACTCTTATTAACTCTCGGTCCAGCGTCAGCTTTTTCTTTTTTGATAATAACCAACCAATATACTTCTTCTTGTTTTTTCTAAATTTATCAAGGTCGAATACTTTTTCATAAAATTCAAGTTTCCCTAGTAATTCTAATGTTAGCATTGTTCTCTGACATTTATAGCATTCAGAACAGTTTATTTCATCTCTCCCTTCTATATACGGATGAGTGCACACATCAAGATGTTCGTATGTTTGAGGGAATTCGGAAATCAATTCAGTTCTGTCTATTCTCGAATATTTAAGGGCACTCACAAAAACAGAGGTTGATTCAGTAGATAAATTCGGAATGACTAGCATATCTAGATCTGCTATTTCCTTATTATTAAAAGCAAAATGATCGAAACGGGTACCAGAGGAATAGTAATAATTCTTAAATAATTTCTGCAAAAGAAGTGCACAGGAAATCGTTCTAAGGTTATAGGTTTCCTGAAATTTCATTTTTAAAATTTCACTAAGATTAGAATCTACTGTAATAACTTCCCGGTTCACCTTTTCGGCAAACTGAGATACATTATTAAACCTTTCGTTGAAAATTTTTCTGGCCTTATCTCCTCCATTATCACCATGGGAACCTACATTAAAGAAGGTGAAATATTCAATCAGGTATGGGCTTACTTCATTTTTATGCTCAAAATAGGTGGCAAAAGAATCGATTCCGCAGGACAAGCCGGTGCCTGCTGTATTCGCTACATTAAAATCTGAAGTACTTAAGGATGATGGAATAATTTTTATCCTTTTATAATCAGGATTAACTAAACAGAAGGCATCAATCAAATAATGGTTCAAACTATAAAAAAGCCTGGCCGATATAGGAGCATTTAATTTGATATTATGACCTGTCTTCAGACCTAAAAACAATAATCCAACAACAAAGGCATCAAGCTGTTCAACAATTAGATATTCTTCATATTTATTTGAAAAAGAATACCATAATTTTCTCCTATCAGCTTCAATTTCAAAGTCAACGGATAATATAACCTTATCATTTCTTTTTTCTAATTGGGGCTTATCAATGATTATCATATTAACCTATCAGCTGTTTTTCTATAGACCTATACTGTTTTTGCACTTCATATTTAATATAACCCCTTTCTAAAAAGGGTTTAATTCGCTCGGTATTATGTCTAATAGCCTTTTTCATAAACACCGGGTCATTAATTGCTCTTGATATTAATTCTCCAATTTCGTTATAATCTTCAGGGTCATTAATCAAAAATCCATTTTTCTCATGACCAATTAATTCGGAGGTGGCCCCACCCGGATCTGATTGAATAGGAAACGAATTCATGATTATTGCCTCAAGTAGCGTATTAGGCAGACCATCTGAAATGCTATTCCCAATTGAAATTCTTGCATTGCCCATCAGTTTTAAAACTTCTGTCTGAGTAAGGTTATACTTTATTTCAAAATTATCCCACTCCAGCAATCCATTTTTTCTGGCAAATTCAAAAACTTCTTTATTTGCACCATAAATCGTGATCCTGTATTCTTTTAATTCAGATTTAATTTTAATTAAGCCTTCGAGTACCCTATTACACCGGCCCAATTTACCTTGATATCCTTTTATGATTATGCCTTGCTTTTCTTTAAAGCTAGAGATAAACCTATCATATTCCTCTAGATTATATCCACCACCTGTAGGATAAGTGCCTAAATATTTACCTTTAAATCCAAAATCCTTAGCCAATAAATAATCTCGAGAACAATCAGCAAACATATAATCAATTTCGAGTAAAGTTTCTTTTATATTCTTTAAATCCCTATCGAAGTTTTGTCTGTAAAACAAATCATTTCCCCATGCCGAATAGACCCATTTTATTTCTGGGAAATTTCGCATTACTGGCAAAATAGAAAATGTAGCAGACTGTAGGACAAAAGAATGAACAATGTCTGGTTTTATCTCCCTGATTTTTTTTTCCAGAATAGATTTCAGATCCCTATGATTAAATTTATTTAGAAATTTATATAGAACAGGAGCCTTAGATTTTAACAAATACCTTCCCGGATAATTCCATCTATTACGCCATCCTACTGTTTGTTCTATAAAATCTATACTTTTTACATAGGTATTAGAATCAAATACGTCTATCCAATAGATCTCATGATCGCTATCTCTTAATTGTTCTGCCCATCTAAAAAAATGAATAGAAAACATAGATACCATTAGTATTTTCATAGACTAAATTCGAAAATCAAATAAGTACAAGGTCTTTTATCTCCAAAAAGGCCATAGTTCGAGTATTAAAGGCTAAAATAAATTAAAATGTTAGCTTTGGTTAAAATAAGAAAATAAATGATCAACATATATAAAATTGGCCATTTACCCTATACTCCCTTTGATCAGAATTTTTCTAAGGACGATCTTTTATATTTGAATAAAAAAGGAATAAAAATAATTAGCAATAAGAATAAAGCAGATATTTTTGTTGCAGGAAACCACAGAAGTCTCAAAAAGTTTATTTTAAAAAATCCCAAAAGAAAAAATTATCTTATTTGGGCTCAGGAACCCAGGTTTTCTACCACCAGTTCTTCTACTTTTTACCCTTTTTTTGTTTTTCCTAAAGTACTCGTAATGAATACCTATACCGGCGATGTTTTTGTAAACAATGTAACTTATCAGGAAAAGAGATTTCTTAATAAACCTAAACTTGATCTTCTAAATAAAGACTTTGAACTTTCACATAGAAGAGTAGCAGCATTAATGTCTTATTATAATGGAGGAAAAACAAGTAAATTGATAGTCGACGGAAGTAATATAGATCTTATTAAAAAAAGGTCCGATATTGCTCACCACTTATTATCTGAAAATATGGTAGATATTTATGGTCAGGGCTGGCCTAAAGGTATATCTATAGAAGATTCAAGGTTTACTGACAGGCATACTAGAAAGAAGGATATTTTAAAGAACTATAACTTTAATCTCTGCTTTGAAAATACGGTTTATCCTAAATATATCACAGAAAAAATTTGGGAAAGCATTGAAAACTACTGTCTTCCTATCTATTATGGCGGATCAAAAAGCTCGATCTATGAGATTTTCCCCAGGAAAAGTTTTATAGATTATTCAGAAATTGAAAATCCAGAGAAATTACTCGATTTTATTAAAAATATGAGTACTGAAGATTTCATTAGTAGATTAAATAAGTGTATAAATGTTTACAATTCCTTTATAGAAAAACCTGAAAAATTTTGGAAAGAAACTCATAAGAAAATGCTCGATAACATCGTTAAAAAATGTAATTACATAATAAATAGCTGAAATTTATCCTTTGATAAACAACTCAGAATGGAAAGTGGAGCAAATTATAAATTTTTTTGAATGTAATCGTACTTTTCCAAAACCTCTTCTCGAATATATTCCCTTTGAAGTTTATGCTTAACATTTTTCTTATTATAAGCAATGCCATTTCTTAACATTTCAGGATTTTGAATCGCCTTTTTAATTAAAGATTCCAATTCGCTAATAGATTCGGGATTTTGAATTAAAAACCCATTCAGATTATGATGTATAATTTCAGCAGTGGCATCGCCGGGATTAGATTGTATTGGAAATACTTCCATAATTAAAGCTTCTAAAAGCGTATTTGGCATCCCGTCGGAGATACTGTTCCCAATATAAATAAGCGATTCACCCATAAATTTCAAAACATTACCTCTTCCCAGATTTCCATAAACCTCTAAATTTCCCCAGTACTGTAATTCAGAATTTGCAATATATTCGTAAACTGGTTCATTTGCACCAAATATCACGATGTTGAATTTATTTAGATCATCTTTAAGAGGAATTAAAGCTTTTAATATGTTAAGGCACCTCCCAAATTATGTTCATAGCCTTTGATAAGAATAGTTTTTTTTTCATTAAAATCTAGAACCATAGGATTTGTATATGCTAGGTCATACCCACCACCTCCAGGAAAAGTCCCTAGGTAATAACCATTAAAACCTAAATCACTTGCGATTTTATAATCTCGAGAACAATCAGCGAACATATAATCCAAGCGCTTAAGTACTCTCTTGATGTTTTTTAACTTATTTGCTTCATTTTTATAGTAAAAAAGATCATTCCCCCAGGCCGAATAAATCCATTTTAAATCTTTTCGCTTTTCCATAAAATCAATAATGGATGAACAGCCAGAATGCAGCTCAAAGCTTTGTATAACATCAGGTTGAAACTTCTCAACTACTTTATTAAAAACATCAAAAAAATTTCTCTCATTGAACCTATTAATATGACTATTTAAAGAAGGAAAATGCTTCTTTACAGTTTGTCGGCCTGGATAATCCCATTTATATTTCCACTTCACTTTCTGGCCAACAAAATCTATTTTGTGCACATAAGTATTCGAATCGAAAACATCAATCCAATAAATTTCGTGTTTGGTATTTTTTAATTGTAGTATCCAATTAAAAAAATGTTGAGAAAAAATTGACACCACTAAGATTTTCATTTTTTTTCAAGTATTGAATCTAAAATTTCTTTAAGGCGGTTTTCAGATAAATAATAATCTAAATCTGATCTATTTAGTACGCATAAATCATTCTCCTTCCAGTCGGTATATAAGCTTACAATAATATAAAATACTTTCTCTATATTATCAATCTCAGACCAGCAAGGATAATCATCACCCAGTAATCTTCTACATTCACTTTTAGAAGGGCCAAGTAACAATATAGGTCTATTGGCACTTATACAATGTGGAAATTTCCCAGGAAGAAATGGACTAACCTCAGCCTTTGCTTCAAGTATTATATTTACAGAAGCCTGTTTTTGCAATGTATTCACCTGTTCAAAAGCAATATAATCTTCACTTATTTCTATCTCCTTAGTATTTGAAGAAACCTTTTTAAGGTACTCGGAATAGTGATTTTTACCGCCAATAAAGATCAATCGTGCATGAGTTTTAGCTTCAGGATAAATTTTTAGAAATTTTTGAAAACCTTGAATTAAACCCTTCGGATCTCTTCCCCACAACAAATTTCCAGCATGAATTAAATTGAAATTTGATGGCTGAAAGAAGGAAGGATAGTCAATTGGTTTGTTAGTAGATTTATTTAACTGGTGTGGAATAACCACAGCCTTTTCCATATCGAAATGATAATGATCATGCATCCACTCCATTAACAACTTACTTGGAAAAGCAAAATATTTCGCCCGTTGAAACACAGCCTTTACAAATTCTATTTTGGACTTCCAACCGGGCTCGCTATAGGTATATGGCGGAGGGAATACATGCATTGGATAAGGATCATGTATGTATGCCATCCATTTTTCATGAAATTCTGGCATTTTAAGAAGAGCATGATGGGGTCTAAAACTTCCTCCCTGACTAAGGCTAAGAACCAGATCAGCATTATAGTTATCCCTTCTTAATTCCGAAACAATACTATTACGATCATTGAAAAGAGTAAATGAAAAACCGAATTTATTTTCAATATATTTATTTGAATTTAAACCTAAATATTTACGAGTATACCTTTCTATTCTGCTGATCAAAAAGGTTAAGTTTCTTCTGCGCTCTTTGATACTAATGCATTTAATTTTGTCTAATTGAATTTCTTTCCTGGAATAATGATAAACTTTTATGTCATAACCCGCATTATGTAAATTTCGGATCAATGCAACATTAGCCTTAGACCCACTACTATTTTCCACATCTATGGATTCTACAACGATTAAAATTTTGGCCGGTTTTTTATTTTTCATTCATCATAATTAAAAACTCAGCTATTCTTGCAGAGGCATGTCCGTCACCATATGGATTTTCATCAAGTCCCGTCCAGTCATTATTCAATAAATTAAAAACTTTTTCTGTTATTTTATTTTCTGATGCTCCAGTTAAAAATGCAATTCCAGCATCTACACCTTCCATACGTTCTGAAACTTCACGAGTAACAATTATTGGTTTATTAAAACTTGGTGCTTCCTCCTGGATACCGCCAGAATCGGAAATAACCAGATCAGAAATACTCAATAACCATAATAATACTGGATATTCTACAGGATCTATTAAATGAATATCATCCAGTTCTGCGAGATTTTTTAATACTGCATTTTGAACATTTGGGTTCAAATGAACGGGGAAAACTATTTGTATTTTTTGTGTTGAAACTATTTTTTTTAAGGCAATACATATCTCCTGGAAGCCATCACCAAAATTTTCTCTTCTATGACCAGTTACCAGAACAGTCTTTTTATCAGGATCTAATTTTTTCCTGATTTCCTGTGCCACACTATTTTTAGAAATACTATCTAATCTAGACCTTCCAAAATTTAAGGCGTCAACAATAGTATTCCCGGTTAAAACTATTCTATCTTCCGGAACTCCTTCCTTTAATAAATTTTGCTTTGATCTTATGGTAGGAGCAAAATGAAAATCGGCCAATCTACCAATTAACTGGCGATTAGCCTCTTCGGGATAAGGAGCCTGCAAATTATAAGTTCTCAATCCAGCTTCAATATGCCCTATGAGAATACCACTATGAAAAGATGCTATAGAAGCCATTAATGCTGTTGTGGTATCACCCTGAACCAGGGTAACCTGAGGCTTTTCTTTCTGAAGTATTGTATTGAACTCTTTTAAAACTGCAGCGCTAAGAAGATTTAGATTCTGATTTTTAGTCATCAAATCTAGATCATAATCTGGCATAATTTCAAAAAAACTGAGCACGCCATCCAGCATTTCGCGATGCTGGGCTGTTACACATACGACTGGCTTAAGACCATGCTTTGTCAGCTCATGTATCACTGGAGCCATCTTAATTGCCTCTGGACGTGTACCAAAACAAATCAAAATTTTCAAGCGTCGATTATTTTACCTTTTATAACAAAAAGAGGTCTAATTAACGGATAAAAATAGAATCCTGCCCTATACAATTGCTTGCGTGTAAGAGAATAATTAGATTTCTTTAAAATCAGTTTTATCAATCGCGGTGACCTAAAATAAAAACTCATCTGTAAAAAATGTTTTAAAAGATTTTGAGTTATTAAGTCTTTAGTCACTAGATTTTTGAATACTAAAATATAAGCTTCTATATGAGACTGAATCCTTATTTGATTTCCACCCATATATTCTCCCGTATTAGAATTAGCATGCTTACGCCCATACATTAGTGTTTTATTTATTGAGACTCCCTTAAAGTTATCAGATAAGATCCTGGAGTAAAGTTCCCATTCTTCCGCGTACATTAAATCTTCCTTGAATCGCTTATTTTCAAAACACCTTCTATTCCATAAAATCTGGCATGAATTAAAAGGAATTTCATTAAGAACTACTTTTTCGATCTTCTCTACACCTAAATATTCCCGCGTTATGTTTGTATCATTATCGAAGTTGTAAAAAAACTCTCCCTGAAAAGTTTCTCTTTGAAATCTACAAAAATCAAACTTCCCGTTTGATAATTCTGAATGTGAAATTGCTAACAAATCTGGATGAGCGATATCGTCATCATCAAAAAACAAAATAAAATCCCCGGCGGCTTTATCTAAGCCGTAATTCCGGCATCCGGGTAAACCTTTAGTATACTTTTCGGGACGTTGAAGATATTTAAAGCGTGAATCAGTATTAAGAATTGGTTCAATCACCTCAAAAGTGTTATCACTCCCGCCATCATCTATGATTAAACAATCCCAATTTTGAAAATTTTGATTCTGGATAGATTTTAAAGTTTCAAGAATAAAATGAGCCCGGTTATAGGTAGCCATTATAATGCTGACTTCTGGAATATTTATAATCATATCAGGATAAGAATCTTTTTTTCAAATATCTAAAAGGCTTTAATATTAAGTCACCTAAGATATATTCTTTTGAATCTTTCAGTTTTAAAAACTGGTTTCGTTCCTTTCTTAATGTCTTAGTATAGTTTTCTATTAATTTATCATAACTGGCAAGATACAGATGACGATTTTTTTTAAAGATATATTCCCAGATTTCAAATTGAATCTGATTTGCTTCCCTTCGCATTGAAATATTCTTCTGCCTATAATTAAATAATGGTTCTTTAATGACATGTGCATATCCTCCTAACTCTAAAAGACGAATATAAAATTCCCAATCTTCGAAACCCTGCGTCATCTCCTCATCATAACCCTCAATTTTTAAAAATTCATCTTTTCTAAATAATGCGTTTCCAATCGCTGAATTTTGAAATAAAAAATTTCGGAGGCTCCCTCCTACCGGAGTGAAAATATCTATAGTTCCTGCCTGACTAAATCTTCTTGCCTCACAAGTTACAATTTTACAGTCTTCATTTGATCTTATAATATTGATTGCTTTTTCAGCAAAGGAAGAGTCAAAATAATCATCGCTATCCTGTACTATGATATATTTTCCATTAGCTTCTTGAATCCCCTTATTTCTTGCTGCACTTAATCCTTTATTTTCCTGTGTTATTATTAAGTCAATTTTTGATTTAAAACTTTTTATAATTTCCTTAGTTTCAACATCTGAACCGTCATCTACGACAATAACCTCTTTATTTCCATAGGATTGAGAAATGGCAGAATCTATACTTTCTTCAATGAACAAAGGATCATTATAACACGGGATTACTATAGATAGTTTTTCTATCATTAAGAGTTCTTCTACTTATTTTAAATGCGTACCCAGTCTGGAGGTAATAAATCTAATGATTTTTGTTCCTGATCCATATCAGCAAACCATTTTTTTGGAGCTACAACTTTCTTTTCTGGATTTTTGTTAAGCCAGGCTGCCCACCAGCTAAATGAACTATTAGCAATTATATTATGATCACATAAGCTCATTAAATACATATCTTTCCAACTGTTCTCGTATAGATTGCCGGTCACAAATTTTTTTTCATACGGCAAATCTTTAAATTGGTTTTGAACCCATTCAATATCATCTGAAAAAAATACCAGGTTGAAATCTTTTATTGTTGCTGATAAATATTCAACTGCCTTCTTATAATATTCGACAGAGCAATTACCGTGAAAATCCTGGGTTTTTCTATTCTCTACATAATCTCCCCGCCTAATATGAACAGAAACAGAAGTTTTAGTTATAATTCTACTTTTAATTTCTTCATTTCTACTATCTAGTTTTTCAACAGGAAATTCATACAATTGCCTTATTTTACTTTCTGTCCCAGCAAAGTATTTGTAACTCTGAAAATATCCTTTTAAAAATATTGGCGCTTTCATGGTAAGCAGTTCTGGATCGAAGTTAAAGGATTTCTCCTTAAAGACTTTTGGATAATTCAGTCCCAATTTTCTATTTAACCTGTTTTTTAATGAAGGATGTTTAAAAAAAATTTTTTCTTTTTCAGTTGCCAATTTAAATTGCAGGTCAAAAATCCCAACAGAAAAATACCTTGGAAAATTCTTTAAGTTTTGAGATGTTTCTTTATAAAAGTTAGTGTCAATAAATAATTCTGAGTCATTTTTTTCAGCTAAAATTTTTGCGAGTGCAAATTGAAACATTTGATTCCCTATACCTCCCAGAATTTCAATTATTACAGGTTTTTTTTTGCTCATAAATTTAAATTCAATAACTAGGAGAATTTTTATTTAATATACTTCTAATAAGCCTGATTGGCTTTAAGATTACCATCCCTAATCGATTAGATAATGAGTTTTCTATTCTAATTTTTTCCTTTTCGATTTTTTCCATCTGAGAAAAAAGATTCTGGATATTTTCACTATAGTTATTTACGAAAGTATCTTGATGTTTTAAATTAATATAGGTAAGCAAATCATATTTATGAGAAAAATTTGCAAAAGTATTTCTTGATTTCTTCTTCAATCGATAATTAAAAAGAAATTCATCGATCACATAAACCTGCCAGCCTTTTTGGGTAATTGAGATATTAAAATCCCAATCTTCATAACCCTGGACCATTTTTTCATCATATCCCGAAACATCCTCCCATACTTTCTTTCTGAATAAAGAATTAGCCAGCACTCCATTCCTTATCAACATATCTTTTGCCTGCCCTCCCACAGATATAATTTCTCCAGTTATATTATCGTCCTTAATTATATGAGCATGACAGGTTACTAAACCTACTCTCGAATCTTTTTCTAAAATATTTACACTTTTTTCAATAAAGTCTGGTTCAAAATAATCATCGGAGTCCAGAGGAAGAATGAATTTTCCTTTTGCATAAGAAATACCTATATTTCTAGCTGCACTTGTACCTTGATTCTCCTGGGTTATCAATAAGTCTATTTTTTGATCAAGATCCTTAAGAATATTTTTGGTTTCATTATTGGATCCGTCGTCTATGACTATAATCTCCCTATTAGAATAAGTTTGATCTAAAATTGATTGAATAGCCTGCTCAATATATCGTCCATCATTATAACAGGGAATTATTATAGACACCAATCCTTTCATACCATTATCAATTAAAAAAGAGTTTCCCAAGGGACTTAATTTTGGGTGAATTAGAACAGTTGGAAATATAAGTCTTCTTTATTGAGGTAGAAAGTTCGTGGTAAACTTCATCGTTTAATTGCATTAGATTTTTTGCCACTTCCACCATTTCCTCAAAGTCGTTCACAATTAAATCTGTATGTTTTCCTAATCGTTCTTTCATAGCGCCTACATCAACAGATAGAACCGGAACTCCGGCAGCCATTGCTTCCAATCCGGTTAAAGGTCCTGTCTCGAATTTTGATGTAATTAGAAAAAATGAGATATTCTTATAAAATAAATGAGTATTGGATGGAGAAATACTTCTTTTTAGTAATGTTATATTATTCCCTAAGCTATATTCTTCTATTAATTTCTCTAATTCTAGAACATAGTTATTATCCCCTTCTCCCTGAATAATCAAATTAGGATTAAAACCACTTAACGTTAAATTATATATGAGTAGAATTGCTTGTTCTATCCTTTTCTCTCTAGAAAACCTGGATAATAAACCAAAAGTAAAAGACCTGTTTGATTTAGATTGCAATAGACGTTCTTCATTGGCTATTATAATATCCTGTACAACTATATTATTACTATCAAGCATAGTATTGAAAAGATCCTTATGCCTGTAGCTCATAACAATATTCCATTTAATGGCTTTTAAATACTCTTTTTTCATCACCTTAAAATCCTGTTCCTCTATCATTGTATATTTAACCAAACATTTTTTAAGATCAAAATTTCGAAATATTGGGAAATAATATTTTTGAGAGGGTGAGGTAAGAACGTAGACATAGTCAAATCGTTTTAAGAATTGCAGCTTCCAATACATATCCTCAATGAAAGAATACTTTATATTAAAAACTCGCCTTAAAAAGGTGTTGATTTTTTTTATAAGTGGCTTTTTAAAAAAATCAGGATAGGTAATAAATTTTATATTTTGAGCTACAATTAGATCCTGAAAATTCTGTAACTCTGGTTTGTAAGGAGAAAATATCTCAATTTTTTGAAACTGTCCTGAGCCTGCCAGTTCTTGTGCAGTAATAAGCGTTTCTATTTCTGTTCCGCCAACGCTTACTAAAAATGGGGTGGTTATTAATAATTTCATTATCTTATTTCAGACACTTAATCCAAATTTTGGAATATATTTTTCTGCAAGAAAAGATTATCCTAAATAAATTTAAAGCATCATAGGCCATAAGTCTGATTTAAAATTTCTTTAATAATCCCAGTCTTACTAATAAATTTATTTTTCGTGATTTTTTTAGGTTTTCCACTAGAAACTTAAGATCGTTTAATTCTTCAACCTCCTTTAAAAACGCCTTAAAATGATCTTGAATTACTTTTTCTCTTTCCGCAAGAATCAATGATTCATTTTCAGATAAAGCACTTATCCCTTCTGAATTGACAATGCTTAGTTGAAGATCAACTTTTTTACAAGTACAGTTCTCCTTAAACAGTGATATAATCAAAAATTTCCAATCAGATACAATTTTCAAAGTTTCGTCATACTTACCTGCCTTATGAAATAATTCCTTTCTTATAAAAACCGATTGATGACATAAAGTTCCATATAGCAAATCTGAAAATCGTAATTGCTGTGGATATTCTATTAATTTAAGTTGATCCTTTTCCTCTACAAGCACATTAAAATAAATTATCTCTTCATGTGCTAAATGTCCATAACTTTCTTCAAGAATATCATTTGTATTCAAGAGATCACCACTATTTAAGAATAATAAATATCGGCCAGTGGACATTTCAATCCCTTTGTTCATGGCATTATAAATTCCACTATCGGGTTCACTAACCCAACGATCTATCTTCTCATTATGACTTTCAATTAGCTTTTTACTCCCATCTGAAGAGGCACCATCAATAACTATAAATTCAAATTCCTGCCAGGTTTGTTCAAAAACACTTTTCAACGTTCTCTCCAAACCTTTTACATCATTGAGGTTTACCGTAATAATAGATATTAATGGTCTGCCAGGCATCTAACTTAGAAATTTTTCGCGATACACTTTCTTTATCCCCTCTTGCAGTTTAATCCTGTATTTCCAGCCCAGATCTTCTATTAAAGAAACATCGAGTAATTTTCTTGGAGTGCCATCAGGTTTATCTATGTTCCAAACAAGCTTCCCCTCAAAACCGGTGATCTCTTTAACAAGTTCAGCAAGCTCTTTAATGGAGATATCTTTGCCTGTACCTACATTAACACTAATATTACCTTCAAAAGTTAACATTAAATGATAGCAGGCTTCCGCCAGATCGTCTACATGTAGAAACTCCCTTCTGGGATTTCCACTACCCCACAGTTCGACAGTTTCTAATTTGCCCGTTGAATCCATTTTTTGTTTAGCCTCATGAAATTTACGCAATAAGGCAGGAAGCACATGAGATTCTTGTAGATCGTAGTTATCGTTAGGACCATACAAATTGGTAGGCATAACCGAAATAAACTTGCAGCCATACTGCCGGTTATAGTTTTCACACATTTTAACCCCTGCTATTTTAGCAATCGCGTAAGGCTCGTTAGTAGGTTCCAGCTTCCCACTAAGCAGATATTCCTCCTTTATTGGCTGTGGAGCTAATTTTGGATAGATACAGGAAGAAGCTAGGAATAAAAGTTTTTTTACTCCATGAACATAACTCTGATGGATCACATTATTTTGTATCATCAGGTTTTCGTAAAGAAATTGTGCCCGGTAAGTATTATTAGCTTCTATCCCTCCCACTTTGGCTGCAGCCAGGAAAACATATTCAGGTTTTTCCTGTTCAAAGAAAGAGACAACCTCTTTCTGATCGATCAGATCCAGCTCCTTTGAAGTCTTTAAAACCAGATTGGTAAAACCTTCTGCTTCCAGCTTTCTAACCAATGCTGAGCCCACCATTCCGCGATGTCCCGCAACATATATTTTCGAATCTTTATTCAAACTATTCGTTTTCTGTTCAATTCTTTCTCTTCACTCCTCACCCTTCACTCTTCACTCTTCACCCTTATTTTTAACTCCCCCTTTGGGGGCTAGGGGGCCTATTCGTTATAATCCAGCGTCTCATGACCTCCATCCCTTAAGTACTTTTCTTTTTGAAAGAGTTTCAAATCAGACTTTATCATTTCTCTTACTAGGTCCTCCAAGCTATATACAGGTGACCAGCCCAGTTTTTCCCTGCATTTAGATGCATCCCCAATTAACAGGTCCACTTCGGTTGGTCGGTGATAATCCGGGTCTATTTTAAGCACACAATTTCCTTCCGCAAGCTGAAATTCAGGATTGGAGCATGAGGTCACTTTTGCAATTTCCTCAATTCCCTGTCCTTCAAACTTAAGTTCAATTCCAAGTTCAGAAAATGCCATCTTTACGAAATCTCTTACCGAAGTAGTTACTCCTGTGGCAATCACGTAATCATCTGGCTCTTCCTGTTGCAGCATTAACCACATGGCTCTTATATAGTCCCTAGCATGACCCCAATCCCGGCGGGCATCAAGATTCCCTAAATACAGGGTGTCCTGCATCCCTAAAGCAATTCGGGCCGCTGCTCGCGTGATCTTTCTGGTAACAAATGTTTCTCCTCTTAATGGAGACTCATGATTGAATAAAATTCCGTTACAGGCATACATATTATAAGCCTCCCTGTAATTAACTGTCATCCAATAAGCATATAGTTTTGCGACACCATAGGGACTACGGGGATAAAATGGAGTTTTTTCATTTTGAGGCACCTCCTGTACTTTTCCGAAAAGCTCTGAGGTGGAGGCCTGGTAGATTTTGGTTTTCTGAGTTAGTCCAAGTAAGCGTACGGCCTCAAGTATTCGCAAGGTTCCAAGCCCATCAACATTTCCGGTATACTCGGGGGTTTCGAAGCTTACTTTTACATGGGACATCGCTCCAAGGTTATAGATCTCGTCAGGTTGTACTTCCTGAATGATACGGGTAAGATTCATAGAATCACTTAGATCACCATAATGAAGTTTAAATCTAATATTTTTTTCGTGAGGATCCTGATAGAGATGGTCAACTCTATCCGTATTAAAAGAGGAACTCCTTCTTTTAATACCATGAACTTCATATCCTTTGTCCAGTAGAAATTCTGCCAGGTATGCTCCATCCTGACCTGTAATTCCGGTTATCAGTGCTTTTTTAATTTTACGAATATCATTCATATTTAAACCTTTGATAAAGTTTCATATACTTTATTAATTTTTAACCCTGCATTATTAAATCTTAATTTTTCTGCCTGAATTTTTATTCTACTTAAATTTAATTCCCTGTATTGATCATCACTCCAGATTAGGTTTATTTTTTGAGCCATGTCCTCCACATCCTGCGGGTCAAAAGTGAACCTATCATCCTCGATAGTTTCAGGTAACGAAGTTACATTAGAACAAATCACTGGCACGTTTAATAAAATACTTTCCATAAGCGGAAAGCTTCCGGCTTCATATAAAGTTGGAACAATAACGGCACGACAAGTCTTATATAATTTCAATAACTCTTCATCTGAAACTATACCCAAAAATCTTACCTGGTTCGAAAGATTATTTTTCTCAATCACAGGTAAAATGTCATTATGGAAATGATCAGTTAAATTACCTGTGCAGATTAGTTGGATTTCAGGAGCATTCAGATATTTCAGAGCTTCTATTAATTTTAAATGATTTTTATGCTCCCATGATGATGCGGGGTATAAAATAAAGTTCGTGGGAAGCTCGTACTTCTCATTAAGTTTAACTAGGTCGATATTTTCTATTTTTTCAAACCACAATTTTTGCATGTCTAGCAATATTGTATGCACCTTTTCTTCATGCTTATTAAAATATTTAATAATATCCTTTTTTACATGATTATAACTTACTATTACGGCATCTGCCTCGTCAATCGATTTTTTGTAATTGACGGCACGCTGGGCTCTTTGTGCCGAAGTAAAAAATTCAGGAAAATGTAGTTCCTGAACATCGTGTAAGGTGGTAATACTTTTTACACCATCCTTTTTTATATTGACCTGATAAGGGCTATGAATAATATCAATATTCAAATTTTTAACCAGCCAATCATACATGTCTTCTCTATAAAACCTCTTTTTTATTTTAACTCGCTTATACAGTTTATTTAAAAAGGTATGAAAAAAGGTCTCTGCGCGGACGTATAAAAGATTGGGTGGTTTTGGATGATGAAAATTAGGGTATTTATCAATTATTTCAATAATGGCTGGATCGGGATTATGGCAAAAAATGAAAAAATCATGAGATAAATTACTATCTGCTAGGATTTTTATCAAAGCGATAGAATATTGATAAACCCCCCCATATGCTTTATTTATTTGTGGAATGTTTATTAATATATTACTCATTTATTGTTTTCGGTTTGTTATGAATTTTTTGAACGGGGTTGCCAACATATATCCCTGGTTCTTCTATAGAGTTTATTACAACAGAATTAGAACCAACGGTAACTCCATCACAAATAGAAATCTGATCATTTATAACTGCTCCAGCTCCTATAAAACAACCATTCCCAATCTTTACCCTACCGCATATGATAGAGCCTACAGAAATATGATTATGGGAGCCAATTTGTACTTCATGTTCCAGAATGGCTCCTGTATTTATTATATTATTATCCCCTATTTCTGCATTAGCATTTATCAGTACATTTCCAAATATTAAATTGGATGCACCTATTATTGAAGAACTTTCAAGAAAACACCGGGAGTGAAATATATTACCGGAATAGATCTGTTTCGAAAAATTATTAAATAATTCCTTTCTTATCATATTATCTCCAACAGCAAGAACTACCTTATAACTACCAATATAATCTTGAATCTTACCAACCAGTTTTACTGAATTTATTACCTCATTCTCCTCTTCTTTATAAGAATCATCATAAATCCCGTCCACTTCAAAACCCTGATCTTTCAAAAGAGCTATTACAGATCTACTATGCCCTCCGGAACCAATAACAGAAAATTTATTATCCATTTTTTAAATTTTGATAAGAAAACATATAACCTACTATCTCTTGAATATCTGTCTTTTTAAGACCTGGATAGCTAGGAAGATTTATCCCTCTTCGAGCCAAGGCTTCAGCTGCCTTATGCTTCTCATATTTTTGTGCATAAATCGGCATAGTATGTACAGGATAAAACATGGGTCGGGTTTCAATTCCGTTATTTAGTAAGTATTCTTTCAATTCACGCCTGTCAACATCCATCGGCAGCAAAATTGTACACATCCAGTAAGAGTGAACAACATTTTTGGTTTCAATATGAAATTCAAAATTACTTTCTTTGAATTCCTCTCGGTACCATTTAGCAATTTCTATTTTTTTCTCAATTATAGAGTTTATACGTTCTAACTGGGCAAGGCCAATGGCGGCACATATATTCGTCATCCGGTAATTATAACCAATAGCATCATGCCAGTATTCTCTATATTTTGCAAGCCCCTGACCTTTTAAATGAATGATTCGCTCATAAAGAGTTTCATCATTTGTCGTTACCATACCTCCTTCTCCGGTGGTAATGGTTTTATTTCCGTAAAAGCTGAACGTAGCAACATCACCAAAGACCCCAACGTGCTTCCCATCATATTGTGAACCTATGGCCTCTGCGCAATCTTCTACCAGAAATAGACCATGCTTTTCGCATATTTCAACCAGACTTTTCATTTCACATGGATGGCCATATAAATGAACACAAATAATTGCTTTAGTTTTTGAAGTGATTTTCTCCTTAACGTCCTCAGGATCTATTTGCCAGGTGCTTTCCAGAGAATCAACAAAAACAGGTTTGGCGCCGGTGTAGGTTATAGCATTTACTGAAGCTACGTAAGTAAGCGTAGGCACAATTACTTCATCCCCCTCTCCTATACCCAATGCTTCAAGAGCCAGATGTAAGGCTACTGTGCCATTGCAAACACCAGCTGCATGATTAGAACCTATATATTTTGCGAAATCCTTTTCAAATTTATCAATAAACTTACCTTTACCCGAGATCCATGTAGAATCTAAACATTCATTCACATATTTCTTTTCATTACCATTTAAGCTGGGCTGGTAAACTGGATATTTTAATTCTCCCATTATATTTTTTCTATTTGGTTAGTATCTGTATTATAAATGGGCATATCCTTTATCACCTCAATTCTGTCTCCTTCTCTTTTATAATTTAAATTCCCGTTTTCATCCCTGGACTCCCGAAATTTCGATTCTACATAACCAGTTTCAGAATTCAAAATTTTCAAATCTTTACAATAGCCTTTTTTTACAAAATATGCATTGTTCCCGGCACTATTGCAACCAATAAAACTATATCCCTTTTTTTCAGCCAAATCACATAATGCCTTTAGAGAAGCTCCAGCATATAAACCACTATAATGAGCTTTAAATCTATAAAAATCATCTGAATAAGGTATAGTTATGGCTCTTTTGCTTCCAAATATGCTATTATACTCAACAATCATTATAATGGGATCTACAACTTCTAAAGCTTTCCAGATCCAGTAATCATTCCCATCAATATCGATATGTAATAATCCAACCTCACCTTCAATGCCTTCTTCATTTATTAATTCATTAATATTCTCAGCCGTTATAAACGCGCTTTTCGCTCTTAAATCATATTTCCAGAATATTTCGTCTTTCTTTATTTTCAAGATATTTTCTGGACTCCCATCCAGAACGAGACCAGACCAGTTATCATTAACTAACAAAAATCTGGTATTAGCTTCCTGATAATCTTCTACTCCAAATTCTATAAATGATTTATTTGCAATTGAAAGATGATTGATAAGATACTGAATGATTCCATCATCTCCCCATTGAGAAAAAACCTTAAACTCAGCATCGCTTAAGTTTTCTATCTTTCTTTCTTTTAATTGTGAAGACCAAATTTTACCATTCTGGATTAATATCTTATTATTTAAGTTCCCATTATTAGCTAAACCTAGAGTAATATCCCTTAAACTCTGAGATATATATTTCCGGATCTCTCTTTTTATTTTTTCAATCATTACTCTTAAAGTAGATTTAGAACATGAAGTGTGTAATTTATTCTAATTAATAATCCATAAATTTTGCACCAACAGTTATTCTTTAAATTGAAAGTAATTACTTTACCATTACTCTTCAAATAAATAGTCTCTCAAATTTATTCTGTTTTTATCCCATTTTGATTAAGCTATTTATAAAAATATAGATATGTTCTATTGATACCATTATTTGAGTCCAACTCGCTTTTTTTACAATTTAAAAATTTATTTTCCATGAATTTTTGAATTGATTCAATAGAATAATCTTTTGGGGTCTTTTTATTCCATGTCTTTACATGTATATCTGAGGGATCAACAAATTCCAAAATAATACCATCCATGGCATATTTCTTACAAGTCTCACAAAATAAATAAACCGGAACTTCCTGAGATAAACAAATATGATGAATTAAGCCCAACGCTAGAACAATGTTAGATTTAAAACGATAAAATGAATCCCGCCAAAATAAACCAGGACCTAAACTAGGAGTAGGAAACTTTAAATCCATAAAAGCAGGAGTTATCTTATTATTTGAATCATTCACAAGAGCTAAATGATTCACAATTTCCTCCTCGTAATCAAAAGCCATTACAGAGGCACCTAAGTATGAAGCCATTTCTGCATAATATCCTTTATTTGAAGCTAAATCAAGAACTTTTTCAGGTTTCTGCTCAGATAGAATATTATAAACAAATTTTTGCTTTATAGTCTCTGGATTTTTAAAGTCCAAATTATGCGTATCATAATAATTAGACCAATATTCCGGTTCTTTTGAAATAGGTTTATGCTTTTCAACCCAATCAATTAACTTAGTTAATAATTTCTGAGGTTCATCCTGATATTTAACCAGAGACGTGAAATTTCTAAAGATTATTTTTTTTATATACTTAGACTTAAAAATTTTCAACCCAAAGCCATTAGTATGTTCCTTCCTGTATTCTTTTGAAAAAGGATAAGTCTTTTTTGAATAACTTGCTAACCAAATTGGCACTATAAAGTAGCTGTAGAATTCTTCAAACCAATCCTTGGAAATAGAATTGGACTTCTTAATAGATGTAAAATCATAGAAAACAGGTGATTCCCCATCAAAACTAACATTCCAGGGATGGGCATCATGTAATAAAAAACCATTCTCAGAAAGATTCAAATTTAACCTTAAAATCATAGAAGCCGCTCTCCAGAACATTTCATTAGAATATTCGCAGGGATGTAATATAAAAGGGATTTTTTTATGTTGTAAAATCAATTCCCCATCGTTCTCTTTTTGTATTTCAGTGTATACTAACCCACTAGAGAACCAACCTTCTACATAATCAGAATTTAAAATTTCTTTATATTCTCTTATTTTGGTGTCATTTTCGACAATGCGTAAAACAGTATCTTCCGTAATACATACTCTTCCTGCCCGATCATATAAATATGGTAAGTCTTTTAATTTCGACACGTCATCTATCATAAATCACTTTAATTACATGGGTTTCAAACTCCAATTATGTTTATATAAAATTTTTGCGAGATTTATATTATCTAAAGTTCTACTACCACCTAGATAGTTATCATTAACGACATTGAACATTATTTTATCGGCAATATAATCTTCCATTTCACCATTATTAAATAAAGCAATGTTAACGGAATACTTACCCGGCATGATATTTAAATGGTCCTCCATAATACATGATATCTCACCTTTTATATGATCGGAATCTATAGTTAAATTTGCGTTTGCATCACTATCAAATCTTAATATACCTTCTTCTCTCTCATTATAAACTCCTACGATCACTCTCAATTTGTTGGTTGCTATATTATTATCAACGATAAAATTAAAATGAAACCCAATTTTTTCTCCCAGCTTAAAAACTCTCGTTTCAGTAAGTGGATTCCCCAATAGTACCTTAGTAAATCTTAAATTCCCCAATCCAGATCTTTCCTTAATTTTGGATAAATCAGAAATAGATTCTTTACTGGTAGAAAGATATTTTGAAATAGTTTCTTCTGTGGTACCGGTATAAGTTATTAAACCATGTTCTAATAAAATACATCTATTACAAAGACTCTGGATACTTCCCATATTATGACTCACAAATAACACCGTTCTGCCTTCACCGGTAGAAAGGTCCTGCATTTTCCCAATAGCTTTTTTCTGAAACTCGGCATCACCTACGGCAAGCACCTCATCCACGACCAGTATCTCTGGTTCCAGGTGTGCAGCAACGGCAAATCCCAGCCTTACAGTCATCCCGCTACTATATCGTTTAACCGGCGTATCTATATACTTTTCACAACCGGAGAAAGCGATGATCTCTTCCAGTTTATTTTTTATCTCCATCCTGGTCATTCCCAAAACGGCTCCATTCATAAATATATTCTCTCTACCGGTAAGCTCAGGATGAAATCCTGTTCCTATCTCCAAAAGTGAAGCAATACGGCCTTTGGTTCTTATAGTTCCCATAGTGGGTGAGGTGACCCTGGAAAGGAGTTTAAGCAGGGTTGATTTACCGGCGCCATTTTTACCAATGATTCCCAGTACTTCTCCCTGTTTTACTTCAAAATTAATATCTCGTAATGCCCATACATAATCTTCATTCGCCAGGCTGTTGCGTTCATTAACCGCTCCTACCTTTAAAAAAGGATCTTCTTTTCCTCGTATACCATACCACCATCTCTTTAGATCATCCCCCAGTGTACCAGTACCAACGGTACCAAGGCGGTATTGCTTGGAAATGTTTTCAGCTTTTAAAATTATACTCATTGCAAAGGTTCTTTATAGACTATAAGCTGGCTCCTGGTAAGATAAGTATTTATTAGCAGGGGAATATTCTGTTCGGCTTTAAAAGCCCATCTACGGTATCTAATATTATGTTTACCCCTTGGAATAAGTCTGTTGAATCTCTCAAGAGTACCTACAGGTTTTATCTTAACAAATTTAAAGAATGCTGTACCCACATTTTTAAAGTGTAAAGAACTAAAACTTCTATCGGGATGAGGATCATTCTCTTTCCATTCTGTAAACTTCTTCCTGTTCAATTTTGAAGGTCTTCCCTTTACAGGGATCATCCACCTAATTTCATCCAGAATCCTACTATTTACCGCCGGTTCAAAAAAGCGTGCTTCTCCCTCAGGTTTTAATAGACGCGCAGTTTCTCTTAAAAATTCTTTTTCCTCTGGTAGAGTTAAATGATGTAAAAATGCTTTTCCCACTACAAAATCAAACTTTCCGGCTTCAAGGTTATTTTTGAGAAAATCGCCTTTCACAAATTTTATGGGATACTTAAATTCCCAGGCCTGGTTTAATTTTTTGATGATCTCCCCACTAGCCTCGGCAATATCATTGGCATAAACTTCTGCACCCAGTCCCGCCATCATTGCGGCATTTACACAATCTCCACATCCCATTTCCATTACTTTCTTATCCTCAAGTCTATCCTTAAAGCCATCCTGATAAAGAGCATGCCAGCTGGTTTCTGTAGCACAGGCACCATCAAGGAAACTATCCAAATCTTTTAACCAGATCAAAATATTCCTAATAGAATAATCGGCATATAATTTATTATAATGCTGCCGGTTCTTTTCCTTATTATCTCTTGAAACCTTATCCATTAGCTGTTAATATTACTATTCCTGAACGGGCAATTATTAATAAGGCCGTTTCTTAGTTCTTTAATCCGGTCTGGATCTGGCAAAACCTGATCTTTCTTAAAACAATCTAATAAATCGTCTATCTTCATTCCATCCCGATATCTTTGAATTTTATAATTGTAAATATCTACCGACTTAAAATAATCCTTGTATTTAATGTTGTCTCCAAAAACTTTATCGGAGAACTGCATCCATATAGCCGGGATTCCATAAGTATGTGGTACGATAACCCCATGCAGGGAAGAGGAGATGATCTTTTCACAGGCCAGGATCTCATCTGTAGTTTTTTCAATGTCCAGCGTCATCATATCTATTATCTTAACTCTCTCCACGTTTTGATATTCGGCTGAGATCTTTTTAAAATCTACGTAATGAGGAATAATCCCCAATTCATATTTCTTTTCAATTTTGGGTGCATAGAAATCGGGCAATAAAACTGCCGGATCTCCATATACCTCGGGGCAGTCTAATCCCTGTTCTATTAAATATTTTCTGGTTTCTGGTCCTCTAACCGCATAAAACTTTGAATTTGCAATTTTAAGCTTTCGGTCTACAATACCACTACCCCATACTATACTATCGCTGGTAGCCTGAGCTAGAATACTTCCTGCAGCAAGATAATGTGTTTTGTTTAGGTTATACCAGGCCTGCTTTTTAGGATGTACCCATTTTGCTTCTTTTCCCGCAACTTTTTCAACAATATATTTAGAAAGAAGATCACCGTAATTTTCCTTCTTCTTTCCCATCAGTCGGATCTCACTCCACCAGAAAAGAGGTATTTTTTTAGTTCCGGGCATTCTGTTGTCGGTTATCGGTTGTCGGTTATCGGTTGTCGGTTGTCGGTTGTCGGTTGTCTAAAAGTAAATTACAGAACATACTTCTGACGCTTCACTCTTCACTCTTCACTCTTAAACAGTATCAATAAAATTCTTCTCCGTCCTGTTAAAAATAATTAAACCGAAAAGAAATAGAACTATAGAAATTACAAGTGTATAAAAGAACCCTGACCAGGTAAAAATACCGGTATCAAGGATCATATACCTAAAGCCTTCAATGATCTGGGTTAAGGGATTATATTTAACCACCCAGTCCCAGTCCGGCATTTTCTCCGAAACTTCACTAAGCGGATAGGGTACTGCTGAAAAATAGACCAGTAAAGAAGTGGCAAATCCCACCAAAACATTTAAGTCCCTATACTTAGTTGTAAAGGCAGAAATGATCATTCCCAACCCCAGTCCTAAAAGAGCCATCATCAAAACATATACAGGAAATAATAGCAGGTTTGAATTTGGGCTTATCTCTTTTCCGCTCCATATCACATATAAATAAACAATGATAAGTACTCCAATTTGTATCCCAAATTTAAAAAGATTGGTGATCACATTAGATAATGGCATGATAACCCTTGGAAAATAGACCTTCCCAAAAATACCGGCATTTGCCCGAAAGGTATCAGAGGTTCCTGTGAAACACTGGCTAAAATAATTCCAGGCCGTAATACCTGCCAGGTTAAAAAGAAATGGTGGCACATTCCCTGTGGGAATATTAGCGATATTATTAAAAACAAGGGTAAAGGTGATCGCTGTAAACATAGGTTGAATAAAATACCATAAAGGTCCCAGTATTGTTTGCTTATAAACCGTTACTATATTTCGCTTTACAAAAAGAATCAGTAAATCCCTGTATCTCCATATCTCCCTGAAATTAAGGTCAATCAGTTTACGCTTAGGGGTGATTTCGTATAGCCAGTTATCTGAATTCGCTTCGCTCATTCTTTCTAGTGAATCGTGATTAGTGATTAGTGATTAGATTTTTTATTAATATAATTTCTAAAACCTATACTCAATTTGCGAACTTCTGTTATTTGCTTAAAAATGGATTCTGCAGTAGAAATAAATTTAAGGCGTAAAGCAATTTCCACTTGAGTTTCAACTTCTGCAAGTGAACCTAAAGCTACATTCAGAAAATACAATAATTCTTTATCACTATTACGACCAGCTCCTTCTGCGATATTGGACGATACAGATACCGAAGCACGTCTTATTTGATTTGTTAATCCATAAATCTCAGAAGCTGGAAATTCAGCAGAAATCTTGTAGATAGTTTCAACCAAATCAATACTCTTCTTCCAAACATCCAGGTCTTTATGATTCATTCTTTTCTTAATTAATTCTCTTCACGCTTCACTCCTCACACCTCACTATTCACTATTCACTATTCGAAGTTCCTCATAAACTTTTTCCAGGACGCTTTTAACTGGGAAAGTTTTGTTGGTGCTGCTCCGTAATAACCTTTAGCATAACGATTATAACCGTAGCCATAACCATAGCCATAGCCATAACCATAGCCATAGCCATATTTGGCGCTATGGACAAAGTGATTCAATACAAAACTTATATTCTTTATCTCTCCCTTGTCGTATTTTTGGTTGATGGTCTCCAGCATCCCTCTTTTGGTATAATCCTGTCTAATCATATATAAAGTCGCATCTGCATGCTTGACCAGGTTAAGAGCATCGGCAACCATTCCTATGGGCGGCGTATCCAGAATTATATAATCATAATCTTGTTTAAGATCTTCAATTAATTTATCCATTTTCTCTGTTAAGAGTAATTCAGAAGGATTTGGAGGTACAGGACCTGAAGTAATTACATCCAAATAGGGAATTTTACTTTGCTGAATAATCTCATCAGGTGAAGCCTGATCAATTAGATAGTTTACAATTCCAAGGTCATTGTTTAATTCGAAGTCATCAAATATCTTTGGTTTTCTAAGGTCTACTCCAACCAGCACCGTCTTCTTTTCACTTAAAGCAAATACCGTGGCCAGGTTCATAGCACAAAACGTTTTTCCTTCACCCGATACTGAAGAGGTGATCATTACCGTTTTAGATCCCTTAACTCCCTGCCGTTTATACATGAATTGTAAACTCGATCTGAGCCCCCGGAAACTCTCTGCTATCGAGGATTTTGGCGATTGGAAAACAGCCAGATTTCCGTCCATCTTATTTTTCCCAATTAATCCTAATATTGGTATAGGGGACAATCTGGAAATTTCCTGGGCATTATGAACATTGGTATTTAGAAACACTAATAGGAAAACGAAAGTCAAAGGTATTAATCCTCCAACCATAACGGCCATTACATAATTTAACTGTGTATCTGGCCCAATTCTGCCTCCCCCGGTATCTTTCGCTTTATCTATCACTAAAACATCGCTTACATTGGCTGCTTTAATTAATCCAGCTTCACTACGTTTTTCCAGGAACATATTATAGGTACGCTCATTAATAGCATACTTTCTTTGAATTTTTAATAAATCCTGTTCTTCCTGTGGCAACTTTTTTACTTCCTCTTCAAATCTCCTAATCTGCCCATTAATATCATTTAATTCTGATCTTATTAAGCCTTTAGAAGAATTGATATTTTCTAAAAGAATAGATTTAACCGTATTAATTTGGCGATCTATATCATCAAATACCGGTGAATTTTCCTTTAAGGTATATTGATAATTACTTCTCTCTTCAGCCAGCTGGATAATTTTACTTACTCCGGAAGAAATACTACTTTCAGAAATACCTGCTACAGAAGGAGCTGGCACATTAGAATAATCATCTCTGGTTTGCAGATACTCTTCTAAATTATTGTAATATGCTAATTGTCGTCTTATAGTTTCCTTACGTGCATCCAGGTTTGACAATTTTCCGGTTAACTCTGAACTTTCAGCGGAAATATCTAAAATGGTATTGCTATTTCGAAAAGAATTAAGCTCGTCCTGAACTTCCTTTAATTGTTCAGCCTGAACAGCCAGGCTACTATCAATGAATCTAATAGTTTTTGTCGCAAAAAGATTTTTGCGCTCCAGCATATTCTTACTAAGTACGGCAACTGAACCATTAAGATAATCTACAAGCCTTGCTTTATTTAAGCCCACTTGGCTAAGATTTAACACCGAGGACCCATTAGACTGAGGTTGAATATTAACCCCGCGATATCTACCTACAGCACCATCGAAATTTAAAAAGCTTACATAAAATACTTTTCCGGGCTGCAGAGAATTTTCAGTTCGTTCAATATACCCGGAGAAAAACGGAAGCCTAATATGTTCCCCTATTTTAAAGTTTCTATCAAATTCCCTGGCTTCAACTGTTCGGTTATCAGTTTCCTGTGTCCTATAATTAGTCCTGGCAAGGTTAGCGGGTATCTTCGCTTTAAGATTATAGCTTAGATCATCCAGCATCCTTATTTCAAGGCCAACATTATTAGCCTGAAAGGCTGCAGAATCGGCGATTATTTTAAAAGGTGTTTTTCCATAGGAGTCCACTCGCTGATATTCCCCATCTTCTAAATAGTTAATATAAAATTGTAATTCTTCAACAACTGCCTCGTTATGAGACCTGGATCTTAGGATCGTCATTGCAGTATTTACCTTGTCTGAAGTCCCACCCCAGTTAAAAGTTAGACTCGTATTTGATGTGAAAAATGGATTTTGATCATCTTTAATAGAAATAGTATTACCCAATTGATAAACCGGTAGTTTTCTAACATTGTTATAATAGGCTACCGCTAAACTAATTCCTACGGAAAGCAAGATTAGCTTCCAGTAACTGATTACTTTTAGAATAAAACCCTTAAAATCAAAGGTGGATCCTACATCTGATATGTGATCATCTTCATGCGCCATTACCTGGTAGTTAAGAAATAAATTGAAGTTGCCAGCGTCACCAGACTTACTACGGTTCTAAATACCTCTATCCCTGTAGTTCCCAGTCCCAATGCTTTTCTAGGCAAAGGATTTACCACGATCATATCGTTTGGCTGAATATAATAATAAGGACTACTCAGGGCATCAATATCTGTAACATCAATAGTATGGACCTCCTCTCCCTGCGGATATTGCCTGATGATCTGAACATTTTCCCGGTCTCCATAATCTGTGATCCCTCCAGCATTGGCAATAGCTTCCATTATAGTTACATGATCTTTATAAACAACCTGACTACCCTGACTTATTTCCCCTAAAGTTGTGTATCGAATCCCGGCAAGTTTGACGGTCACGAATATATTTGCTTCTTCTTTAAAGTACTCTTCCAGTAACTTTTTTTCGATTTTTTCCCTAACCTCCTTTTCGGTGTGCCCCAACACATTGATCTCTCCCATCGTAGGCACCCGAATATTCCCGTGATCATCCACGGTAAAGCCATCAAAATAAACTGCTTCTTCGGTAGTGGCATTTGGATTTTCACTGCCAATCGGATTAAACATCCCTACAATATCCTGATCAAGTGCTTTAACTCTGATGCTTAATAAATCACCTGTTTGAATACGGTAAGGTTTGCGCAATCGCTGAACCTGAATGATGCTGTCCACCTCTTCTTCATATTCCTGAAGGTAGGACATCTGCTTGGTAGATACGCATGAGGTTAAGGCTAGTATTACAGCGAATAAAAACAAAAAGGATTTAAATCGCATAGAGGGCTTCACATTGTTTTAACAAATATAGTTTTTACCAACAAATATCAAAACTTTAGGATGGAATTAAGTTGTTGACTATTATCTAAAACAAGTTTATCTAGATTTCATAAATCGTAATTCAATTTTATATTGTCATTTCGAACGCAGCGAAGCGAAGTGAGAAATCTTGTCGTCATGCTGAACTTGATTCAATAAAAATCTGAATAAATCTTTAATGATAATTGATAAAGGCTCATTGGGTTTGCTCATACTTCGACAGGCTCAGTATGGCAAATAATAAATTTGTCATTTGGAAGAAACGCAGCGAAGTGAGAAATCTCATCCTCATTTCTTAATTACTAAATAGGTAAACCTCACAAAAGATCTAATTTACACCATTTGAAAACAGACTTTAATAAAAACCTTTAATTCCATTGAATAAGAGACTCTTCGTTTCACTCAGAGTGACAATTAACAGCAAATCCAAACCCAGAACCTAAACGCATGACAGACAACTGAGAACTGAGAACACATAACCCAGAACTGCAAATTGATCATTGTTTATTGATTATTGCTCATTGATTAATCTTACTTCGTATTTTTGCGATCAATCTACAGACTACTGTCTATAGTCTAAAGTCTTAAAAACACATGAACTACCTCTCAGTAGAAAATATAGCGAAATCCTACGGCGAACGCGGGCTTTTTGAAAATATAAGCTTCGGAATAAACAAAGACCAGAAAGTTGGTTTTGTCGCTAAAAATGGAACCGGGAAGACCAGCCTTTTAAATATCCTGGCAGGAACCGATTCCCCCGATGAAGGGCAGGTGATCTACCGTAATGATATTCGCGTGGCTTTTCTTTCCCAGGAACCGGATTTAGATCCTGAACTTACTATAGAACAAAGTATTTTTACCAGTGAAAATCCTACGCTTAAGGTTGTTGAACAATACGAAAAGGCTTTATTAAATCCTGAAGATGGAGATACACTTCAAAAGGCTATGGATTCCATGGAAGCAAATAATGCCTGGGATTTTGAAACTGAATTCAAGCAAATCCTTTTTAAACTAAACCTGGAAGATTTGCAGGCAGTGGTGAAGAATCTTTCCGGAGGACAAAAGAAAAGACTGGCCCTGGCCAGAATGCTCCTTAAAAAACCGGATTTTATAATCCTGGATGAGCCTACCAACCACCTGGATCTGGATATGATCGAATGGCTGGAGGAATACTTCAAAAAACAGGATTTCACCATCTTTATGGTGACTCACGACAGATACTTTCTGGAACGGGTTTGTAATGAGATCATCGAACTTGAGGATGGGAAACTTTATACGTACAAGGGAAATTACTCCTATTACCTGGATAAAAAAGAGGAAAGACACCAGCTGGAAGCGACCAATACAGATAAAGCCCAGCAATTATATAAAAAAGAACTGGACTGGATGCGACGCCAACCCAAAGCGCGTACGACAAAATCCAAGTCCCGTATCGAAGATTTTCACGAGATCAAGCATCGAGCGAGTCAGCGCCGGCAGGACCATAAAGTCCAGCTGGAATTGAATATGGAACGGTTGGGAAGTAAGATCGTGGAAATTCACAATATTTCTAAAGAGCTAGGCGGAAAACAGTTAATGAAAAACTTCAGTTATACTTTTCAAAAAGGGGAACGACTTGGTATTATTGGTAAGAACGGAACAGGAAAGTCCACTTTTCTGAATATGCTTACCGGGAATATGAAACCGGACACCGGTAAAATAGTGATCGGAGAAACGGTAAAATTTGGATACTATACACAAAAGGGCATTAAAATTAAACCCGGACAAAAAGTTGTTGAAGTTATTAAAGAGTTCGGTGATTATATTCCGCTAAAAAAAGGCAGACAGATTTCTGCCGAACAGCTTCTCGAACGATTCCTTTTCAGCAGAAAGAAGCAATACGATTTTGTGGAAAAGCTCAGTGGTGGTGAAAAAAAACGGCTTTACCTGTGTACGGTTTTAATTCAGAATCCAAACTTCCTTATTCTGGATGAGCCCACCAACGATCTTGACGTACTTACCCTGAACGTACTGGAAAACTTCCTAATGGACTTCCCCGGTTGTATCATCGTGGTATCCCACGACAGGTATTTTATGGATAAAATTACCGATCACCTTTTCGTTTTCGAAGGAAATGCTGAAGTTACCGACTTCCCCGGTAATTATACCGATTATAGAGAATATGAGGCTTCTAAACCTAAGACAGAAAAGTCATCTTCAGAAAATTCTGAATCCAAAAAAGAACAGAAAGAATACAAATCCAGCAGTTCTGGTCCTTCCCTAAGTTATAACGAAAAGAAGGAATATAGTAAGCTGGAAAAAGAAATTGCAAAACTGGAAAAAAAGAAAGAAGAGATTCAGCAAAAATTTTTAGAAGAATTGGATGGTGATGAGATTGCTGAAAATTCAATGAAACTGAAAGAAATTGAGAATGAAATTGAATCTAAAACTGAACGTTGGTTTGAGTTGATGGAAAAACTTGAGAATTAGTAGGCAGTTTTCAGTTTCAGTTGGTAGTATTTTGGAATAAAAAATTAGAACTCCGTCATTTGTTCGAATGTCGCGTAGCAAAATGAGAAATCTCTGATAAGATAAATTTTTAATTTAAAGAGATCTCTCCTTTCGGTCGAGATGACATTCTTCTTTTCGAATTAGAATTGTCATTTCGAATGTAGCGTAGCGTAATGAGAAATCTCTTTCTGAATACAGAATTTAAATGAAGTTGATAAAAAAATTATTAAATAAGAGAAACATCTAGTCGGCCTAGCACTATCTAAGGCTTGATCCCTGAATTCATTACTAAAAAATGCTTTTTAAAATTAAATCCTACCTAAACTTCCTCTTAAGAAGCCAAAACCAACACGGGCTCCACTCCCCTTTTGTTTATGACCTGGTGACTAATTGTTTTTACGATAAAAGTAACCACCAGGATTATGGGCTTATTAAAAATTACCGTAACGATCTTCTAAGAAATAAAAATCTTATAGAAGTAACAGATTTTGGAGCCGGAAGCAGAGTTTTTAAATCACACAAAAGACCTGTGTTTTCCATTGCCAAAAATGCCGGTATTACGCTCCATAGAGCAAAATTATTATATCGTCTTACTAATTATCTAAAGCTAAGAAACGTACTGGAGCTTGGAACCTCACTGGGAATTGCTGCTTCTGCTATTGCTGCCAATAAGAGAACAAATTTAACCACTATTGAAGCTTGTCCTGAAACATCAAAAATTGCTAAGCAGCAGTTCAAAAAATATGATCTAAATAATATTCGGTTGATCAATGCTCAATTTGAATCCGCTATTTCTAATCTAACTTCCAATCTCAACCCCAAACCTCAAACTCCAAACTCTAAACTCGGAAATTCCCAAAAATTCGATCTTATTTATTTCGACGGAAATCATCAAAAGGAAGCAACTTTAAACTATTTTGAAACACTCCTGCCCGCGGCTCATAATGATTCAGTCTTTATATTTGATGACATCCATTGGTCACCTGAGATGGAAGAGGCCTGGGAAGAAATTAAAATTCATCCCGAAGTTCGGGTAACTATAGATACTTTTCAATGGGGACTGGTTTTTTTCAGAAAAGAACAGCAAAAACAGGATTTTACAATCAGAGTATAATTTAATTTTACTCTTATTATAAAAATCAATCAAAATAATTTAATTCTTTCCAAATACATTCTTTTCAGGTTTATCTTTTTTGCAAGTGTAGTGCTTCCATGCCGTTAAAAATTTTCGAAACCTTGGAGAAAATTTAGGCGTGGAAGTATGGTTTCAATTTGCGGTAGCAAAATTGAAAACACCTACAAAAAAGTGTCCTTTTTTTGGTTCGTTTTTTTGGACAGGCAAAAAAATGAACATTATATAATTGAATTGAAACCGTTTGTTTCCCCTGAGGTTGGACAAGGGGTTCTCCAATGAAAAAAATAAACTCAAACATCGTAATCATCAAATTTTTGTAACAAAAAACCTAAATTCACGTCATACCATTGAAAATTTATTCTGAATGAGCAAAGTAATCGAGATTCGTACCATCACGAGAGATTTCCCTCTGGGACAGGAAGTAGTTAAAGTTTTAAAAGGAATAGACCTGGATATAGATCGTGGCGAGTATGTAGCCTTTATGGGTCCTTCCGGTTCAGGAAAATCTACTTTGATGAACCTGCTTGGTTGCCTGGATACTCCAACTTCCGGTTCTTATATTCTCAATGGAAAAGACGTTAGCCAGATGAGTGATGATGAGCTTGCTGAAATTAGAAATAAAGAAATAGGTTTTGTGTTTCAAACTTTTAACCTTTTACCAAGAACTACAGCCTTAGACAATGTAGCCTTGCCTATGATCTATGCAGGCGCTTCGAAAGCTGAAAGAATAGCACGTGCAGAGGATGTTCTAAGAAGTGTTGGCCTTGGAGATAGAATGGATCATAAACCAAATCAGCTTTCCGGTGGACAAAGACAAAGGGTTGCTGTGGGAAGAGCTTTAGTGAACAGTCCGTCTATTATTCTTGCCGATGAGCCTACGGGTAACCTGGACTCCAAAACTTCGGTGGAAATCATGAAACTATTTGATCAAATCCACGCAGATGGAAATACAGTGATCCTGGTAACCCATGAAGAAGAGATCGCCGAACATGCACACAGGATCATTCGACTTAAGGATGGAATGGTGGAAAAAGATGAAAGGAAAACAGTTTTCAGTGAAAAGTGAGTAGTGAGTAGTGAGTAGTGAGTAGTGAGTAGTGAGTAGTGAGTAGAATTTAAAAAAATTATAAACTCTTTGTCTTTTTTTGGACTATTAACCATTAACTCAGAACTACTTACTTTGATCTTCAAAAATATTTTTTATCTTGTATCTACCAAGACCTTTACAATGATCGATTTAGACCAGGAAACCTGGATTTATCTTGCCATAATAGCTGTTTTTTTAGCATATTTCCTATGGAATTCCCGCCGCACGAAAAAGCTTAAAAAGGAACGAAGAAATAGAACCTTTAGAAGGAGATATTTAGAAAGAAAACGCGAAAGCGACAGCCATTAATTAGCCACACTGATCCCTGAGCCTGACGAAGGGTCGAAAGGCAAAATATTATTCTTCTTAATTTAAAGATCCTTTTTTCTTATCATTTCGATACGCAGCGCAGCGAAGTAAGAAATCTCCTTATTATTTCCAAACCATACATACTCTATCAATCCACACCTCATACTATGTAAATCGACCTTTAGTGTCATTTCGATACGTAGCGCACCGAAGTGAGAAATCTCATTTTAACAGCCAAATAGTGATCAATTGAAAAATCAAAA
>NZ_JAPYPC010000047.1:0-14574 GCF_029937855.1 Christiangramia sp.
TACTGCTCATTTAAATAACCGATCAATAATATTCTACTATTTTAGCAACTTTAAATTTAAAACCTACAATCATGAAAGAACTTATTGAAAACATTCAATCAACATTTGAATCATTCCAAACAGATGCCAACACACAATTAGAAAATGGAAACAAAAGCGCCGGAACCAGAGCAAGAAAATCTTCTTTAGAATTAGAAAAGTTATTGAAGGAATTTCGAAAAGTCTCCATCGCAGAATCAAAAAAGTAAAAACACACCTCCTTTTTAGGAGGTTTTTTGTTTTACCTTTTATCTATTAAATTTTTAATTTGCTTCGGAATTTATTCAGAAAGAATTGAGATTTTACATAGTGGGATTGCTGAAACTGAATAATTAAATAGTATTTTTCTTGTTTAACGAAATTTCAATGGAACCAATCACCTACTATTACGAATCGATTAACCGGAACGCAATTCTTATAAAGCCAAAGAAAGTTTTCTTCAATTGGCTAAATGGAGTCTTTAAAGAAGAAGAACCTGTTAATTCCTTGGAAGAAAATAACATTTACCTGGTACGGGAAATGGACAGTAATGAAGATGTGGAAAAATGGCTTACTAAAAATTTCGAAGGCATCTTCGCAAATGAACTGAATGACTGGTGCACCGACGAGGATGAATGGCCAGCGTCCAGAACCTACGAATTATTTCAAGAATGGTTCAGCATCGAAATCCATTCTAGGATCCTGGATCTGGAAAATGAACCTATTGTAAAAGAATGAGAATTCTTTAATCCTAAGTAAAGTCTACCCCAAAACAATCAAATTTCCCAATAATAAGGAAAAACCATTCATCCGCTATCCATATTAAAAGGCGAATGTTAATTAATTTTTAACACTATTTTACTTTTTTCAATTCTGGTTGCAGTAAAAGGATATAAGTTGGAAACTTGTAAAAACTAATCCTATTCCAAAACCTAAATCAATGAAAAAATTTACTTTATTAAAATGCGTGTTCGCAATACAGGCTTTATTTTTTATGTCTTGTGAGCCAGACCAAGGCAGTTTATTACCTAAAACTTCGTTTGAGTCTTATGATTTTGTACTTACTGCAGAAGGTAAGTATGCTGAAGATTTTGAAAATGCTTCAAAAACATCGTATGCCGGCGGAAGCGTGGCCTTTTCAGATGGGAACTGGTATTTTGAAGACGCGCTAATTGGCAGCTTAAGTGGAGATGCAAAAAATGGCAGTCAATCGGTGAGGATGCGTAATAATGGCGTTATTACAATGGGATTTGATCTGCCGGAAGGGATTAAAACCCTATCACTTCAGCATGCCAAATATAACCGCGATGCCCAAACCAGCTTTGAGTTATATTATTCCACCGATGCAGGAGCAACCTGGATTAGGAGCGGCTCTGCCGTTCAGGTTAAAAAGACAAGGCTTGAAACCTCCATTTTTACCATAAATGTAAAGGGACAAGTACGCATCGAAATCCGGAAAACAGATGGAAAAAGCGATAGGCTCAATATAGATGATATTATAATTGAACCGAATCCCTCAACACAAACCGGAACTTTAGTTGATATTAATGAAGATTATGAATTGGGCTCCAAAGGCAGTTATGCCGCAGGTACAGTCGCCTTCCCTTCCGGCACATGGTATTTAGAGGAAGCCCTGGTGGGCTCACTGGATAATGACCGAAAAACTGGATTGAAATCTGTACGAATTAGAGATTATGGAATCCTGCAAATGAATTATGATGTTATGGGAGCCCAATCAGTGAGCTTAAGTCATGCTCTTTATGGCACCGATGCTTCCAGCAGCTGGGAACTACAAGCTTCTACAAATGGAGGAACAAACTGGGCGCGTATTGGGGATATCATAACAACTTCTTCCATAAACCTTGAAACCGCAACTTTTTCTGTAGATTTTACAGGTAGTGTAAGATTTCGGGTTGTAAAACTTTCAGGTAGCGGAGATCGTATTAATATTGATGACTTTATTATTGGCGGCACTTCTGAGCCCGAGACTGGCACCGGAGGAGGCTCTCCTGCATTAGGTGAAGTTCATCTCACCATGGGTAATCCTTCAGCTGCCATTAGCGATATAAATATGCCAAATAATTACTTATTGCAGAAAGAAGAGTACATTATGTCTTATAGCCGCGATAGAGGGACTGCCAATTGGGTAAGCTGGCATCTGGATGAGGCCTGGCTGGGAAGTGCTTCTCGTCAAAATGATTTCCGGGAAGATACTACGTTGCCTTCTGGCTGGTATCACGTAAACGAAACCGACTACCAATACAGCGGTTTTGACCGTGGACATGTATGTCCCTCTGCAGACCGAACCCTTTCCGTAGATGATAATTCAAATACATTTTTCATGACTAATATGATGCCCCAGGCACCCAATAACAACCGGCTGGGATGGGCAAGTTTAGAAAGTTATTGCAGGTCTTTACTGAACGGAGGTTATGAGATTTATATAATTTCAGGAGGATATGGAATCGGAGGCGATGGTTCCGCAGGTTATGCAGAAGTTATTGCTAACGGAAATGTTACCGTTCCTTCTAATACCTGGAAAGTCATAATGATTATTCCCGATGGAAATGATGATGTGAACAGGGTTAATACCAACACTCGGGTCATTGCCGTAGATATGCCGAATAGTCAGAATATTTTTTCGGACTGGAGGCAATACAAAACCACGGTAGATAATATTGAGGCCCTAACCGGATATGATTTTTTTGATCTGGTACCGGACAACATAGAAAACGTCATCGAAGCTAACGTTGATGCTATTTAAAACCATTTAACAATTTTTATAGGATAGTCAGAAAGAAGTCGTCTAAAAAAAATTTAGTTTTTAGACGACTTTTTTTGTTAGCTTATAATCTTTTAGTTTTTCCAAATAATTACATTGAACTATTTTATTATTTTATCTTCCAACCGTTTTAACAGCATTGCGTGCTTTCCAGGATTGTTAATCTTTAGATTTAAAACATTCTGAAGTTTCCACTGTATAGCAGGGAATTTACTGAAAGCCAGGTACTCCCAATTAGGCGTACCTTTTTTAAAGTTTAAAATAAATTACCAATCATTTGGACTAAGCGATTTATGTAAACTTTCATGTAGGCGATCGCGAGTTAATATTCTTATAGCACAGTAATCAATTATCCTTTCCTTCATTCAATTTCTTTTGTAATGAAGTCATATCCTGGCTGATTTTTTGATCCAGAACCCGAGCATAAATTTGCGTGGTGGTTATCTTGGTATGTCCTAAAAGCTTGGAAACAGTTTCTATTGGAACACCATTGGATAAGGTTACGGTTGTAGCAAAAGTGTGCCTGGACATGTGAAATGTAAGGTTCTTGCCTATTCCGCAAGCATCCGCCACTTCCTTTAAATAAAGATTTAATTTCTCATTAGAAATCACCGGTAACAGGGTATTCGTTATCTGCGTTACGGGATGTGCATCATATTTTATTAGAATTTCATGAGCCTTTTCAAGTAAGGGAATTTTTACAGGGGTCTTTGTTTTCTGTCTTTTGGTGATGATCCATTTCTTCCCATCAATACCAAAATGGAGATTCATTTTAGTCAGTTTTATTAAATCAGCATAGCTAATTCCTGTATAACAGCTGAATATAAATAAATCGCGAACCCTGTCCAGGCGATCTATAAGAAATATATAGGTTTCAAGCTTCTGTAATTCTTCTTGAGTCAAAAATTCTCTTTCACGCCTTTCAAAACTAGGTTTCCATCTGCGAAACGGATCTTTATCCAGCCACTCCAGATTATATCCGAGCCTAATAATCTTTCTTAATCGTTGGATATGTTTCATAACTGTATTCTGACTCATCGCCCGCGGATGACCCTCAGGCCAGTATGCATGTAAAAAGGTTTCAAAATCACAGATAAATTCATAATTCAGCTGACTCAGAAAAACATCTGTTGTTTTCTGTGATTTTTTCAGGAACCTGTTAATATACTTTTCAGTAATTCCAAAGTTTCTTATAGAGCCTTTAGCCAACACCCCAGTTATTTTATTATTGTGGTAGGCGATTAAATCTTGAAGGGATTTTGAGTTTTTTCCATCTCCTAAATAATTTGCTTTTAAAAGCTCTGCGGTAATAAGTTGATCTTTAAATTTAAAGTCCTGGTAACACTGTACTAATCGAGCATGAACCTGATCTAAATATTGATTTAAAGTTCTAGACGATTCACTGTTGCCCCGTGATCTTTGTCTTACCGAATCCCATGTTTTGATATCAGCTTTTTGTTTTAAACTAATATTTGCCCGTTTACCATTTACGGTAATTCTGGCATAGATTTTCACTTGTTCATTTTTTGCGCGTGAGGTGTACGCCCAAAAGAGGATGGAAAATGATTTTGTAGAACGCATAGTTGTTGTTTTAAATTAAACATTTGATAAAACGAAAATCAAATCAACTATATCGTAACTCACTCATTATCAAACCGTCAACATTGTTGACAGTTTAGAATTTTGTTGACGATTTGTGAACCAATAACATCAAATAATATCAAATTAAATGATGGTCCAAAAACCACAAAACCCTGTAAATCATAGGATTTACAAGGTTTTGGTTTTATTTAGTTCCAAAAAAGTGACCTCGCCAGGATTCAAACCTGGAACCTTCTGAGCCGTAATCAGATGCGCTATTCAGTTGCGCCACGAGGCCTTTTTAATACCACTTTGCTGTTTTACAAAGCGGGTGCAAATATATATCTTATTTATAAAAGGAAAAATCATTTTAGGAAAAAAACATAAAAAAAGGGCAGATCTCTCTCTGCCCTCCAAGTACCCTTTAGTTAGTTTTTTAATATAGATAATTCAAAGCCACGGAGTCATAATATCCAAATTCTCCATCTTCATTAGCGCTGAAACAAGCTAACATAATAGAGTTTGAATCGAAACCGGTCGGAGTACCCGGAATATGTACGGCTCCGTCTGGATCTGCACTTTCGCCGCTCTGCCCGCAACTCTGTCTGCTAAACCAGTCGGTATGACGTAATCCAACCGAATGTCCTATTTCATGCGTCATCACATGTTCATTGGTATTGGTATCGTAAGCTTCCATTCCTGAATAAATCTGCACATATTTATATGGATCTCCTCCACTTGGAAAACCAGCTACGCCACCGGCTTCGCCATTTTGATTTTGATATACCACAATATCATAAGGGCTATAATTGGTTCCGAAAGTAAGGGTAAATGTAATCCCCATGTTTAATCGATTATAGTTATTAATCGCCCATTCTAAAGCCGTTCTCTGTTTTGAGGTCAAAGCCTGCGAACCCCCGGTATACCCAATTACATTGATCGTTTTTGGTGAACTTACCAAATTGTAAGTTCTATATTGTTTATCTGTAACAGAAACAGATGACATGGTTTGCATTTGCTCTTCTGTCATCGCGATATCACCTTCAATTAAATAGTTTTCCATAAAACTTCCGTCTGGAAGTAACATTTTATGCTTTTCTACATGTTTTGAATTGAAATGCAGATCAGACACTTTCTCCCTGATATGTTTTGAGACTTCATCTGGTGCTTTTTCAGCTACAGGATTTACAGATTCTGAAACCTGATCCTTTTCACAGGAAGCGAAAAAGGAAATGGCAAATAATAGAGTTAATAGTTTGATTGTTTTCATAAGTAAGTTTTAATTATTGGGGTACTTATGTCTACAATCTATAAAATTTTATAGATTTTTTTAGTTAATATGTAAGAATTAACTTTCGTTTGTGAGAATAATTTATACAATTTCTGCACTTAATCCTGCTTCCAGCAGCTTTGAGCAGCGCGGTTTTAGTTCTTCGTAAATTCCGGTTTTTACTGTACATTTCCCTTTATAATGCACCAGGATGGAACATTGCTCTGCCTGTTCCGGAGTATGCTCACATGCGTAAATAAGGGTTTCAATTACATGATCAAAGGTGTTGTAATCATCATTATACAATACAATCTCGTTTTCCTTCTTTTCTTTGGTCTTTACTTCAACCTCTTCTAATAATTCTTCTTTCGTACTCATCTTCAAAAATTTCTCGATCAACAAGATTCAAAGATACAAATTATCATAAAAAACTCAGCGTGAAAACTTTGCTGCGATCCAATCGTTCCTTTCAAAATTTTGAACAAAATCCAAACCCACTGCCTCACATGCCTTTTGGATCGCAGGAAGATCACCGGCATAAAAACCACTTAAAAATAAAGTGCCGTTTGTTTTTAATGATTTCTCATAAATAGGTAAATCCCTCAACAGGATATTCCGGTTGATATTGGCAAGAATCATGTCATATTTCCTATCTTTCAGCAGCTCTGCGCCACCTTCTTCTACATTGATATGCTCGCAATCATTTCTGCTTATATTCTCCAGGGTATTTAAATAGCACCAGTTATCAATATCTATTGCATCAATTTTTTCAGCTCCTTTCATAGCCGCAAGAATAGCTAAAACACCAGTTCCACAACCCATATCCAGGACAGTCTTTCCCTGCCATTCATTCTTGAGAATATGTTGAATCATCATATGGGTGGTAGCATGGTGACCGGTACCAAATGACATTTTCGGTTCAATAACAATATCATAGTCCACATCTGGCTTCTCATGGAAAGGAGCTCGTACGCTACAATGATCATCCACCAAAATTGGTGTAAAATTCTTCTCCCACTCTTCGTTCCAGTTCACCCGCTCTATTTCTTTTTGCTCATAAGAAATGGTGAAATCTTCAGATTGAAGAATATGCACATTGGTCAGGATATCTTCTTCATACTCTTCCTCCGGAATATAGGCAGTAATACCATCCTCATTTTCCACAAAACTTTCAAATCCCAGGTATCCCAATTCAGCAATAAGAATTTCAGAAGCCGGCTGAACCGGATCTATGGTAAAATGAAATTCAAAATAATTTCCCGCCATTATTAAAACGAATTTACTATCGCTACAAAATCTACCGCATTTAGACTGGCGCCTCCAATAAGTCCCCCATCCACATCTTCTTTAGCAAAAATTTCTTTGGCATTATTAGGCTTTACACTACCTCCATAAAGGATTGAAGTATTTTCGGCTACTTCTTTACCTACATTCTTATTTAATAAATCCCTTACGTGCTTATGCATCTCCTGAGCTTGTTCCGGGCTGGCAGTTTCTCCCGTACCAATTGCCCAAACCGGTTCATACGCCAGGATAATTTTACTCCAGGCACTTTGAGGAAGCTGAAAAAGGCTTTCTTTTAACTGGGTCTCTACCAGATCAAAATGCTTGTTGCTTCTCCTGTCGTCCAGTTCTTCTCCAAAACAGAAGATTACCTTCATTTCATTATCAATCGCCGTTTGAACTTTTTTAGCCAGAATATCATTGGTCTCATTAAAATAAGCTCTTCTTTCACTATGCCCTATAATAACGGTGTTTATGCCTATACTTTTAAGCATACTGGCAGAAACCTCACCCGTATAAGCTCCTTTTTCACTTTCGTGCATATTTTGGGCAGCCACAATCACAGGAGTATCTTTTAAAGCCTGAAAGGTGGGATATAAGTTAGTAAAAGACGGGGCAACCATTACCGTAGCTTCTGGCTCCTTTACCATCTGAAGTTTTAACTTGCTAAGCAGTTCTTGAGTTTCAGCAAGGTCGTTATTCATTTTCCAGTTTCCGGCAACTATATTTTTTCTCATGATCACTTTTTTTGCTTTAATAATTCGTATTAGCTGTGGCGATTTCACTACAGCAATAACAAATATAGGTAAAGGAAGACTGAATGAATCTTAATCCAAAGCCAAACCCTGAAATTTTAGAAACTTTTCAACGACTGGCTCCAAAAATTTATAATTCAATATCAGAAGCGTCGAACCAATGTTTTTTCTGAGTGATTGTTCCGTTTTCAAGAGTCAGGAATCCGGGATTTGATCGAACAACTGTTTTTAGAGCAGTTTCATCGGTTTGGTAAAAATCGAAATTTAGATCGTATTGTTTTTGTAGTTTTCCCTGAAGCTCAGTTCCAGAAGCAGTAAGACCTATCACCCGGTATCCCTTCTGAAGTGCATCCTCGCTAAGAGACTTTACAGCTTTATAGCCATCTTTTTCCGTAGAACGAAGATTATAAGCAACAATCAGTAAAACTTTCTCTGCGGATAGCACCTCCTCTGTAATATCGCCATCTTTCCCTTCTATCACAAAATCATGAATTGGCGGAATGATGTTTTCGCCAGATTGAGAGGTTTCCACGCCGATAAATTCACCTTCTATCTGCGGGTAAGCACCATTATTCTTTATGATCTTTTCCTCGCCGTTAACTTTAAATTTCCAGCTATAAATGACCTGAGCCTCTTCAGCTCCTTCAGGAATTTTCATTTTTTCAGGAATATTATTTCCTACTTTATAAGGCCTGAAATCAAAAACCGGAAGATGCATCAATACATGATAACAAAAGGCGAAGCAGGCTATAAAGGATACAAAAATCACCCATTTATGATATTTCACGGGAAGAATGGGATTGATAAATTTCCGATTAAAGAAAATTATGAGAATAAGAATTAGGAGTATTACATCTTTATAAAAGGACTCCCAGGGTGTGAGCGGGATGGCATCTCCAAAGCATCCACAGTCTGTCACTTTATTAAAGTAAGCCGAATAAAAAGTAAGGAAAGTGAAGAAAACGATCATCAAAAGCAAACTCCAACTGGTGAATTTAGGGGCATAACCAATGAGTAGCATGATTCCCAACACGAGTTCAAAAATCACGATCAGGATCGCTATTACCAGCGCGAATGGGATTAAAAATGGAATATCCAGCACCGGTTCGCTAAAATACTCCTGCAATTTGTAAGAGAAACCAACCGGGTCATTCAGTTTTATAAATCCTGAAAATATAAATAGAACTCCTACCAGGATCCTGGCGATACTTACAATTGCTTTCATAAACTATTATTTCTAAACTTTCTCTTCGGCTTCGCTGAAATGTATCATGGCAAAAACAGAATAATTGATCATATCCTGGTAATTGGCATCAATACCTTCACTCACCAAAGTTTTTCCTTTGTTATTTTCAATTTGTTTTACCCTTAATAATTTCTGAATAATGAGATCTGTTAAAGAACTAATTCTCATATCACGCCATGCTTCCCCATAATCGTGATTTTTGTTCATCATTAATTCTTTTGTTTCAGAAACTTTTTCATCATATAACTTAATCGCCTCTTCGGAATTTAGATCTGGCTGCACGGCAATTCCTTTTTCCAACTGAATAAGCGCCATTACAGAATAATTAATGATCCCGATGAATTCAGACTTTTCATCCTCATCTACTTTACGCACTTCACTTTCCTGTAACTGGCGAATTCGGTGAGCTTTAATAAAGATTTGGTCGGTAAGTGACGGCAGCCTTAAAATCCTCCAGGCACAGCCGTAATCTTTCATTTTATTGAGAAACAAACTGCGGCAGCCTTCAATTACTGCGTCGTATTGTTTTGAAGTATCCTGCATGAAGTAGTTGTAATTTCCGTAAATTTCGGGCAAATATTTCAGATAGTCAAAGTTATTTCCAGGCGATCAAAAAATACAATTAGAAATATGTTCATTAATTGCAAAGGCCAGCTTATAGACCTTTCAGCACCAAAAGTGATGGGGATCATCAATATTACCCCTGATTCTTTTTATAGCGGAAGCCGTTCAAATACTGAAAAAGAAATTCTCTCTATTGCTGAAAAAATGCTAACGGAAGGAGCAACTTTTCTTGACCTGGGAGCGTACAGCTCAAGACCTGGTGCCACCGATATTTCCGCGGAAGAAGAATTGAAAAGAATGCTCCCGGCGATTGAAATCATTATCAGGGAATTCCCTGATATATTACTCTCTATCGATACATTTAGGGCTGAAGTTGCCGAAAAAAGCATCGAAGCCGGAGCTGCGATCATCAATGATATTTCCGCCGGAAAACTGGATAACAATATGCTTGCTGTAATTGCCAGATTTCAGGTGCCTTATATAATGATGCATATGAAAGGAACTCCCCAAACAATGAAAGAATTTAACCAGTATAAAGACATTACCAGTGATGTACTTTTTTATTTTTCAGAAAGGATAAATGCAGCGAGAGAATTAGGAATAAATGATCTTATTATAGATCCCGGCTTTGGTTTTGCAAAAAATATTGAACAGAATTTTGAGTTATTAGCTAAACTCGAATTATTCCAAAATTTGGATTTACCATTGTTAGTTGGGGTTTCCAGGAAAAGCATGATCTGGAAGAAACTAAAGATTTCTACTGAGGAAGCCCTTAATGGAACAACTTCTTTAAATACAGCAGCGCTATTAAAAGGAGCAAATATTTTACGTGTTCACGATGTAAAAGAAGCCAAAGAATGTATCAAATTAACCCATGAATTAATTAAGTAAATTTAGATTTTCTATTTTTACAAAAAACCCCTGCAATTTGGACATCATAGATCTTCGAATTCTCGATATCCTGGATATTGTTTTTGTAGCCCTTCTCCTCTACTATGTTTATAAACTGGTACGCGGGACGGCAGCCGTAAATATTTTTATTGGGATCGTAGTAATTTACCTCGTTTGGCTGCTTACCCAATTATTACAAATGGAACTCTTAAGCAGTGTGCTGGGTGAATTTGTTGGCGTGGGTGTTTTTGCTCTGATCGTGGTTTTTCAACAGGAGATTAGAAAGTTCCTTTTAATGATTGGCTCTACAAATTTTACTCAGAAAGGCAGATTTTTCAGAAGTTTTAAATTTAGTAGGGATGATTTTGATTCAAAGATCAATGTAGATGCCATCATCGATGCCTGCGAAACCATGGGAAAGACCTATACAGGAGCTTTGATGGTAATTCAGAAAAGCAACAAACTGGATTTTGTGAAGAATACCGGGGATAAAATGAAAATAGAACTCAATCAACCAATCATTGAATCCATATTCTTTAAAAATAGTCCCTTACATGATGGCGCTATGGTGATTGAAGAAAATAAGATTACCGCAACCAGGGTAATTTTACCCGTTTCAAACGACCGGTCCATTCCGCTAAGATTTGGATTAAGACATCGGGCAGCAGTAGGAATTACTGAAAAGACCGATGCACTTGCACTGGTTGTTAGTGAAGAAACCGGCCAAACCTCCTATATTAAAGACGGGCAATTTGTGATGTTTGAAACCATGGAAGAGTTAAAGGATAAAATTAAAGAAGATATTAGTTAAATAACTCTAATAATTTATACCGCTTCTTCAGCCTTAAACTGAACTTCGTATAACTTCCTGTAATACCCATCTGTTTTTTGCAACAGTTGCTTATGATTACCAATTTCAACGATCTCCCCCTGATCCATTACAATAATTTTATCTGCTTTTTTGATGGTAGCCAGTCGATGGGCAATCACAATGGAAGTACGCCCTTCCGTAATCTTATCTGTAGCATCCTGAATAAGCTGTTCGCTATATGAATCTACTGAAGAGGTTGCTTCATCCAAGACCAAAATACTTGGATTGCTTACATAGGCCCTTAAAAATGAAATGAGTTGTCGCTGACCCGAAGAAAGCATAGCGCCTCTTTCCTTTACATTATAATAATAGCCATTTGGAAGCGAGGTAATAAACTCGTGGATCCCTATCTCTTTTGCTGCATTGATGACATCTTCTTCAGAAATATCCGGATTATCAAGATTGATATTGTTCATGATCGTATCTGCAAAAAGAAAAACGTTCTGTAGCACCACGGCTATCTGGGCCCGCAAGGACCTTAATTGAATGTCTTTAATATTGGTGTTATCTACCAGAATAGCTCCGCTGTCAATTTCATAAAACCGGCTTAAAAGGTTAATGATCGTAGATTTTCCTGCGCCGGTGGCCCCTACAATTGCGACAGTTTCTCCAGGGTTGACCTTAAATGAAATTCCTTTCAAAACTTCCTCATCGTCTACATAACTAAAGCGAACCTCCTTAAATTCTATCTCACCTTTTAAACTATCAATTTCCAGGCTTCCTTTATCTTCTATATTAGCTTCAGTATCTAAAATATCGAAGACTCTGTTTGCTGCCACCATTCCCATTTGCAGGGTATTGAATTTATCTGCGATTTGTCTTAATGGCCTGAAAAGCATCTGGGAAAGTTCAATGAATGCCACAATAATACCCAACGACATATCATCGCCGGCCACCACGCGCAAACCACCAAACCACACTATAAGACCAATGGTAATGGAGGTAGACATTTCAGCAATCGGAAAAAAGATAGAGTTGTACCAAACTGTCTTTACCCAGGCTTTTCGATGCTTATCATTAATTTCTTTAAAATTAGCATATTCAGTCTTTTCACGAGTAAATAGCTGAACGATTTTCATTCCCGTAATTCGTTCCTGAACAAAGGTATTTAGATTCGCGACCTGAGTCCTAACCTCTTCAAAAGCCAGTTTCATTTTCTTCTGAAAAACTCGCGTAGCATAAATAATAAAAGGTAGAACCGTTAGTACAAGTAATGTAAGTTCCCAACTTTTATAGAACATCACTCCGATTACCACTAACATTTTCAGCAGATCACTAATGATCATAAAAAGTCCCTGACTGAAGATACTGGCAATGGTTTCGATATCACTTACCGCCCTGGTAACCAACCTTCCCACGGCAGATTTATCGTAATACTTCATTTTAAAGCCAAGCATATGCTTAAAAAGCTTTACTCTTATATCTCGAACTACTTCCTGTCCCAGCCAGTTAGCATAATAAATAAAACAGAACTGAAACAGAACTTCCAGCACCAACACCCCCAACATGAGGCTTACATAATATATAAGACTGTCAAAATCTGCCGGAATTAAAGCCTCATCTACCGTTTCCTGTAAAATGATAGGCCTTAGCACCGCAAATAAGGAAACCAGAATTGCCGCAACTCCTACGAAATAAAATATTCGTTTATAAGGATTTGTATACTTAAGCAAGCGCTTAAATAAATCCATATCGAATGCATTTCCAGTTTTTGATGCCATCTAATCTAGTCTGATATTTTCAGGATATTCTACCCTGGTTAAATATAATCCATGTGCCGGCACCGATGTTCCGGCCATTCCCCTGTCTCCACTTTCTATGATCTCATGCATATGGGAAACAGGATATTTATGTTCTCCTATTTCTATTAAAGTCCCAACCACTGCCCGAACCATATTTCTAAGGAATCTATCGGCAGTGATACAAAAAACCAGCGTGTTTTCCTCTTTTCGCCATCTGGCCTCACGAATTTTGCAATTGTAGGTACGAACGTCGGTACGGCTTTTAGAGAAACACTTAAAATTGGTGTATTTAGTTAGAATTCCCGCAGCTTCATTCATTTTTTCAATATCAAGAGAATTCCTCACAAACCATGCATTATCTTTATTAAACGGATCTTTTTTCTGAATAATATGATATTCATAACTTCTGCTGCTTGCATCAAATCGTGCATGAGCTTCCTGCTTTACCTGGAATATATCTAAAATCGCTATATCCTTCGGAAGCATGGAATTCAACTTATATTTCATTAATTCGAAATCCAGGACTTCTTCATGATCAAAATGAGCAAACATTTGCTTTGCATGAACTCCCGCATCTGTTCTGCCGGCGCCAACTATTTCTATAGGGGAACGCAATATTTTACTAAGGTTTTTTTCCAGAAGCTCCTGAACACTAATCGAGTCCGGCTGATTTTGCCAACCATGATAGGCTTTTCCAAAATATGAGAGTTCTATAAAATATCGCAAGCTCCGCTTTATTTTTATATTAGCGAAATGCAAAGATAAGGCAATTATAGCAAGGAAAAAGTCTTTCCAGGCCCATCCTTTGTTAAACGAAAATTAAAAATTTTAAGATTTGAAAAAGATCCTTCTTCTTAGTGATACGCACTCACATATAGACGACAGAATTCTCCATTATGCTGAACGGGCAGATGAAATATGGCATGCAGGTGATATTGGAACACTGGATGTGACCGATAGACTTTCAGCAGTTAAACCTTTAAAGGCCGTATATGGAAATATTGATGATGCGACGATTAGAAAAGAATTTCCTTTAAATAAAAGATTCAGGTGCGAAGAAATAGATATCTGGATTACCCATATAGGGGGTTATCCCGGAAGATATTCTCCGGCCGTAAAAGAGGAAATCAGAAATAATCCACCAAAAATATTCATTTCAGGCCACTCTCATATTTTAAAGGTGATGAATGATAAATCACTTAATTTGTTACATATGAATCCAGGTGCCGCTGGTAAACAGGGTTTCCATAAAAAAAGAACCATGTTAAGGTTTAAAATAGATGGTAAGGAAATTAAAGATTTGGAAGTAATTGAACTTGAATAAAAGAATCTGGAAATCGACTATCCCCGAGGTCAGTCGTAGGAGTATTTTGTCTTTTTCATTTTAGCCTCTCTCGGCCAAAAACCAATTTTTTTTATTCCCCTCACCCGGAACTGCAAAAAAAGCATTTTCGACCTCTCCCAAGGTAGAAGTGAAACGGAACCCCGAGGCAGAATAGTCCGGAAATTTATAAGATTAAAAAACCCGAAGCTTTCACTTCGGGTTTTTCACGCACTAATACTACTAAGA
>NZ_JAPYPC010000047.1:14674-17317 GCF_029937855.1 Christiangramia sp.
ATTAAAAAACCCGAAGCTTTCACTTCGGGTTTTTCACGCACTAATACTACTAAGATGATAGGCTTATCGTAACCGGTCTACAGATTTTACGAGATCTTCGTCCTTCTTGATGGCCTTATTGGCCAAAACAATAAAAACGATAGAAATAATAGGAAGAAACATCCCAATACCCTTCTCTGAGATATCCATCTCTCCAGGTAAAGTTAGAGACCAATAAACAAACACTCCTAGTAAAAAAAGGTTTAATATTATATTTAGACGCCCCAGTACAAACTGGAGTTTTCTATTTCTGAACATAAAGATACTTACCAGCGAAATAGCCGCAGAACCTAAAAACATTCCAAAGGCAATTAACTCATCCTGAGCGTATACTTCGTTTCCTGCTGAATTTATCCAGAGTGGAAATACGAATATAAGCCCAGCTGCCGTTATAGCTGCTAATAGTAAGTAAATAGTTTGTATTCTTTGAAGCATATTTATTGCTATTGCGGCACAAAAATAAAAGATTCTTTTTAGAATTACCGTGTAAAAGTTTAAAATAAAGTTGTATTATTGCAGGTATATTTCGTAACCTATTCAACTTTGGTTACTTAAGTCTCCAAAACTTTTTATTCTTCCTCGAGAAGTTTTTAAAATCAATCCAAAAAAATTATTTAAACGCATTCATGTTTGAAATTTCAGAATTAAAAGCTAAAAAGCTTCCTGAACTTAAGGAAATTGCTCAAACGCTTAACGTTCCTAAGTACAAGACTTTAAAAAAACTGGATTTGGTGTATCAGATTCTGGATTACCAGGCATCAAATCCTTCTAAGGTAAAAGAAGTCCTTACCGACGATAAAGAGCCCCAGGAAAAGGATAAATCCAGCAAACCTGCAAAGATTGGCAGTGATAAAAAGACAGCCAGATCTTCTTCAAATCCAAAAGCTCCCCAGGCCAACAAGACTTCAGGAAAAGATTCCTCTCATCCTGCTCAAAAAGATGATAAAAGGAATAAACCATCTGCTAAGAGCGACCGGGACAGAAGTCAGAGCGCTAAAAAAGATAGCCGCGGAAAAAATGATAGTCGCAATGATAACCGCAATGACAGTCGTAATGATAATCGCAGTGACAACAGAGGTAATAATCGCAACGACAACCGCAATGACAACCGTAGCGACAATAGAAATGATAACAAAAAGAATAATGGAAACCGCGATAGCAGAAACCGTTACCGCGAACCAGATTATGAATTTGACGCCATTATAGAAAGTGAAGGAGTCCTGGATATAATGCAGGACAACTATGGTTTTCTAAGATCTTCAGATTACAACTACCTTACATCGCCAGATGATATTTATGTATCTCAGTCTCAAATTAGACTTTTCGGTCTTAAGACAGGAGATACCGTGCAGGGGCAGATAAGACCTCCAAAAGAAGGAGAGAAATATTTCCCCCTTATCAAAATCAACAAAATCAATGGGCTTGATCCACAGGTTGTAAGAGACCGTGTATCATTTGAACATCTTACACCGCTTTTCCCGAAGGATAAATTTAACCTTGCAGAAAAGCAAAGTTCTATTTCTACAAGGGTAATGGATCTTTTTGCTCCTATTGGAAAAGGGCAGCGTGGGATGATCGTTTCTCAGCCTAAAACTGGTAAGACGATGTTACTAAAGGATATCGCCAATGCTATTGCTGCGAATCACCCTGAAGTATACCAAATCGTACTGCTTATTGATGAAAGACCTGAAGAGGTTACCGACATGCAACGTAATGTAAAAGGTGAAGTTGTTGCTTCCACTTTTGACAAAGAAGCTCACGAGCATGTGAGAGTTGCCAATATCGTTCTTGAAAAAGCAAAACGTCTGGTGGAATGTGGTCATGATGTGGTAATTTTACTGGATTCTATCACCAGGCTTGCCAGGGCTTACAACACGGTGCAGCCTGCCAGCGGTAAAGTATTAAGTGGTGGTGTAGATGCCAACGCTTTACATAAACCTAAAAGATTCTTTGGTGCGGCGCGTAATATTGAGAACGGAGGTTCGTTATCTATTATAGCAACCGCTCTTACTGAAACCGGATCTAAAATGGATGAAGTGATCTTTGAAGAATTTAAAGGAACCGGTAACATGGAGCTTCAGTTAGACAGAAGAATTTCTAACAGAAGAATATTCCCAGCTATCGATCTTGTTTCTTCCAGTACACGTAGAGATGATCTGCTACTAGATGACAATACCATTCAGCGTATGTGGGTACTTAGAAAGTACCTTGCAGATATGAACCCTATCGAAGCGATGGAGTTCATCAACGATAAGATTAAAAATACCAGGAATAATGAAGAGTTTTTAATCTCTATGAACGGTTAAAATTATTTTTAAACCCTACTTATAAGCCGGAAGTTTATCTTCCGGCTTTTTTTATTTCTCAGAAAAGCTTTTTAAGCTGAAAATCACTTAACAATTATTATTCTATAATAAATTGAAAGCTAACCTGTTCTAATATAATAGGTATATCCGTTATAATAGGTATATCCGTTTTGCCCTAATATCCTTTCGTCACCCTAAATTTATTTTAGGGCCTCAAGATGACTTTGTTTTATATTGAAATAAGATTCTGAAACAAGTTCAGAATGACAGTTTTTTTTAGTTTAGGATATTATATAAA
>NZ_JAPYPC010000020.1:0-58789 GCF_029937855.1 Christiangramia sp.
TTGTTTTGCCTTTTTGATGCTTCTATTTAGCAATAAACTTAAGATTAGCGCAAGGATAATCGCGCCGGTAAAAACATAGAACACTGGAATATAACTCCCCGTTCGCGTGTAGATCTGAGAAACCAGGGTAGGGCCAATCAAGCCTCCCAGGGACCAGGTGGTGAGCAGATAACCGTGAATGGCTCCCAACTCTTTTGTTCCGAAGAGATCTCCTATAAAAGCTGGAAGATTAGAAAATCCTCCGCCATAGCAGCTTACCACCAGGAATATCAGCACTTGAAAGATTAAGGCACTGCTTGTGATGGGGAGCGTGATAAACGCGATTAATTGAATGATAAAGAAAATGATGAAAATTTTTGGACGGGTTAAATAATCTGAAGCCGCGGCCCAGCCGATTCTTCCTCCACCATTAAATATACCCATTAAACCTACCATGGTAGCTGCTGCTCCGGCGGAAAGGCCCACGATATTTTGCGCCATAGGGGAAGCTACAGAAATCATCATGATCCCTGCACTGGTATTAATAAGCATCATGCCCCATAACATCCAGAAGTGTTTCGTTTTTACAGCTTCACCGCCAGTGGCCTGTCTTAGATCTTTCTTCACTTTTTGAGTTCCCGCAAGAACAGCTGCTTTCATATCTGCAGGCATCCAGTCTTTAGGAGGTGGAGCGATATATAGAGCTCCCAGCATCATCATTAAAAAATAAGAAACTCCCAGGATATAAAAGGTATAGCTTATTCCGATAGACTGGATCAAACTTGCCGCAACCGGAGCAGTAACTAAAGCCCCTGTTCCAAAGCCTAAAACTGCCATCCCGGTAGCCAGGCCTCGTTTATCCGGAAACCATTTAACCAGGGTTGATACCGGTGAAATATATCCAATTCCTAAGCCAAGTCCGCTTAGGAGGCCATATGAAAGTAGAAAAAGAGTGAGGGAGTCCATAGAAATGGCAAAACCCGAACCTGCCTGACCTAAACTGAATAAAATTGCAGCGAGCATGGCTGATTTTCTGGGACCGCTTCTTTCAACAAATCTTCCGAATAATGCTGCCGAACCACCCCCCAAAACCATCATAATAGTAAATGCTGTGGTGACCGAAGCTACAGACCAGCCTTTGGTTTCAACTAATGGTTGGGTGTAAACACTATAAGCGTAGGCTGCACCAATAGAAACATGAATGGCTATCGCTGATGCGGCAATAAGCCAACGGTTTTTAAGATTTCTTTCCTTCTTTTTGCCTTTAATCATTGTTGTTTCGACTAAATTTTATGAAAAATAGAAACAATGATAAGTTTTTATTAACAGAAATCTAACTTGATTGCTGTTTTATTTATTCAAAATAAAAAACTGCTGCAAATAAAAAGAGGAACCATTTGGCTCCTCTTTTAAATATATTACTGGCAGAATTAATTAGCTACCTAGTTATCTTTCTGAGACTGTGCCTCTACTTTGTCTTCCAGTTTTTCTTCTTTACGCCGTTCTTTTAAAAAATCTTTCAGCTCTTTACCATATTTAGACTTTTTAACCTTTGGTGCTAAAGAACTATAGATGGTGTCGAGATATTTAATATTAGCATCAAATACTTCGGAAAGTGCTAGATACGGGGCTACTTCGTGCTCTTTATTGTTAATTGCAAAGTTCACCGTATATAGATATTTTCTTTTCAGGAGGCCTTCGTATTTTTTATCGATTTCCATTAATTTCTCCTCATCCTGCGCTTTTTCAGCTTCAAAACTAGCTTTGATAAGTTCTAGATTCTGATCATTGAACCTGCTGATCATTTTACGGTATTCCATCAACTTCTCCTGGTTTACAGAACCAATTATCTCTGCGCCGGTTTCAAATTTTTCCAGTTTTGTATTGATGGTTACCTGTCCCTCATCTGCAAAAAAACTTATGCGGTCATCATATTTATTGTTATCTACTTTATTTAAATATAAATACATGATCTGTGGACTCTCTATATAGGTTTCCATAGAAAACATTGGGTCTCCATCTACCACTACCGAATCTAAAATCACTAAACTTGTATCATCGATCTTTTGCAGGTACAATGTTCCTTTTTTCAGTCCTTTAACCTCACCACTCACCACCAGATTGCTTTCTTTTTCAGAACAGGAAGTAATACTGATCAGGATGATTAAAAGAAGAGCTAATTTTTTCATTTTCGAATTCAGATTTTAAAGAGCGCAAATATCTTATAATTTTCTTTTTAATACTAACTGCCGGCAGCTATTTGCATTAAAATTGTACACAGGATAGCACCATAGGTTCCAACCACGTATCCAAATACGGCGAGTAGTACACCTACGGTAGCTAAAGATGGATGGAATGCTGCTGCTACCACTGGTGCCGATGCCGCTCCGCCAACATTTGCCTGGCTTCCCACTGCAAGGAAAAAGTATGGTGCTTTAATAATTTTAGCAGTTACAAGAAGTACGATAACATGAATTAAGATCCAAACAAGTCCTATGGCAATCAAGCCCGGGTTATCCAGGATCATGGTAAGGTCCATTTTCATACCAATCGTTGCTACCAGGATATAAATGAAAATACTTCCAATTTTACTTGCTCCTGCTCCTTCATATTTCTTCATTTTAGTGAATGATAGGAGTATACCTATGGCAGTAGCAATAGTGATCATCCAGAAAAACTGGGAAGAGAAAGACGAGAGCGCACTTTTTGAATCATTAAAAACATCAAAAGTGGCAAGAAGATATTCTGAAATATTATCAGCTCCCCAATGGGCAATCCCCACGGCACCGAAGGCCAGTGCCAGCATAATCATGAAATCAGGTAATTCCGGAACTCTTGTCACACTTTTAGCATAGTCGCTAACTTTTACCTTTAATTCTTCAATAGCAGAATTATCAGCTTTTAACCAGGAATCTATTTTTTCATTTTTACCAATTCCCATAAGGATAATGGCCATCCAGAGGTTTGCTACCACAATATCTACCAGCACCATTCCGCCGTAGAGATCTGGGTTATATTCATAAATTTCGAGCATTGCTGCCTGGTTAGCTCCTCCGCCAATCCAGCTACCGGCAATAGTGGAAAGTCCCCTCCAGATCGCATCAGGACCAACGCCGCCAACGGTTTCAGGAGAAATAGCAGAGATGATTAAAACTGCAATGGGACCACCCAATACAATCCCTATGGTACCGGCAAAGAACATGATCAATGCCTTTGGACCCAGGTTAAAAATAGCTTTCAAATCTATACTTAAGGTCATTAAGACCAGTGCTGCGGGCAAGAGATATCTGCTGGCTACAAAATAGAGTTGTGATATGTCGTCATCTATTAGACCCAGAGAATTAAAGATTGCCGGGATGAGATAGCACATTAAGAGTGCAGGCACCACTTTATAGAACTTGCTCCAAAAACCCTCTTTTTTTGATGAGGTGTAAAAAACAAATCCAAGCGCAATCATTAGCAAACCAAAGACTATAGCGTCATTAGTGAAGACGGTAGTAGTTTCCATATATAATTAGAATAGGTTGGCCGGCAAAATACAATTTTTATTATATCCTGCTATACCAGATTTTGAAGTTATAATTTGAGTAATTCGATGATGCTTTTGGCAACTCCATCTTCTTTCCCTGGAGTAGTAACCATATGGGCTATTTCCAGAACTTCTGGTTTGGCATTTCCTACTGCGATTCCCATTCCGACCCCTCTTATCATTTCCACATCGTTATAATTATCTCCAAATGCCATGCTTTGAGAAAGTGGTAGTTTAAAGTGGTTGTCTAATAAATGCTGAACAGCGGTAAGTTTCGAGATTGTTCTTGGTGCAATTTCCAAATAGGTTGGTTTGGAACGATAGAGGTGTAGCTGATCAGGGAAATTCTCCTTGAGAAACTCCTTAATAGCATCTATTTTTTCTTCCTCACCCATGGCCATTATTTTATGTGCTCCTTTATTTTCCTTTCGCCATTTCTCTATTACAAGTTGATTGCTTTTAAATTCTGGTTGAATTTTTGTGTTATTAATCTCTCGCTGTGTCCAAAAATCATCTCTGGGAACATACCATTCATCATGATGAAACAGGCTTAGATGTACATCAAGCTTCTGGTTAAATTTATGAAGTTCAGAAAGGATCTCGATAGGAATTTCGGTTGAACTCACCGGTTTGCCATCAACAAGGATTAAACCTCCGTTATAACTTATCAAAGGAAGGTGTTCAATCTCCATTTTTTTCTGAAGATGTTTCATCGCAGCGGGCATTCTGGACGAAATCAGAATAAACGGGATCGCTTCTTTTGAAAGTTTTTTAATGGTTTCAATGGTATATTCGGAAAGATCTCTGTCGGCATTTAGCAGGGTGCCGTCTATGTCGGAGAAAATAATCTTAAACATTATTCTTCTTGCTTTTTGGTTTTAGGGTTTCTTTTGGCTTCTTTAAGTGCTTTGTTCAGCATCCACTCAATCTGTCCATTGGTACTTCTAAATTCATCAGAAGCCCATTTCTCAATAGCTTTTAGCATATCTTCATCTACTCTTAATGCGAATGCTTTCTTTTTGCCCATAATTTACTCAAGTTCTTTGATAAATTCGGTAATAATCGGGATCAATTCAGGATGTAGTGGTCTGTTTGGTTCATTATAAGATTTAGTATTTACCAATCTATCGTTACTTTCCACCTCTCTGAAAATATGATTCATCTTTTCAAGCAGCACCAATTCAGAATTATCACTTGCAGCATGGAGCATTTCGGCTTGTTTAGGTTCTGTTTGAATATCTGAAGTTCCATTGATGATCAAAACAGGTATCTTAAGCTCTTTTATTTCTTCGGAAGGATCGTACTGCATCCAGCTAAGCATATAAGGTTGTACGCTGGATCTAAAGAGTGATTCCAGCATAGGATTATAACCGGTCGTTTTTCCCTGTTCTTTGAGTTCGTTAAATGCCTTCCTGGCATTTTCTCCTAATTGTGGAGCCATTTTATTAACCTGTTCTACTATAATATTGTCTATAGGTTCCCCTGCACCTGCTAAGGAAATGAAAGCGTCTGCTCTTCCTTTTGCTGCTAAAATCCCTACCAGGGAACCTTCACTGTGCCCGGCGATTATTAAATTTTTATAAGTGTTTTTTTCTCTATAATAATCCAGGATGTCTTCTACATCGCTTACAAAATCATTAAAATGAAGATCTTCTTCTTTAAGCTTCAGTTCATGCATTTTAAAAATACGTTTGTCAAAACGGTAAGAGGCAATTCCGTTTTCTGCCAGTTCACGGGCTATCTTCTTAATACCGTCGTTTTTGGCCATGGACTGATTTCCATCCCGATCTGTAGGGCCAGAACCCTGGATGAAAATAACCAGGTTTTTAGCTTCTGTATTTGAAGGGCTGGTGAGTGTACCTTCGGTTACCTCATTAATCTTTAATTCCACCTCATCATAATTAATATTTTGTGCAAATCCTGTTTGGAAAACGATTAAAAAAATAACCTTCAATATATATTTACTCATAATTCCCTAAATTTTCCTGATAATGCTTCAATACCCTTTTTGCTTCTTCGGGTTTATTAGTTCCTATAAGGAACTTTTTTCCGTCTTTTGTAACCATTTGAATTCCTATATTTCCAGAGACGTTGTAGGCTTTGGAATTACCTAAGCCACGTATTCCCCAACCTCCATATTCGGCAATAGGGGAATATTTCCTTACATAGCATTTGCTAATTTCATTCCATTTAAAATCTTTTCTGAAATATTAATAGGTTCAAATTCTGCTTTAATTCCAGAACCGTCAATCTTTGTATTTAGTTGTAAGACCCAGAAAAGGATAATAATAAGTACCACCACTCCAAATGCAATAAATTTTGAAGTTACTGGAGCCAATTTATCGTAACTATTAATAAGAACCAGGCAGCTACCGATCAAGGCGAGGCCCATAATGAAGAGCATCCACCATTGTCTAAAGGCCTGATTTTCGCTAAATTTCCGCATTCTAGTGATTAAGTGTTCCAGCATTAACTACCGGGGTGGCATCTTTATCCCCGCATAATACCACCATAAGATTGCTTACCATAGCTGCACGGCTTTCCGCGTCAAGATCTACAACCTTTTTCCGGCTGAGTTCCTCCAGAGCCATTTCAACCATACTAACAGCTCCTTCAACAATTTTATGCCTTGCAGCAACGATGGCGGTGGCCTGCTGTCTTTTAAGCATGGCACTTGCAATTTCATTGGCATAGGCGAGGTAACCAATCCTGGCTTCCAGTACTTCGATTCCAGCGATATTCAGTCGTTCTTCCAGTTCTTTTTCCAATGCGTCACTCACCTCATTCATGCTTGAACGCAAGGTAATGTCTTCATCCAGGCCTTCATCAGCAAAATTATCATAAGGATAGAGACTGGCAAGTTTTCTCACGGCGGCATCTGTTTGCACAACTACGAAATTTTCAAAATTATCAACATCGAAAGAAGCCTTGAAAGTATCCATTACCCTCCATACTAATATAGTGCTTATCATTACCGGATTACCCAACTTATCGTTTACTTTTAAGCGCTCACTATCAAAATTTCTAGCTCTTAGTGAAATTTTTTTCTTCGTAAAAAAAGGATTCACCCAGAATAAACCATTCCGTTTTACAGTTCCCCGGTAGTCTCCAAAAAGCAATAAAACCCTTGATTCATTGGGGTTCACCAAAATTAATCCCGGTAATATTAGGAGCGCTATAAATAATGTGATCGCCCAAATAGGACTTCCAGTAGCTGTAAATCCTACAATACTTCCTATTAAGAATATAATAAATACAAATAGCATTATATAGCCGTTAAAAGCTTTCATCGATTTTTCCTGTGTCATAATTGAAATAGTGTTTGATATTAAAATGATATTATAAATATATAATAATAAATTACGCTTTTAATATTTTCGCTGGTTTTTTTATTAGCTTGATTATATTTGCATCAAATTTGAATGAACATGAAAAAACTGCTTCTATCTTTAATTGCTGTATTTCTTATAAATATTTCTTTTGCGAATGATGCTGACTGGGGTAAAACGGGACACCGCGCCACGGCTGAAATTGCTGAAAACCATTTGAACAAGAAGGCTAAAAAAGCTATAGATGAGCTTTTAAATGGTTACGGGCTGGCATTTGTAGCGAATTATGCCGATGATATTAAAAGTGATCCTGAATACAGGGAATTTGGTCCCTGGCATTACGTAAATATAGATCCGGAGTCTGAAAAATATGAAATTGAAAGAGCTAGCGAAAGTGGGGATCTGGTACAGGCTATTAAAAAATGTGTAGAGGTCTTAAAAGATGAAAATTCTTCCAGACAAGAGAAGCAATTTTACTTAAAAATGCTGGTTCATTTTGTAGGAGATTTGCATCAGCCATTTCATACGGGTCATGCAGAAGATAAAGGGGGAAATGATATTCAGGTTAGATGGTTTAAGGAAGGTTCTAATATTCATAGGGTTTGGGATAGTGAAATGATCAACTTTTACCAAATGAGTTATACAGAATTGGCCATAAATACAAAAAATCTTTCCAAATCTGAAATTCAATCTATTAAGAAAGGAGAATTACTGGACTGGGTTTATGAGTCCAGAGCCATGGCCGAAGATCTTTATGCGGGGGTTGAAAATGGTGATAAATTAGGATATTCCTATATGTATGAGCATATGCCTACCGTATTGGGACAATTACAAAAAGGAGGCATTCGTCTGGCAAAAATTTTGAACAACATTTATTCTTAAAGTAATTTTCGAAAGGTGAGATTAATCCTGGGGGAATCTATTTTCCGGGTTTTAGGGAGCTGATGTTTCCAGAATTCCTGTGTAGTTCCCTTCATTAATAAAAGGCTGCCATGTTGCAGCCTTATTTTATATCTGGCGGTTTTAATCTTTGTATGTTTCAAATGAAAAATTCTTTCAGCTCCAAGGCTTATAGATGCAATTACTGGATTTACGCCTAATTCTTTTTCATCATCTGCATGCCAGCCCATGCTATGGTTTCCATCACGATAAAGATTTGCCAGGCAGACATTAAATTTTACGGGAGCAAACAGTGTCTCACATCTAGTTTGGATCATTTTTAATTCTTCTGAAAATTCCTGAGGATGCATTCGGAGTCCGGAATATTTATAGACTTTACCAGCTTCCCCAAATAAAATGCTTAATCTTGGTTGCAAAAGCTCTTTTCCAAAGAGTTTAATGGTATCCTGCTTCCACCCGGTATAATTCCATAAGTGATGGTATAGATGATCAGCTTCTTTTTTATTCAGAAAATTCGGAAAATACGCTAATTCAGCATCTGGTAAATGAATAATTTCGTTTTCCATAGCTTAGAATTGCAAATAGAACCAGGCCCACCAAATCAGTAAAAACTGTAAGGGTAATCTTACAACTAAAGCCCATTTTGGCAGTCCGGCTGCAGCTTTCCTGGAAGATAACATATAGAAATGTACCAGTAGGAATACCAGAAGCATCAGAATGATCCCATAAATGGCGAAATCTTTGGTTTCGGGAAAACAGAGTCCTATCCCTAGGCCAATTTCCGCAAGACCACTTAAATATACCAACAGTTTATGGGCGGGGAGATATTGTGGCATTATTCGCATATACATTCTGGGTTTGATAAAATGAAATATACCCGCGAAAATATACATAGCAGCCATTAAATATAAGTGCCAGGGGAAAATCATACAGAGCAATTTTTTTCAATATAAGGTAATTATGCAATTAAGAAAAACTCTGCAGAATCAATGTCTATAATAAAAAAATGTTGTGTAAGTTCTTTAAATAGAGTAATTTCAGCGTCCAAAATCTAATTATTTAACCTAATTATAATCATTGATAATAAAATATCCTGGCTTTTTTCTAATATTATTTTTTTGCTGCAGCATCAGTTCTGCGCAGGAAAAACATTCCGTAGCTAAGGACTCTCTGCAGGCTATTCTGGAAGAAATTATTGGCCACATTAAGGAATATCATTACGAACAGGCCATTGAAGATGCTCATCATCTGCTCAATGAAGCAAAAGAGGATAGTAATAATTATTATGTTTCCCATGCCTATAACACTTTAGGACATGTCTATTTAGACCTAAAGGATAGTGCGCGTGCTCGAAAAAACTATACACTTGGTCTGGAATATGCGCAGATGGTAGAAAATGATACTATCCTGATGAGATCTTATAATAATTTAGGAAATATTTACTCTGAAATTCCTGAAACCATCAATAGAGGTATTGAATATTATAATGAGGTAATTAGGCTGGCAAAAAAAATAGATGATTCTTCTGAACTTATAATTCCCAAATCCAATATTGGTTGGACTTATTTGGATAATGGAAAATACAAAGAAGCTTATCCATACATTAAAGAAGCTCTACAAATATTAGAATCTTTAAATTCTTCAAATAAACATGAGACTTTAAACCAACAGGATTATTTATACTCCCAGATTTATATGTTGCATGGCAGATATTTTGCTCATACACAAAATTATGACACTGCAACTTATTTTTTCGATAAGTCTATTGAGCTTGCTGTAAAGGATTCTCTGATTCTTCCGGCGGCAGAATCTTTTAAGGCTTATGCAAAAATGCTAGGAGAAAAAGGGGATTATGAAGGAGCTTACCAGGCTCAGCTAAAATTTAATGAATACAATTCTAAAGTTTTTGAAAGTGAGAAGCTAAGGCAGATGGAGATTGCTAATGCCAGGTTCAATATAAGTGAGTATAGAAAAAACCTTGAGATAGCCGAACGGGAACAGATTTATCAGGAAAATATTATAGAAAAATCTAAAGAGAAAATGGCAGTGATGGTGATTTCTTCCATTATTTTAGTTTTTATTCTGGTGTTTCTTTATAAAATAAACCGTGACCGTAGAAATCTTATTAGCAAATTAAAGAATAAAAATAAGCAGTATAAAGAAGCAAAGGTAGAAGCTGAGAACCTTTCGCTCATGAAAACCCGTTTCTTTAGTACGGTTAGTCATGAGATTAGAACCCCTTTATATGGTGTGATAGGCATTACCTCATTATTATTGGAAGAAGAAAGCCTCGGGAAACATAAATCAGATTTAAAATCCCTGAAGTTTTCTGCAGATTATCTTTTAGCCCTTATTAATGATGTACTTCAAATGAATAAAATGGAGTCTAATGAAATGAAACTGGAGAGAGTCTCATTTAGTCTTCGGGATCAGGTAAAGAGTATTTTAAAAAGTTTTGAATTTACCCGGGTACAGAATAAAAATCAATTACATCTCGAATATGATGAGAATATCCCGGAATTTTTGATGGGAGATTCTATTAGGCTTTCCCAGGTTTTAATGAATCTGGTGGGAAATGCCATGAAATTTACTGAAAGGGGAAATATCCATTTCACGGTGAAACAGCTAAAAGCCAGTAATGATCAATCTAAAATATTTTTTGAAATTAAGGATGATGGTCCCGGCATTCCTGAAAGCAAACGAAAAGTAATTTTTGAAGAGTTCTCCCAGCTAGATAATTCAAATTATAATTATCAGGGAACCGGGTTGGGACTTCCTATTGTAAAAAGATTGTTAAAGCTTTTTAGTTCCCAAATAAAGCTTGAGAGTAAAGAAGGAGAAGGCTCCAGCTTTAGTTTCAGCATTTTATTTGATGTAGATACTACAAAGACAGAAAATGTTAAAATAAAGGGGGATTTGGCAATGAAAGAATTTTCAGATCAAAAGGTGATACTTATTGTAGATGATAATCGTATTAATCAGGTGGTAACCCGCAGAATATTAGAAAAGAAAGGATTTATTTGTGAAGTGGCAGGAGATGGAATGAAGGCTATAGAACTTGTGAAAAATGCCAGTTTTGATCTGGTTTTAATGGATGTAAATATGCCTGGTATTTCAGGACTGGAAGCCTCGAAAAAGATTAGGGAATTTAATAAAGAAATTCCAATTCTCGCCTTAACAGCAGTAGAGGTGGAAGAAATTCGCGAGGAAATCCAGGCAGCTGGAATGACGGGGATTATCATCAAACCTTATGATGTTCAGCAATTCTACCAAATTATTTATAAGAATCTGAGTATGAAAAGAATGCCAGAGGAAGTATAATATTACTTCGTTATATTTTTGGCCTTTTTAGGGGCTTTAAAGAAATCATCTTCAGGAGAGAAAAACTTTATATTTGATATTTGAGCTTCTCCAAGTTCTTTTCCAAAACCTTCTTCGCTATCCCAATTGTGAAAACTCCAGCGGGTTGCCATAACCACATCTTTGATATTTTTATAATCTGAATATACGATGGCATGTGGATTTTCTTCAGCCTTTTCCTGAGCTGTACCAAAAGTTACGATATATGCAGCTGCTTTTAGGCGGTTTGTATCAGGATCTTTATAAATTAAATACCAATCGTCTGGGGAATCTCCAACATTCGACTCGAAACTAAGCCTGGAAGTATCATACTTTGTACGGTCTAACATTTTAGGTTCCTTTTCTTCCCATACAGTTCCCGGATCTGTCAGTTTAAAAGGCATGGCGAAAAAGTACTGCCATGTGAAAATATCGAATCTAGCGCCATCAGCTTTTGCAGTGTCTGGGGTGATATAAACCTGTTCGCCATCATAAATCACCGAAGTCCCGTTCGCTTTATCCAATCTCACTTTAGAAGAATTTGTAGTCATACTTACCGTTCCTTCAAGTCTTGTTTTTCCTCCAAATTCTAAATTAATATCATATGAAACAGCCTCTTTCATCATAAAAGCTGTTTTGTTGTGTGCTTCTTCAATATTTTCTGAAAAAGAAAAAACTTTTGGAGGTGTCGCTCCATCGCCAATACCATTATCTGGTTCTACAGGGATTTTTTCTTCAGAATTATTCTGTTTACAACTTATGATGGAAAGGAAAATCAATAACAACATACAAGGTTTCATAACAGGAAATTTTTTTAAAAGTACGAAAGAAAGGGGTGTAAAAAAACCGCTTCCAAAAAAGAAAGCGGTTTAAAAAAATTATTCGGGATTTGATTATTTAACCATTTCAAAACTTCTTTTAATGAAGCTGGTAAGTTCTTCTCCTTTCAGAAGGTTTTGAGATAATCTGGCAAGATCCAGGGATTGTTTTATAAGACGTTGCTGTTTTTTCTCAGTTTTCGTGTTTAAAATAGTATTGATCAGGTCATGATTGGTATTCACCACCAGATTATACATTTCTGGCATATTGCCCATTCCAAACATTCCGCCGCCACCGGTTTGCTGCATTTCTTTCATTCTACGCATAAATTCCGGTTGGGTTATGATCAATGGTGCAGCGTTGCTATCCATTGCTTCCATCTGGATCGTATACTTTTCAGCAGGAATTACCTTTTCAAAATCCGTCTTCAGCTTTTCTTTTTCTTCGTCGGAAAGCTTGGAGATCTTCTCGTCATCTTTTTTAATAAGATTATCCACATGATCTGAATCTACTCTTACAAAAGATATCTTTTCTTTCGAGGTTTCCAGTTTTTGAAGCAAATGGGAAACAATAGGAGAATCCAGTAATAAAACTTTATATCCTTTATCTTTTGCAGCTTCAATATAGCTATGCTGCTCATTCTCGTTAGAAGCATAAAGAACTACCATCTTACCGTCTTTATCGGTTTGATTCTCTTTAATTGCTTCCTCTAATTCAGCAAAGGTATAATAGTCTCCCTCGGTTGTTGGATAAAGTGCAAATTTTTCGGCTTTCTCAAAGAATTTATCTTCGGAAAGCATACCGTATTCAATAACGATCTTAATATCGTTCCACTTCTTCTCAAAATCTTCACGATTGTTATTGAAAAGACTCTTCAGCTTATCTGCCACTTTTCTGGTAATATAGCTAGAGATCTTTTTTACAGCACCATCTGCCTGAAGGTATGATCTTGAAACGTTCAAAGGAATATCTGGAGAATCAATTACACCACGAAGCATGGTTAGGAACTCGGGAACAATTCCCTCAACATTATCGGTTACAAAAACCTGGTTTTGATAAAGCTGAATTTTATCCTTCTGAATATTCATATCCTGAGTCATCCTTGGAAAATATAGAATTCCGGTAAGGTTGAAAGGATAATCTACGTTTAGGTGAATATGGAAAAGAGGCTCCTCGAATTGCATAGGGTACAATTCCCTGTAGAACTCATTATAATCTTTTTCTTCAAGATCTGTAGGTTGTTTGGTCCAGGCCGGCTCTGGATTGTTGATGATGTTATCAACGGTTTGGGTTTCCGGTTTAGCGTCTTCCTTTGCATCGTCTGGAAGTGGTAAAGTTTCCTCCTTAGTTCCGAATTTGATCGGAATAGGCATAAACTTGTTATACTTCACTAGCAATTCCTGAATTCTATTCTCTTCCAGGAATTCTTTATCTTCTTCATTAATATGAAGAATGATCTCGGTACCATGCTCTTTCTTATCGGCATCTTCTAACGTAAATTCAGTAGTTCCCTCACATATCCAGTGGGCTGCCGGTTCGTCTTTATGTGATTTGGTAATTATTTCTACTTTATTTGCTACCATAAAAGCAGAATAAAAACCAAGACCAAAATGGCCAATAATGCCACTGTCTTTAGCAGAATCTTTATATTTTTCAAGGAATTCTTCTGCGCCAGAGAAAGCCACTTCGTTGATGTACTTCTCAACTTCCTCTTTTGTCATCCCAATTCCCTGGTCTATTACGTGAAGCGTATTGTTTTCCTTATTGATCTTCACCTCGATATAAGGATTACCATAGTCTACATTCGCTTCCCCTAACTGACTTAAATGCTTAAGTTTTAGAGTAGCATCGGTTGCATTTGATATAAGCTCCCTCAAAAAGATTTCATGATCACTGTATAAAAACTTCTTGATGAGCGGAAAAATGTTTTCAACAGATACATTTATTTTTCCGGTTGCCATATTGTAAATTTTAAAATTTTGATTCGTCCAGTTGATTTCAAAAAAAATACCATTCACGATTCGCTGCCAAACTGGCATTCCTGTAATTTTTATATATGCCATTCGTCTAAAAGATCGATCGGTAACTAAAAGGAAATCATTTTTAACATAACTTTGTTTAATGTTTTTAAATAAAACATAAACAAAGTTGTATTTTTGATTAGAAGATAAAGTTATGGCGAAGAAAATGGGAAATAGCAAAGTGAAGCAGAAACCAGATGCAGATGAACTAATAGCTATATATATGGATTATGTTCTGGAGCACGAAAAAACGCCCAAAAGCGTATATAAGTTTGCAAAGCTTAATGATATGAGCGAGCACGACTTCTATCAATATTTTGGGAGTTTTGAAGGCCTGCGAAAAGCGATTTGGGATAAGTTTTTTGAGAATAGTATTAACGTGATGGAGAAATCTAAAGAATATACAGCTTTCTCAAATCGCGAAAAATTGCTCACATTCTTTTATACATTTTTTGAAGTGCTTACCGCCAACCGAAGCTATGTTCTATACGTTCTAGGTGAAAATAGAAACTCTATGAAAAATTTAGAACAGCTTAAAACGCTTAGAAAAAGAATGAAAAATTATGCTAAAACACTTATTCAGGATGGCAATGTTGAGAAATCCTTAAAACTTTTTCAGCAAAATGAAATGATATTCTCTGAAGGGGTGTGGGTACAATTTTTATTCCTCCTGAAATTTTGGATGGACGACAATTCTGCAGGTTTTGAGAGTACAGATATAGCGATTGAGAAATCAGTGAATACGGTATTTGATCTTTTTGAGAATACCCCTCTGGAGCGTGTAGTTGATTTAGGTAAATTTCTATGGAAAGAAAGAAAGGCATAAGGCGGGAAAATATATGAAAACTATAGATAAAATACCTACGGGCAAAATTGGCAGAACGGGTAAACTGGTTCAAACCGGAGTCAAAATTGGGGGTAATTACCTTAAATATTATGGCAAAAAAGCATTTAATTCTGAATTGACAAGGGATGAGCTGGATAAAGATAATGCCAGTGATATATATGACGGGCTAAAAAGTTTAAAGGGGAGTGCTCTAAAAGTTGCCCAAATGCTATCCATGGAAAAGAATTTATTACCTGGAGCATACGTAGAAAAATTTAGTTTGGCGCAATTTAGCGTACCGCCATTGTCAGCTCCGCTTGTTAGGAAAACATTCAAAAAGTATAACGGGGAATATCCTGAAAATTTATATGATACATTTGCAACCCAATCGGTCAACGCGGCCAGCATCGGTCAGGTGCATAAGGCTACAAAAGATGGGAAAAAACTTGCTGTGAAAATCCAATATCCGGGGGTTGCAGATAGTATCAGTTCAGATTTGGCCATGGTAAAGCCAATTGCTTTGAAGATGTTCAATATGCAGGCAAAAGATTCTGAAAAATATTTTAAAGAAGTAGAAGGGAAGCTTCTGGAAGAGACAGATTATATTCTGGAGGTTAAGCAGAGTAAAGAGATTTCTAAAGCCTGCTCACACATTCCAAATTTAAAGTTCCCTAAATATTACGAAGAGCTATCCAGCGAACGCATTATCACGATGGATTGGATGGAAGGTATTCATCTAAGCGAATTTGCGAAGCAGAATGAAGATCAGGAGCTGGCAAATAGAATCGGCCAGGCATTGTGGGATTTCTATATGTTTCAAATACACGGATTAAAACAGGTGCATGCAGACCCTCATCCGGGAAATTTTATGGTTGATGAAGAGAATAATCTCATCGCTATAGATTTTGGATGTATAAAACAAATTCCGGAAGATTTTTATAAACCATATTTTTCATTAACTAATAGAAAAAATCTAAACGATAAAAAATTCTTTTATAGTAGGCTTAATGAGCTTGAAATTCTGAATGAAAAGGATTCGGAGAAAGAGAAGAAATTCTTTTCGGAAATGTTCCACGAAATGTTCACGATGTTTTCTACACCTTATCAATCGGAAACCTTTGATTTTACCGATGAAAGATTCTGGCAACATCTTACGGAACTAAGTGAAAAATATTCAAAAGACCCTGAATTACGTAGAATGAATGGAAATAGGGGAAGCAGGCATTTTCTCTATATGAGTAGGACCTTTTTTGGCCTTTACAATCTATTACATGATCTTAAAGCAAATGTTGAAATTAATAAATTTAGAGTGTATCTCTAATGCTTGGTTAATTGGTTAGATTGAAAGCGTGGCTGATCCCTACATTAGCTACGCTTTTTTATTTACTTCTATTCCAACCCTGTTCTTTAATATAATTTTATCGATTTTTTTCTTCTTTGTTAGGAATAATTTAAAAATAAACACCTCGCTGTTAAACACTTATAAAGTGATTATAATCAGCATTTTAATATTTTATATTCGTTTTATTAACCATAAAATATAGGATTATGAAAACAAGAACTTTAGGTGTTTTAGGTATTTTATTACTTGCTGCTACCAGCGGAATTTGTCAGGATGAGAATTACAGAAATTTTGATGCAAATTCTGATGGAAATTTGGATAGAACAGAATTCGATGAAATGTATAATACCGGTTTTTCTGATTGGGATTCCAATAGGGATGAGGTTATAAACGATAAGGAATTCTATGATAGTACATACCGAAATTTGGATAGAGATCAGGATAATCGTCTATCTCAGCAAGAGTGGGATGATGGATATGAGCGTATGTATGGGGATCATTTAGATACCAATAAATATAATCAGTTTGATGCGGACAGGGATGGTTATATTGATAATGATGAATATTATGAGGGTTTCAAAAATACCGACTTCTATAGTAGTTATGATAAGGATAACGATGGTAATTTAACCCGTGAAGAATTGAATTCAGGAGTGTATAACAGGATGGATGAAGATCAGGATGGCTCAATAAATCAGCGTGAATACCAGCTTTATTCTTCTTATTATGGCACAGAAAACCCTAAAATGAACAGGAATGATTCCGGAAGGAATTAGCATAATAAAAATAAAAAGGCCGTCTAATTATGAAGAGGCATCATTTGCGATCAAAGTTTAATCTTTACTTTGTTCCTGGAATGACAACTTCGACTTTGAGACGGCCTTTTTTATGCTATTAATTAATTTTGAAATTCTTCCTCCGGTTCCGTATTAATGGAATCGGCATTTTTATTTTTCACATATTTATCCAGCCATTGATCCTGCTCCCATAAAACATGCAATACAGATTCCTTGGCGCTGTACCCATGACTTTCCTTAGGTAGCATTACCAGTCTGGCAGTAGCACCAAGGCCTTTCAGAGCATTGAAATATCGTTCACTTTGCATAGGATAGGTCCCTGAATTATTATCTGCTTCTCCGTGAATTAATAGGAGAGGAGTTTTCATCTTATCGGTGTGCATAAAAGGCGACATGGTGTTGTAAACATCGGGAGCTTCCCAATAACTTCTTTCCTCACTTTGAAATCCGAATGGAGTAAGGGTTCTGTTATAGGCACCACTTCTGGCAATTCCGGCAGCAAAAAGATCGGAATGTGACAAAAGATTGGCAGTCATAAATGCGCCATAACTATGGCCGCCCACAGCCACACGGTCTCTGTCTACATAACCCTTTTCAGCAACCGCGTCTATAGCGGCTTTGGCGTTGGCTACTAATTGCTTTCTGAAAGAATCATTTGGTTCTTCATCTCCTTCACCTACAATTGGGAAAGAAGCATCGTCTAACACAACATATCCCCGATTTACCCAGTAAATTGGAGACCCATAATAAGGATAGGTGAAATCGTTCGCGTTTGAAGTGTTTTGTGAGGCAGAATTCTTGTCTTTAAATTCCCGGGGATAAGCCCACATAAACATTGGGAGTTCTTTAGGGTTTTCTTTATCATAACCTGCCGGAAGATAAAGAGTGGCATTTAGCTCTAATCCGTCATCACGTTTATACGTAATCACTTCTTTACTTACTTCTTCCAGGCTTTTAAAGGGATTTTTAAATGAAGTGATCTGGGTTAATTTATCATCGGCATTTATATCTCTAATATAATAATTAGGATATTCGGTAGCAGCCTCAATACGAACCAGGATCTTTCCTTCTTCGATATCTATTGCTTCTACAAGACTCTCTTTTTTATCTTCTAATTTAGACTGGTATAGGCGTTTAGTGTCTCCGTCTTCCAGATCTATCTGATCTACAAATGGGTACTGACCATCTTCAGTGAAGCCTGAACCTAGTAAAAAAGCATCTTCACCATCAAGTTTCAGGATACTTCTGCCAAAATCATTTTTGGTAGTTACAAAATTTCCGGGGTCACTATAAACATCCTGATAGTTCCTGTCAAATATGATCTCTGGATCTTCTGAAGAGTCTGAAGGATCAAAAACATAAGTTTTGGTATTTCTATCGTTCCACCAGTAATCTGTCGCTATGGCCATTTCATCATTTCCCCAAAGAATGCTACTTCCCCGGTTCTTAACTTTCAGCATTGAAGTTCCTTCTCCTGTGAAGGGAGCTTTTAATTGGAAAAATTCATCCCGGTATTCTGCCTCAACTTCAGGATCGCCACCATCAAGGGCCGTAACATACACTAAAGTGGCCGGTTTATCATCACGCCACTGGAAATCCCTTTTTCCTTCACGTTCTGCCATAAAACCTTTTGGAAGATCTTCTATCAAAGGAACATCGTTGATCATACTAACCAGATTACCGGAAGCATCATAAATATTTGTTTCTGAAGGGAATCTGTAGTATGGTACCAGGTATGAGAAAGGTTTTTTAATATTAGTAACCATCACATAATTTCCATCGGGTGAAAAGGATACATCGCTGTACATTTTAGGAGTCATCCATTTGGAAGTGGTTCCGTCAAGATTTACTTTAACCAGCTCAGATCTTGCGAGTTGTTCAAAATTATATTCATCGTTAGGGTTCTTTAATAAATCCTGATAGGTTCTGTTCTGAGCTTCTTTACCGTCACTAACAGAAACTGTAGGGCCTGTGGGAACTGAAGTTTCAGTATCTATGAGTTCTTTTCTGTCTGAAGGCAACATCGTTACCAGCAAAGCCGAATTGTCCCTAAACCAATTTAAAGTACTTCTCATATTGGCATTGAGAGTTCCTTCAGTCAACCTTGTGGCTGTAGCTTTCTCGATATCCAGGACCCAAAGCTCTACACCTTTGTTTGTAGTGTGGGTAAAGGCAATCATAGATTCATCAGGGGACCAGCTAAAATTTGTTAACCGGGGAGATTCGGGTAAACCTTTAACGTTGATAGGCTGGTCTGCTTCTACAGGTTTTACTTTTAAATCGTTGTAATATCTCGCTCTACTATTAATATTGGTCACAGGATTGATCCTTAATCCACCAAGGCGCATTTCTTCCTCGCTTAATTCTGCAATGCTTTTAAATTGATCTCTATATAAAAAAATCATCATTTCTGCATCACTATCAAGGATAGTGGTAGGTGCCAGTGGTACATCAATTAATTCCAGGATTTCCTGGGGTGGTTTCTGGTAATCCAGATTTTCCTGGGCATATACTCCTGAAATAAAAAGGAACATTGCCGAAAGACACATAAAAAGTCGGTTCATAAATGTAATTTTAGTTGAAATTTTAAGGACAGCGGGAATAGAAGGAATGTTAATGTTTCTTATATTGCGCGTCCGTTTTTTTACAAATTGCTTAAATTTAATAAGAATAATTTTTAAAATCATAAAAACCTTCCATGTATCAAACTAAAATTGCAGGATTAGGAAAATTTGTACCCGAAAATATTGTTACCAATGACGATCTGTCTAAAATGATGGACACCAATGATGAGTGGATTATAGAACGAACCGGGATTAGGGAACGCAGGCATATCAAGAAAGGAGATGGTAATACTACGGCCAGCATGGGAGTAAAAGCTGCAAAGATAGCTTTAGAAAGATCGGGTATTTCAAAAGATGATATAGATTTAATAGTATTCGCGACTTTAAGTCCCGATTATTATTTTCCCGGATGTGGTGTGCAGGTGCAGGAAATGCTTGAGATAGATACCTGTCCCGCCCTGGATGTACGTAACCAGTGTAGCGGATTTATCTATGCCATTTCTGTAGCAGATCAATTTATAAAAACCGGGATGTATAAAAATGTTCTGGTAATTGGAAGTGAAAACCATAGTGGCGGACTGGATTTTAGCACCAGGGGTCGTTCGGTTTCTGTGATCTTCGGAGATGGTGCGGGAGCGGCGGTGCTTACCAGAAGTGACCATAACGGGCAGGGTATACTTTCTACCCATTTACATTCTGAAGGGAAACATGCTTTGGAATTATCCTTAAAAGGTCCCAGTACTAATTATTGGGTGCCAGAAATCATTGCAGATAATCCGCAGGGTGATGATATTCCTTATTATCCATACATGAATGGGCAGTTTGTCTTTAAAAATGCCATTCAGCGTTTTTCTGAAGTAATTAATGAAGGCTTAAAAGAAAACGGCCTGGAGGTTTCAGATATGGATATGTTGATCCCGCATCAGGCGAACCTCAGGATTTCGCAATTTGTTCAGCAAAAGTTTAAACTTTCAGACGATCAGGTATATAATAATATTCAGAAATATGGTAACACTACGGCCGCCTCTATTCCTATTGCGCTAACTGAAGCCTGGGAAGAAGGTAAGATCAAAGATGAAGATGTAGTCGTGTTGGCTGCTTTTGGTAGTGGATTTACCTGGGGGAGCGCTATTATAAAATGGTAAAAAATAAAGTCAGTCTAAAAAGATATGTTTTCACTTTCTAGGCAAGTGATGTCTGAGAGAAATTTTAAAGAACGACCCTGAACGCGGTATTTTTAATAGTTAAAAGGATTTTACTACTTTCTATACCCTGCTTTTACAAATGGTTGAATTGTGGCATTCACTGAAAAACACAATTTCAAACGTACTTTGTTTATCAGTTAGTTAAGTTCAGGCCTAACTTCTTATATCTAAAAGCGAAGCGGTCTAGTCTCTTTACCCGGACTTTAATTTTTTTAGACAGCTTTTTTATATTCCTTTAAAATATTTATAGAGATCATAAATGCCGAAAATTATAAAACCTATAGCCAAGATAATCCCGAAGGTATCAGCTTCATCAAGTTGAGATTTCTGATAAAGCCTGAAGCTTCCATATCCCAAAAAAACAATCCCCAATACTAAGTTCCAGATATTCTTTTGCGGTTGAGGTTCTTCTTCGTTAATTTCCTGATTACTCATCTGTAAAATCTTTTGGGAACGTGGTCATGGCAATTTTTAAAGCTTCCTCGTAATCCTTTTTTAGAACGAATAATAAAACCTGCCCGGGTGTAGATCCAAAACCTGCGCGGAGACTTGATTCGAAATCATTCCGGACTCTGAAAGTTATTCCCGCTTCTTCATATAGTTCCTGAAGGTATTGGACATTCGTTTCAGGACCTGTATAAACTCTTTTATAGCTTTGTTCGTCACTCATAATTGTTAGTTTAGCTAACTAAATTACAAATAAGCAGCTGTCTCTTGCAATAATTTAGTCTGAAATTAACTTATGCATTATAAAATTTACTGTTCCAAATTTCAGTGCTAAAATTTTTGCCCATTTTAAAGCCATAAAAAATTGAAAGTCCCGCAAACCATTTGAATATAAAGAAGAATATCATTAAAAATTGAGTTGTAGACTGTTGCGGAGAGAATAAGCCTTCAGGAATAAATAAGGCAGTTAAAAAACTTGTAACCAGCAAAAAGGAAACAAAGTTTTCCAAAGTTTTAAATGGCCACATCATTATCTTTCTTAAAGGATGAAGATCATTTCCCCATTTATGTACAAGATAATAGTAATTGTTACCTATAGGCACAAAAAGTAACGGGTCATCTGCATTTTCCAGCTTAAAAAGTTTAGAAGGGGCGATAATTTTAAAGCCTCTAAGACTGGTGTTATGAGCTTTTTCAAGCTTCTTAATTTCCATGAGAGCCTCATATGGAATCTCAGCTTTGAAAAAGCGAGAGTCAAGAAATCTTAATCTATAGGTTACACATATATTATAAATATCGTCCAGGTGAAATATTCGATTGGTTTCCAGGAGATCTGGATCAAAATTATTTCTACTGATGTTTTTACCCTGGTTTAATTCCTTCTGAATAACTTCATCCCGAATATCCAGTTGATCTAAAATGGAATGAACATCGTTTAATATTTTATTTTCAGTAAGGCTTTTATTTCGAACTTTAAGCAGTTGTTGTTCGATATTGGTGCGGGGAATTTTCAACTTCATGATCGTTTCTTTAGCTACACTAAATTAGACATTTATGCTCAAAATAGCAATGATCAAAACTTTAAAAAACATCTCCCCCTAATACCACAATTGTTAATTCTATCCCAATTGCATACTTTTTAAAAACCACGCAAGCCTCCTGCTCGTAATTTTCAGTATAAATAATCAAACTATAATTATGAAAAATCTGAGATTTTTAACTGTTTTAAGTATGTTTCTTTTTGTGGGAACAGTAGCATTTGGTCAAAATGGAATGGCTAAAACTAAAATGGTAGGAGGTGCAGAAATGTATCCCACTAAAAATATTGTTGAGAACGCTGTGAATTCTAAAGATCACACCACACTGGTAGCTGCCGTTAAAGCGGCAGAATTGGTAGAGGTTCTTCAAAGTGATGGTCCTTTCACAGTTTTCGCTCCAACTAATGCTGCTTTTGAAGCACTTCCAGAAGGAACGGTAGAAACTTTATTGAAAAAGGAAAACCAGAAAAAATTACAAACGGTATTGACCTACCATGTATTGACCGGAAATTATAAAGCAGCAGAAATTGTGGCCGCTATAAATAAAGGTAAGGGAAAAGCGACTTTCAAAACGGTAAGTGGAGGAGAAGTTACAGCAATGTTAGATGGCGAAAAAGTAAAGCTTAAAGATGCGGCTGGAAACGTTGCAACGGTAACTATCGCTGATGTAAATCAGTCTAACGGAGTAATTCACGTAATAGATACGGTTCTTTTACCAGGAAAATAAGAACATTTGTGAATAGAATTTAGGAAAAGCGGCTCTTTGCCGCTTTTTCCGTTAAATAAAAGTCAAATAACCCGGGGTTTCTTTTTTATTGCCAGGTTAGAGGTTATTTTGTCTAAAATGAAAAAATTTAAAGCTATGAAATTTATAAAAGTAAATATTTTACTTATAATAACCATTTTAATGGCCTCTTGTGGATCCAGTGGGCCAACAGTTAAGGATGATGTAAAAAAATTAAAATCCTACGACACCTATGCCTATTTACCTAATAATGATACTATTATAAGCAGGGATTATGATAATGATGCAATTAACCAAACGATCATTGAAACCATTAACGCAAACATGCGTGAGAATGGCTTTAGCCTGGATAAGCGTTTGCCAGATGTTTTATTGTATGTTCACCCTATGTTTGATGAGAAGGTCTCGGTAAATGCAAATCCCGTGTATACCAATTATTCATATTATCGTCCCGGTATTTATGTAGGTCCTTATTACAGGGATTTTATGTATGACAATTATTTTACCATTCAACGTATTAATGGCCCAAGAGTAGATCAGGTGCCTTATAAGGAAAGATCTATTGTAATAGATTTTATAGACAGAAGGTCTAATGAGATTTTATGGAGGGGTACTCTAGACGAAACGATCGGAACCAGAAGACTGGAACGTGAAACCAGAGAATATATTGACGATATTTTTAAAGAACTATTTTAAAGTTATTATAACTTTAGCAATAGAAAAACCGTGTGAAATTTCACACGGTTTTTTTTATCTTAATTCAGCATTAAGTTCTTTTTCAAATCTATGCTGAAGTTTTTTCATCATTTTATCTACCTGTTTATCGGTAAGGGTTTTATTCTCATCCTGAAAAATAAAACTAACAGCATAACTCTTTTTGCCTTCCGGGAGGTTCTTACCTTCGTAAACATCAAATAGATTTACATTGGTAAGCATTTTCTTTTCGGTTTGCCTGGCAATTTGTTTAATCTCATCATAACTAACAGATTGATCTAAGAGCAGGGCAAAATCCCTTCTTACACTTGGATGCTTAGGAATAGAAGTAAAGTTTATTTTTTGTTGCCTGGTCATTTCAAGCACTTCATCCCAATTAAAGTCTGTATAAATTACTTCCTGTTCAATATCAAACTTTTTTAACAGGGATTTTTTTACCACTCCAAATTCTACAAGTTTAGCTTTGGAACTACTCAATTGTAATCCTTCGGAAAAAATATCAGACTTTACCGTTTTAGTTTTCAATCCACGGATTCCCAGTTTTTCAAAAATTGAATTTATCGTTCCCTTTAGAAAAAAGAAGTTTCCATTTTCAGGAATGCTATTCCAGCTTTCCGCCATTCTTTCACCTGAAATAAATAAAGAAAGATGTTTGTTTTCCTCTCTTCCACTTACATAAGAATGGTATGTCTTCCCAAATTCAAAGATTTTGATATTATTCCTTTTTCTATTCAGGTTATAACTAATCGCTTCCAGCCCTGAAAATATCATGCTTTGCCGTAACACTGAAAGATCCTGACTCAAGGGGTTGAGCATTTCAACCTGATATTCCTCTTTTAACTCTTCACTTAAATTATTATAAGCGGCCGTGGTAAGAGAATTGGCCATTGTTTCGTAGAATCCCTGAGCAGTTAATTGAGTTGCAATTAGATTCTGAATCTTATAATCTTCATATTTTGATGAATTTGCCACAGAAAGACTAAGCTTATCACCAATTTTTATGTTGTTATATCCATAAACCCTTAGAATTTCCTCTATAACATCAGATTCACGCTGAACATCTACCCTGTAGGAAGGGATGGTAAGACCCATTCCTGTTTCAGTAATATTATTCACTCGAATTTCCAGGGAAGCCAGAATAGATTTAATGGTTTCTTCTTCCAGATTTTCACCAATAAGCTTGTTTACTTTTTCGAAGGTGAGAAAAACCTGAAAATCCTCAATTTTTTTAAAATATAGATCGTCAATGTCACTTGTAATCTCGCCACCGGCAATTTCTTTTATTAAAAGCGCTGCACGTTTCAGGGCAAATTCTACCGAATTTATATCGATACCTCTTTCAAACCTAAAAGAAGCGTCTGTATTTATTGCATGTCTTTTTGCTGTTTTACGAACGCTAACAGGATTAAAATAAGCGCTTTCCAGGAACACATTTGTAGTGTCTTCAGTAACTCCGCTTCCTATACCACCAAATACTCCTGCAATACCCAGAGGTTTTTCAGCGTCGCAGATCATAAGGTCTTCTTCATGCAATTCCCTTTCAATATCATCTAAAGTAGTAAACTTTGTTCCTGCTTTTAGGGTCTTAACGTTTATTTCATTGCCGGCAATTTTACCTGCATCAAAGGCGTGAAGGGGTTGTCCCAGTTCATGCATTACATAATTTGTCGCGTCCACGACATTATTTTTTGGTGTAAGACCAATCGCCTTTAATCTATTTTGAAGCCATTTTGGAGATTCTCCTACTTTAATGTCAGATAAAGTAACTCCGCAATATCTCGGAGCCAGGTTAGAATCTTCCACTTTAATTTGGATTTTGAGACTACGGCTGTCCACATGAAAACTACTTACCGAAGGGGTGATCAATTCCAGGTGTTTTCCCATTTGCTGGTAACCAGCCTTTAGATCCCTGGCCACGCCCCAATGGCTCATCGCATCGGCCCTATTAGGTGTGAGTCCAATTTCAAAGATCTCGTCATTCTCTACTTCAAAAATATCTGCCACTTTAGTTCCAGGCAGCAGTTCATCATTCATGATCATAATGCCTTCATGGCTCTGGCCAAGGCCTAATTCTTTTTCTGAACAGATCATTCCATAACTAGCTTCACCACGAATCTTCCCTTTCTTAATTTCCCAGGATTCTCCCTTTTCATCATAAAGTACAGTTCCAATGGTCGCCACAGGTACTTTTTGTCCGGCGCCAATGTTGGGCGCACCGCAAACTATTTGCACCTCTTCGCCATTACCAAGATTTATTTTGGTTAATTTTAGCCTGTCTGCATTAGGATGTGACTCACAGCTTAAAACATGACCAACCACAACACCATCGAGGCCACCCTTCACACTTTGAAATGCAGAAATACCTTCAACTTCAAGCCCAAGGTCGGTTAGTAGCTCACCTGTTTTTTGAGCGCTTTCAGGTAATTTAATAAACTGTTTCAGCCAGTTATATGAAATCTTCATGAATAATCTTTTTCAGGCAGCAAAGATAGTATTACGAATGGTTTTGTCATAATCTGAAAAATAATTTTGTTTAGAGTATATCCATACAAAAAGGCTGGCTAAAAAGAATCCGTTTATTGGCGTTACAAGGTTTGATGTAATCTCTGTTTCCATCTGAGGTTAAGATTACTTTCCTGAATTTGTAATGATGCCGAATTTATTTTTTAGACAGCCTTTTTATTTACTATGAGATCTTGAAAATTAATCTTTCTTCTTTAAATTCATAGCGCTAACTTTTTCCCATCCCGAATCCTTTGAATTATAGGTAATCCACTCCACCTGATCAGAATTTTTCTTAATATCATGTTTTAGTTTTACCTCTTCATCATTTTCATTTATATAGTTTTCCATAAGTTCGTAATGATCTGGAGATACTTCAGTTACCTGAATTTTTGAGGTTCTTATCCCAATAGGCTGATTCTTCCTCATAAAAGCCACGTCAAATTCATCATTGGCAGGATTGTATACCATCACTCTTTTACAGCATGGTTTATCACCTGCTGTATCATGATCTACGATTAACATAGACCCTGCGGAATCAAAAGATATTTCATTAGAACTTTTTGAATTATTGGTTTCTTCTCCATTCTGAAAAACTTTAGTCTCATTATCCCAGTTTCCCACAAGAAAATTCAGCTGTTTGTCCTTGTTGTTCATAATGGCCATTTTAGCTTTTCCGGCTTCGATGATGAGGTCGTCCTGCTCGTGTTCATGTTTTTCAGCAATTGCTAATGATTTTTCAATGTACTTGATAGCCTCTTCATGTTTACCCATTTCTAAAAGGACATCAGAATACGAATCATAAGGATTTGCTTCATCAGGATATTCCTCGATTTGAGCTTTCAGAATAATTTCAGCAGCTTTTAAATCTTCGTCTTCCTGCATTAAGCGATAGCCTAACATATTTAAGGGTTCCGCCATTCCTTCATATTCCTTATTTGGATTATTCTTTTCATATACCTTTAGTGCTTCTTTAGCACCATTAGTTTTATAAGCATTATAAAGACTTTCCATCATATCTCCCTGAGCGTCCTTTTGCGCCAGAAGCGAGGTAGTGAAGCATAGTATCAATAAGCAAATGCTCCATCGTAATTTAATTAATGCACCCATAATTTCTATTTTTTAAGAATTAATATTCAGAAGTTATTCGGGGGGCAAAAGCAAAGAGATCTGGAAGCCGAAATTAAAATATGCCGGGCTAAACCGGAAGATATGGGGAGTTAGACAAATATAAATAAAAACATTTTAAGTAGCTGTATATCAATAAATAAAATAATATTCTCCAGGATGATATAAAATGAAATTTCGGAAAAGCTGATCTTTCTAATTCAGCTTATATAATTCCAGATCGTTTTATTTTTAACCAGTCGGGAATAGGCATTTTTTACCATGATATTTTTATCCTGGGAAAGATTTGGATCTTCCTTTAAAATTTTTGCAGCATAATACCTGGCCGATTTAAGTATGGAATTATCTTTAACGATATCAGCAATCTTTAAGTTTAGTACTCCGCTTTGCTGAGTTCCCATAAGATCACCGGGACCTCGCAGCTTCAGGTCTACTTCGGCAATCTCAAATCCATCATTGGTGGAGGTCATGGTTTCCAGCCTGGTTTTGCTGTCGTTGGCGAGTTTATGGCCGGTCATTAAGATACAAAAGCTCTGTTCAGCACCACGACCTACTCTTCCCCGTAATTGATGTAATTGGGATAATCCGAACCTTTCAGCACTTTCAATGATCATCACACTGGCATTTGGAATATTTACTCCAACCTCAATAACAGTTGTTGCTACCATTATCTGTGTTTCAGCTCTTACAAAGCGATCCATTTCATAATCTTTATCGGCTGGTTTCATCTGGCCATGAACTATGGAAATTTGAAAATCAGGAAATTCACGGGCAATACTTTCGTAACCATCCATGAGGTCTTTATAGTCCATTTTTTCAGACTCCTGAATTAAGGGATACACCACATAAATCTGTCTTCCTTTTTCAATCTCCTCCCTGATAAAACGAAATACTTTAAGCCGATTGCTATCGAATCTATGTACAGTTTTAACAGGTTTTCTTCCCGGTGGCAGCTCATCTATAACTGAAATATCCAAGTCTCCGTATAAACTCATGGCGAGCGTACGCGGAATAGGCGTGGCGGTCATCACCAAAATATGCGGCGGAATATGATTTTTCTTCCATAATTTCGCCCGCTGTGCTACTCCAAACCTGTGCTGTTCATCTATTACAGCCAATCCAAGGTTCTTAAATTTTACTTTATCTTCCAGTAGAGCATGAGTACCAATCAATATATCAATCTCACCATTTTCCAGTTTTTCGTGAATTTCCCTCCTTTTTGCGGTTTTAGTAGAGCCGGTAAGAAGATATATTTGAATGTTCAAATCTTTGCAAAGGTCGAGCAGGCCATTATAATGCTGTATGGATAAAATTTCTGTTGGAGCCATTAAACAGGCCTGAAAACCATTGTCCAGAGCGATAAGCATAGACATTAGCGCGACGATCGTTTTTCCTGAACCAACATCTCCCTGCAACAGTCGATTCATTTGCGCGCCACTTCCCATATCGGCACGAATTTCTTTGATCACCCGTTTCTGGGCACCGGTGAGTTCAAAAGGAAGATGCTCCTGGTAGAAATTATTAAAATGATTTCCTATCTGGTCAAAATTGAATCCTTTGATCTTCTGTTTGTGCAGCATATTCTTCCGAAGAAGCTGTAGTTGAATAAAGAAAAGCTCTTCAAATTTTAATCTGAATTGCGCTTTTGCCAATAATTCCTGGTTTTTAGGGAAATGAATATTAAAGAGTGCTTCCGCTTTTGGAATTAGCGTTAATTCCTCAATCAGTTCTTTGTTGAGGCTTTCAGAAAATTTTAATCCGGTTTGCTGAAGAACTTCCTGCATCAATTTCATGATAACACGGTTGGTAATCCCTTTCTTTAGCAGCATTTCTGTGGAAGGATAAACCGGTTGCATGGCAGTTCTCAGGTTCTTTTTATAATCTGCTACCAGTTCCATCTCGGGATGAGGCATACTAAAAGTGCCATTGTACCAATTGGTTTTTCCAAAGATTACATAAGGCGTGTTCAATTTAAGGTTTTCACGTATCCATTTATGGCCGCGAAACCAGATAAGTTCCATCTTTCCTGTATCATCTATAAAATCTGCTACAAGACGTTTGCCCCTTTTTTGTTCTACAGTTTTTAAATGTACGATCTTACCAACGATTTGAACTTCAGAAGAATTTCGCTGTAGCTGGTTTATTTTGTAAAAGCCTGTCTTGTCTATATACCGGTTAGGAAAGAAATTGATCAGATCTCTGTAATACTGAATATTGAGCTCTTTCTTCAAGACTTCGGCACGATTGGGGCCAACGCCTTTTAAGTACTCAATAGGGGTTTGCAGCAGATTCTGGATCATAAAACGAAGATATTAAAAGCGTTTGATTTTTGAATAGCCACTATAAGCAGAAGATGTTTAAACTCCAATATTTATGTAATAAGTTCCAATTTTGTATTTTGCAGAAGTTATTTTTCATATCTACATGCAAAAAATACTTGCTTTCCTGTTTATCCTCAGTTCAGTTACTTTAATGGCTCAGGAAAACAAAATTCCTCAAACTGAAAAGTTCGATTTTAAGAATCTTGATGCTTATATACAAATTTTACCTTCCATTCAACGTGTGGAAGGAAAAGTTGATTATACTTTCGACGTACTGGCACAGGAAGATACGTTGCGTATAGATGGCAGAAATATGGAATTTATCGATGTTTTTCTTGACGAGCAACCGGTCGAATTTTATTCTGATGAACATAGAATTTATATACTTTTCGATTTTTTACCGGCAAAAAACAAGAAACTGACTTTTAATTACGAGGTAAAGCCGACTTCCGGAATGTATTTTATCAATTGGGATTTGTCGCAAAACGAGGAAGCAAAAAAACAGGTTTGGACGCAGGGCCAGGGAAAATATACTTCTACCTGGCTACCCAGTTTTGATGATATGACTGAAAAGGTGGAGTTTGATCTCAGTTTTGAATTTCCCAGGGATTATCAGCTCATAGCGAATGGCGCATTAAAAACTGTGAAAGAAACCGACAGTACGAGAATTTGGAAATTTGATATGACGGTTCCTATGAGTAGTTATCTGGTGGGAATGGCGGCAGGAAATTATAAATCTAAAAGACTGACTTCTTCAAGCGGCGACGAAATTCAGCTTTATTATAATCCGGAGGATTCCTTATTGTTTGAGCCTACCTATAGATATTCTGTGGAAATTTTTGATTTTTTAGAGCAGGAAATTGGCATGCCTTATCCATGGCAAAATTACAAGCAAGTTCCGGTGATGGACTTTTTACACGGTGGTATGGAAAATACGGGTGCAACTATTTTTTCAGCCAGCTTCCTAACCGATTCCATAGGATTCAAAGACAGGAACTATGTAAATGTAAATGCGCATGAACTGGCACATCAATGGTTTGGTAACCTCGTAACTGCAACGAATGGAAAACATCACTGGCTACATGAAGGCTTTGCCACCTATTATGCTTTACTGGCAGAAAAGGCAATTTTTGGAGAGGATTATTACTATTGGAAACTTTATGAAACTGCGGAAAAGCTGAAGGAATTAAGTGATTCAGGAAAAGGAGAGTCGCTGATGAATCCGAAGGCTAGCTCCCTGACTTTTTATCAAAAAGGAGCCTGGGCGTTGCACATTTTAAGGGAAAGAGTAGGCGATGAAGCTTTTAGGAATGGTATTAAAAATTATTTAAAACTTTATAGCTTTAGAAATGTGGAGACCGATAATTTCATTGCGGAAATGGAAAAAGCTTCGGGCATGGATCTTTCACAGTACGTAAAAGACTGGCTGGAGCAATCTGCTTTTAAAGCCACCCAATCTTTGGAGTCTTTAAGAAAATCTGAATTTATAGTAAATTATTTGAATATCGCTGCTCTCAGGGAAACTTCGCTGGAACAAAAATTCCAGTTTTTAGAAGATGCACTGGATTTCCCGGTAAATGATTATATAGGCCAGGAAGCAGTGAATCAATTGGCCGGACTTCAGTCTGAATCGGCTTTTAAGCTTTATAAAAAGGCTTTTGAAACCAATAATATTTTCGTGCGTCAGGCTATTGCTCTCACTATGAAGAAAATTCCGGAATCTCTAAAACCGGAGTTTGAATCTTTACTTCAAGACGAATCTTACCTTAGCATTGAAGCCGCGTTATTTAAACTATGGGAGCAATTTCCGGCAGAAAGGAAAAAATACCTGGAAGAAACCAGGAATTTAGAGGGTTTTTATAATAAGAATATCAGGATGCTATGGTTAACTTTAAATCTGGTGACTCCGGAATTTGAACCGAACCACACTCAGGATTATTATGAAGAACTGGCCGGTTATACAGCCGCCTGGCAACCTTTTCAGTTAAGGGAAAATGCCTTTAGTTATTTGTATCAGCTTGGAGCCTTCAATCCTGAAAGCCTGGAGAGTTTGATCAAAGGAACCCGGCATCATATCTATGGTTTTCGGAATTATTGCAGGGAATTATTAAATGAACTTCTTAAGAATGAAGAATATCGGCAGCAACTAGTTGAAATTTCAGAGAATATGACCGCGGAGGAAACCTCTTATTTGAGATCTAAAATAAACCGATAATATGCGAGCTCTTGTAATTTCTGGAGGTGGCAGCAAAGGAGTATTTGCCGGTGGTGTGGCTCAATATCTCACTGCGGAACTAAAAAGAGACTATGACCTTTTAATAGGAACTTCTACTGGAAGTTTGTTACTCGCTCACATGGCATTAGGAAAGGCTGGGAAAGTTAAAAAGGTTTTTACTTCGGTAAACCAGTCCAGTATTTTCAGTAACCGTCCCTTTCAGATTAAAAAGAAGCATGGTTATGAAAATATCACCATTGACCATTTTAATGTATTTCTCAATTTTTTAAAAGGAAAAAAGACCTTTGGTGAAAGTCTGAATCTCAAAAAACTGATCAAAAACACTTTTACAAAAGAAGAATTTGAAGAACTAAAGGCAGGTTCAACAGAAATTGTGGTGACCGTATCTAACCTATCCCTAAATGAAGTAGAATATAAATCTATTCGGGATTATGAGTATGAAGATTTTTTAGAATGGATCTGGATTTCCTGCAATTATACCCCATTTATGAGCCTGGTAAAAAAGAATGGATGTGAATATGCCGATGGTGGCCTGGGATCCATGGTTCCAATAGAAGAAGCCATTAAAAGAGGTGCTACAGAGGTAGACGCTATTATCTTACAAACAGAAGTGACCTATTTTAACAGAATGCCTTCAAAAAACGTCTTCTCTTTAATCACCAATCTATTTGCTTTTATGCTGGACAGGATCGAAACGCAAAATATCAAGATCGGAAAGTTTTCAGCTGCTAATAAAGATGCTATTCTCAATTTTTACTACACTCCCACCATATTGACTACTAATTCCCTTATTTTTGATAAGGAGAAGATGAAATTATGGTGGGAGAGTGGTTATGAATTTGCCCAGCATAGAAATAAAGAATTAAACCAAATTGAACCTTAATGCGAGCATTGGTAATATCTGGTGGAGGAAGCAAGGGAGCCTTTGCCGGTGGCGTAGCACAATATTTAATTCAGGAGAAGAATAGAAATTATGATCTGTTTTTGGGTACTTCCACAGGTAGCCTTTTAATACCTCACCTGGCGGCAGGAAATATTCAGAAGGTATATGATATTTATACTAACGTAAATCAACGTACGATCTTCAGCATCAATCCCTTTGTAGTAAAAAAGAAGGATGGGAGGGAATTTGTAACGATAAATTATTTAAATATGTTCTGGCAGTTTGTAAGGCAGCGTAGAACATTTGGAGAGAGTAAGGCATTAAGGCGAAATATCAGGAAGAATTTTTCTCATAAAGATTTCAATGATCTTAAAGGTAAAGTAAAAGATGTGGTGGTAACGGTTTCTAACCTCTCAAAAAACAGGGTGGAATATAAGTCTATCCATGATTTTGAATATGATGATTTTTGCGACTGGATCTGGATAAGCTGTAATTATATTCCATTTATGAGCCTTGCAAAAAAGGATGGATTTGAATATGCCGATGGAGGTTTGGGTTGTGTGGTGCCTATTAGGGAAGCGATAAAAAGAGGGGCTACTGAAGTGGATGCTATTATCCTTGAAGCTGAAAACATGGAATATAATAAGATCCTGGGGAAAAATCCATTTTCATTAATGGTGAACCTTTTTGGATTTTTGCTGGATCAGGTGGAATATCATGATATTGTAGAAGGAAAACTGGCTGCAATGAATAAAAAAGTGAAGTTGAATATCTATTATACACCTACAAAACTTACTGAAAACTCATTGGTCTTCAATAAAAAAGCAATGACAGAATGGTGGCAGCAGGGATATGAATATGCTGAGAAAATAGAGATGGAGAAAAAAGCAGCTAAATCTTCCTGGTTTAAGCTAGGCTTCTAACTTCCTTTTTAATGTAGGAAAGCGCAGCATCGGTTGGAGACTGTTTTTCCATTAAATTTTTCAGAATTATTTCCCGAAGTCCGTTTGCAGTGCTGATTTCTTCTTTGGCTACTGCATTTCTAATTAAAGTGATAGTTGCATTTTTGGCTGTTTTAATATAATCCCAGCATTCATTGCTAACATATATTTGCTGCGCAAGGTTATGCTCAAATTCCTGTTCGATATTGGCAATTAATAACGTAGCGTAGGAATCGGCATCTTCTGAAGTTGGCTGAACCCTGAACAATATTTTTCCGGGTGAAATTCTTTCAAGAAAAAGGGCTAGTCTTTCGTAAGCCTGGAACCGGATAGGTAAAGAAGTTTTTTGCTTTTCTCTAAGCAGCAGGAACCTTCTCCTGTTCTCTTCATTCTTTATATAGGAATGAAAAAAATAAAAAGAGATAAGTCCAACAACGGCTGCCGGTAAAATGGCATATAAAAAATCGAGAATTTCAGATTCGTTCATCAGAAAATAAAAATTTAATCTACGGTTTTTTTAAATTTTCGCAGATGTTCAAGGTAAAGGTTTTGGCCTAAATAATCACATTCCACCAACTCTCCTACAGGGCCGAAAGTACTTCATCTATATGGTATGAGAAAGCAGCAGCCAAAATTTTTGTGATATATTTAGTGCTGAGGTTGATTTGTTATCTACTTTATCCAAGAAGGAAAAAATGTATCAGATACTGCTAAATCCTTCCTTAGATGATGCTATTATGGCAATATTCCTGATGAAGTTACTAAGAAATCGAAGGTAATCTGCATGAGGAATACTGCCAGTATTTTGATTTTATTTATTCTGGTTTAAATAATCCAGGCTTAGTTGGGTCATAGCTTTCACACCCAGTAATAGTCCGCTTTCATCAATAAAGAAGTCTGGGGTGTGGTGCCTGGTGGGTTCTGCATTTGCTGGCATTCCTCCCAGGAAAAAATAAAATCCCGGTACTTCTTCCTGAAAGAAAGAGAAATCTTCACCTCCGGTAGTCGCTTTCATCAAATTCACATTTTCTTCCCCGGCAACTTCTTTAAGGCTCGGGAGCATCATTTCAGTAAGCGCGGGATCGTTATAAGTGATAGCGGTATTATTCTGAATTTCTATAGTGGCCTCACCCCCATACGCCGCGGCAATTGCAGGCACCATTTCCTTCATTCTGGAAAGAATAAGTTTCTTATTTTCAGGATCAAGGGTTCTAACTGTACCAATCATTTCAGCAGTTTCAGGAATTATATTGAACCTAACCCCGCTGGTGATCTTTCCTACGGTGATTACCGAAGCCGACTCTGTAAGCTCCGCATTCCGGCTAATAATGGTCTGAAGTCCGTCGATGATCTTAGCTGAAATAAGGATGGGATCCACTCCGCTCCAGGGGGCTGAACCGTGGGCCTGCTTTCCTTTTACGTTTATTACAAATCTTTCCACCGCAGCCATGGTGCCTTCAGGTTTATATTTAATAGTTCCTACCGGCGTCGCCGCATTAATATGTAGACCAAAAATTGCATCCACATCAGGATTTTTTAAAGCACCTTCTTTGATCATTAAAGCCGCACCTCCTTCTTCACCTGGTGGCGGTCCTTCTTCAGCAGGTTGAAAAATAAATTTTATTGTTCCGTTGATCTTATCCTTATGTTGGGAAAGGATCTCGGCCACGCCCATCAGGATGGCCGTATGGGTATCATGGCCGCAGGCATGCATTACTCCCGTTTTAGCACCGAGGAATTCGGTTTTCACTTCAGATTTAAATGGCAGGTCATTATTTTCAGTTACTGGCAGCGCGTCAATATCTGCTCTTAAAGCCAGTGTCTTGCCGGGTTTAGCACCTTTCAAAATCCCAACTACGCCGGTTTTGGCAATCCCGGTTTTCGTTTCAATACCCAGGGAATTGAGATGTGCAGCGATCTTTTCTGCAGTTTCAAATTCACGGTTGGAAAGTTCTGGATGCTCATGAAAATCTCTCCGCCATTCAATAACCTTGTCTTCAATATTTTTAAAAGCTTCAGAAGTAATGCTCTGCTGTGCCTGAGTGAGGAACGTAATTAACATTCCGGTAATTAAAAAGAGGTTCTTTATATTCATATTTTAAAATTTGATTAACTGGTATCCGTTGTTTTGAAGTTGTACCAAGGCGGTCATCGCGGAAAGCGCAAATTTCACATTTTCGCTTGCTTTCTCCCTGGTAACATTATAATGAGTGGCACTTTGCCCGCAAATAATTATTTCTACACCTTCCTCTGAAAGAGCTTCAATTAAATCCAGATTTGGATTCTGTCTCACTTCATGATTCTTTTCCTGGTAATATTCGTTTTTCAGGACGTCCCAAACCGCCTTTCCATGTATCACTAACGCAACTTGCATATTTTTGGGATCTACACCGGCTTTTTCGTGCATATTTAGAAATCTTGCAGCCGTTTCAATAAGCGCATTTGGTTCTGAAGCTTGAAATCTTCTATCCACATCAAAAACCACTTTGAATACTGCACTGGTATCTGTTTTAAAACCGGGAGAAGCAATTTTAAATGTTTTCCCGTACTCCGGGATTAGATTTCCTGCTTCTAACTGCTGGGAAAAGGAAGCAGAAGAAAGTAAAACAAGCAGGATAAATAATATTTTCTTCATAAATGATTTTGTAAATCCTGAATTTTGGATTTTAAAGATATCAATTTATAATTCTTTGTGGCTTCCAATAAATTAATTGTTTAAAAAACGCTAAGCATCCGGTTTCCTTTTTTATGCATTTTGGTTACCTTTCAGCTTTTAAAAACGGAGAAAATTTGGAAGCTTATTTAGCTGAATTGAATGATGCACAGAGGGCTCCGGTGCTGCAAAAAGATGGGCCAATGATCGTAATTGCCGGGGCGGGTTCTGGCAAAACACGGGTACTTACCTATAGAATAGCCTACCTGATGAATCAGGGGGTAGATGCTTTCAATATCCTTTCGCTCACTTTTACCAATAAAGCAGCTCGGGAAATGAAACAGCGGATCTCGAAGATCGTGGGCAGCAGTGAAGCAAAAAATCTATGGATGGGAACTTTCCACTCGGTTTTTGCAAAGATTCTGAGGTTTGAAGCCGATAAATTAGGATATCCTTCCAATTTCACCATTTATGACACCCAGGATTCCCATAGTGTGATAAGAGCGATCATTAAGGAAATGAGGCTAGATAAGGATGTTTATAAATACAAGCAGGTTTATAACCGAATATCCTCTTATAAAAACAGCCTTATTACCGTAAAGGCTTATTTTCAGAATCCCGAACTTCAGGAGGCTGATGCGATGTCTAAAAAACCACGTCTTGGCGAAATCTATAAGGCCTATGTAGACAGGTGTTTTAAGGCCGGAGCGATGGATTTTGATGACCTTTTACTAAAAACCAATGAGCTCCTGAACAGGTTTCCGGAAGTACTGCATAAATATCAAAGCCGTTTTAAATATATTCTGGTGGATGAGTACCAGGATACCAATCATTCGCAGTATTTGATTGTAAGAGCACTTTCAGATAAATTTCAGAATATATGTGTGGTGGGAGATGATGCGCAAAGTATTTATGCGTTTCGTGGCGCGAATATCAATAACATTCTCAACTTTCAGAAGGATTATGATAACGTGCAGATGTATCGCCTGGAGCAGAATTACCGGTCTTCTAAAAATATTGTAAATGCAGCTAATTCTATAATTGATAAGAACAAAACAAAGTTGGATAAGATCGTCTGGACTGCGAATGAAGACGGCCCAAAGATTATCGTGAACAGGTTGCTTACCGATGGGGATGAAGGACGTTATGTTGCCAGTTCTATCTTTGAGAATAAAATGCAAAACCAGATGGGCAATGGTGATTTTGCTATTCTCTACCGTACCAATGCTCAAAGCAGGGCAATGGAAGACGCTTTGCGGAAAAAAGATATTCCATATAGGATTTATGGAGGCCTTTCATTTTATCAGCGAAAGGAAATCAAGGATGTGCTGGCGTATCTAAGGCTTATTTTAAACCCTAAAGATGAAGAAGCCTTAAAGCGGGTTATTAATTATCCTTCCCGCGGAATTGGACAAACTACGATGGATAGATTGGCCATTGCAGCCAATCAGCATAATCGCTCCATCTTCGAGGTAATTCAGAATCTGGATAAACTCGATTTGAAGATCAACAGGGGAACGCAAACCAAACTGGAGAATTTTGTGCATATGATCCGCAGTTTTGCAATCATGAATGAAACCAGTGATGCCTTTCAAATTGCGGAAACTGTTACCAAAAAAACCGGCTTGGTTCAGGAATTAAAAAAAGATGGAACACCTGAAGGAATTGCCAGAATTGAGAATATTGAAGAATTATTAAACGGTATCCGGGATTTTGTGGAAGGTCAGAAAGAACTTGCCGATGCTACCGGATCCCTGGCAGAATTCCTGGAAGATGTTGCCCTGGCAACAGATCTTGACAACGACACTGGAGACGATGATAGGGTAGCACTTATGACTATTCACCTGGCAAAAGGACTGGAATTTCCCTTTGTATATATCGTGGGTATGGAAGAAGATCTTTTTCCTTCTGCCATGAGTATGAATACGCGGAGTGAACTGGAAGAAGAACGCCGCCTTTTTTATGTGGCGCTTACCCGGGCAGAAAAACAGGCCTACCTAACCTATACCTTATCACGTTATCGCTGGGGTAAATTAGTAGATGCAGAACCAAGTCGTTTTATTGAAGAGATAGACCAGGAATATTTAGACTTAATGGTGCCTCAGGATGACTATAAATATAAGCCCCTGATAGACACCGATATATTTGGTGACGAGGTAGATAAAAGTAGGCTCAGACAAAGCAAGCCTAAAAGTGGAACTCCACCTCCCGCCCATAAACCTTCAGAAGAGCAACTAAGAAAACTTAGAAAATTGAAACCTGCCTCTCCAGAGCCTTCCAGGGCTCGGAATACATTAGATCTTTCTGAGGGTAATGAAGTAGAACACATGCGGTTTGGAAAAGGTAAAGTATTGAAGTTAGAAGGCGTGGGGCAGGATAGAAAGGCCGAAATTGATTTTGACAAAGGCGGAATTAAAAAACTTCTTTTGCGTTTTGCCAAGCTTAAGGTACTTTCTTAAATCGGTAATTTGTAAAAATGTAAATTTTACATATATTGCATCGAGCTTTAAAGAAAGCCCTACCGATTATTTAAAGTTCAAAAATCAAACAAAAACAAAGTTTTTAAGAGACCTGAATCAGGTCTCTTTTTTTATTTGATTATTTATCTAAATTTAGAACTTGTTAAAAATCTTTTAAAAGTGATACTGTGAGGGTAATAATACTCTGCAACTATAAGTTATTTTATATCTTGAAAAGAAAAAATGATTAGAGAAGGCAGTATTGTAAGATGGAAGTGGGGAAATGGAACAGCAAAAGGAAAAGTAGTTTCTACTTATACTAAGAAAATAACAAAACATATAGAGGGGAGCGAGATTACCCGGGATGGAAAAGAAGGTAATAAAGCATTATTTATAGAACAGGAAGATGGCAGCAAAGTATTAAAGCTGGAAAGTGAAGTTGATAAGGCAGATTAAGTTTATTTGTTCAAAGCTTTCCTTAAAAATTGTAAATTAGTAATACTAAAAATAATATCATGGCTGAATTACTGCGTGTTTACGACGAAAATCCCGCTCCCAAGCATATAAATAAGATAGTTGAAAGCCTTCGGAATGGGGGACTGATTATTTATCCTACAGATACCATTTATGGCTTGGGTTGCGATATTACTAATGTTTCTGCATTGGAAAAGATCGCACAGATCAAAAATGTAAAATTAGAAAAAGCTAATTTTTCTTTTGTTTGCGAAGATTTGAGTAATCTTTCAGATTATGTAAAGCAAATAGACACTGCAACTTTTAAAATTTTAAAACGCTGCCTCCCGGGACCATACACTTTTATTTTGCCAGGGGGGAATAACCTTCCTAATGTTTTTAAAAAGAAAAAAACGGTAGGAATACGCGTGCCAGATAATAACATTTGCAAAGCTATTGTGGCAGGGCTTGGTAACCCGATTGTGTCTACATCTATAAGAGACGATGATGAGGTTCTGGAGTATGGAACTGATCCTGAACTTATAAAAGAAAAATGGGATCATCTGGTAGACATCGTCATCGATGGTGGCTATGGTGATAATATACCTTCTACTGTTATTGATCTTACCACTGAAACTCCCCAAGTAATTAGAGAAGGTAAGGGAAGTATCGAAATAATGTAAAAACCTGCTAAAATCCCTGCATTTCTAGTTAATTGCGTATTAAAGTATATCTTATATTTTATAAAAAGGATTAACAATCATATTTTAAGTGAAAAATAGATTTGTTATGAGTTTTATAGAAACTACAAGTAAGGAAAAAGAAAGAAACATCAAATTGTATTATGAAGATTACGGAGAAGGAAAACCTGTAATTCTAATTCATGGCTGGCCTTTGAGCCACCGGATGTGGGAATATCAGATTAATACAATAGTGGAAGCTGGTTACAGGTGTATTGCCTATGATAGAAGAGGTTTTGGAGATAGTGATAAACCCTGGACCAATTATGACTATGATAGTCTTGCAAAGGACCTTAACGATATAATAACCAAATTGGGATTGTCTGAAACGACTATCGTTGGTTTTTCCATGGGTGGAGGAGAAGTAGCACGATATATTGGAAAATACGGAACTGCTAATTTATCTAAAGCTGCATTAATTTCTGCGGTACCGCCTTTTATGCTCCGAACAGATGACAATCCAGATGGACTTGAGAAAGATGTTTTTGAAGGTTTTAAAGAGGAAATAAAAAAAGATCGCCCAGGATTTTTAAAAGGCTTCGGAAAGAAATTTGTGAATTTTGAAAAAGTGGGGGATAGAATAAGTGAGGAAATGGCCGATTACTACTGGTCTATTGCCTGTAGAGGTTCTTCAAATGCTACCCTGGAATGTATTGATTCTTTTGGTCTGACTGATTTTAGGGAAGATTTAACGAAATTTGATATACCAACTTTAGTTGTGCACGGTGATGCAGATCAAATTGTGCCTATAGAAATTTCAGGAAAGAAAAGTGCCGATATGATCACGGATTGTGAATATCATGTAATCGAAGAAGCTCCACATGGACTTGTATTGACTCACACTGCAGAATTCAATAAGATTTTACTGGACTTTTTAAAATCATAAAATAAAGGAGTCTGCCTAAAAAAAGTAGGAGGTCTTTGCGATAACATCAGCTTTGTTTATCAGGAAGTGAAGTCCCGGTCTAACTTCTAATATCTAAAAGCGAAGCGGTCTAGTTTCTTCAACCGGAGATGAGTGAATGAAAATATCAACATTTAATGGGGCATGCTTATTTTATATACCCATGGCTTCGTAAAATTCTAGAAAAGCAGAATGAACCTCAGAAGGGCTTAAAATAAAACCTTTTTTTTGAGCAGAATCTGCCAGTTCATAACCGAATTTTGCAGCTAAAAGTCTTTGCTGGGGAGTCCCGTGATGGGAAGGACTTTGTGTGAGGCAATCTCCTACATTAAAAGATAGTCTAAAATATTCTTCGAGCCGTTTCCAGTTATAGGTAGCTCCTCGTTTGTGGCCTAGAAAATAGGCGGCTGCAAAATCAGCTTCTAATTCTGAAAATTTAGAAATTTCAGCAGAATTTGAGAATTGATCTATATAGTCCCATTCTTCATCATATTCAAATTGGGCCTGGTGCCACCATTCATGGGCAAGAACTGCTGTAAATGCCAGTTTACTATCAATTCCAATATCGGTAATACTCTTTAAAAGTCCATCACCAATAACCAGTAATCCATTAGATTTTGTAAATGCATCGAATGCGAAATATGGATTTTCTGGAAAGTTTGGTGAAGATTCATTAAAAGCAAGCAGGAGATCAGCTTTTGCATAAGCTTCCTCACGATTCCGTACCGATCTGTCAAAACTTTCTATCATATCTGTAAGAATTTCCCTGTCGTTAAGAAAAGCAGTATGCTGACCATTTAATATAATTTCACGATTTAAATTCCAGAATTTGGTAAGTTCCCGCATTCTTTTTTTACCCAGTTGATTAAATTCTCCGTCTTCCCCGTAATAATTATCACCCACATAATAAGTGACATATTTCCTGTTAAGTTCTAAGTAATAATTTAAAAGTTCAAAATTGAATAGGGGGTCCTTGAGAAGATCTTCGAAATATCCGGAAAGTACATTTCCAAACTCTGTGGCTTCACAAGGAGTTGCAACAAGTGATTCATCATAGAACCTGTTGCTTAGCGAATAAGTTACCAATTCTGGTTCAGAATAGAAACTTTTGGATATTGGAGAGAAACTTTTTTGAGAAGTTATAGGATTTTTCTTCTGATCTTCTAAACCAATTTTTTCTTTCGAGCAGGATTGTAAAGCAAAGATAATTAATAACATACCACAACACCAGATACCTATTCCTGTCTTCTTCATACGCTCAATGTTTAGGTGTAGGGATACTCAAAAATAATACAAAATACTGAAAATGAATATTTAAAATAGTAAAAATAAAAAAGCCCCACATTTGTGAGGCTTTTCAATTATCATAAAAATCGAATGCTTATTCCTCTCCGGAAGTCGCTTTCTCCATTCCTTCTTCAATCATGCTATAGAACTGATCTAATTTAGGAAGAACTACGATTCTTGTTCTTCTGTTTTTAGCTCTGCCTTCAGCAGTTTCGTTCGAGGCAACAGGAATATAATAACTTCTACCTGCAGCAGTCATACGAGCTGGTTCCACACCAAAATCATCCTGAAGAACCCGTACTACCGAAGTAGCACGTTTTACACTTAGATCCCAGTTGTCTTCAAACATTGAAGTGCTAATTGGTTTATTGTCTGTGTGACCTTCTACCATAAATTCAATATTTGGTTTGTTTTTTACTACAGTTGCAACTTTTCCAAGTACTTCTTTTGCACGTGGTGTAATATTGTAACGACCACTATCAAATAAAAGTTTATCTGAAATAGATACGTAAACAACACCTTTTTCAACATTGATCTCGATATCTTCATCACTCATATTTCCTAGAGCTCCTTTAAGGCTGGTTACAAGTGCAAGGGTTACCGAATCTTTCTTGTTTAAAGCATCTTGCATAGAACGAATAGCAAGATCTTTTTCTTTAATGCTCTCTAAAGAACGTTCAAGGTTCTCAGCTTCTTTCTTAGAAAGGGTAGCAAGATCTCCTACATTATTTAACAATGCAGCATTTGTATTATTTAATCTGGAGATAGTCTCAGTCATTCTACCTTTTTCATCCAGGCAAGAGTTCAATTTAACCGTAGCGGTATTTAATTGATCCTGTGTTTCTCTTTGCTTGGTTTCCAGTTCGTTGTATTTTTTCTGTGAAACACAAGAAGAAAGCAAAATGGCAGCTGTTGCCGACAAAAGCATGAATTTTCTCATAACTTGTTTCTTAAATTTAAATTGTTAGGTGAGCCAAAAATATCAAAAAATTAGTAAGCTGGAAAGCTATTTTAACATTTCCTTTTTTATTTATTTTTTAAGCTCATGAAACCTGTTTTTTTTCAGTATAAAATGTTCATATACAACGGAAGAAATCAGATAGTATTTTCTGAAGATGAATTCTTGCGGCCTTTTTTTATGCATCTTTCCAAACTGCCTGTAAAAGCTGCCATGAGCTCTTAATATGGCAAAGAAATGATTGAATTTTCCTTCAAAAATAAACTTAAACCCGGCAACTCCATCCAGGATCATGCGTATGAATAGAACATAATATAATCGGGAAGGATCTACATTCTTTAAAAGAAGAAAAAGGCCATTTCTGAAGTTGAAAAAGGTTTTTTTAGGATTCATTTCCTGCAAAGTGGCGCCGCCCACGTGGAAAATACTGGAGTTGCCAATATATTTGATCTTATATCCCTGGTTAAGAAGCCTCCAGCACAGATCTATTTCTTCCTGATGGGCGAAGAAATCTTCGTCTAAACCTCCTAATTTATCAAAAACTTCTGCTCTAATAGCTAAACAAGCTCCACTCGCCCAGAAAATATATTGATCTTCATTGTACTGTCCATGATCTTCTTCGAGTTCCTGAAAAATTCTTCCCCGGCAAAAAGGGTATCCATACTTATCAATATATCCCCCGGCAGCACCAGCATATTCAAAATGATCTCTTTTTTTATAATCCAGGATTTTTGGCTGTATTGCAGCCGTGTCAGGCTCTTTCTCAAAGACTTCTATAATTGGTTTTAACCAGTTTTCGGTAACTTCCACATCACTATTCAATAGAATATATAAAGGTTCATTTACCGATTTTAAAGCCAGATTATACCCGCCTGCATAACCAGCATTCCTTTTATTCTGAATGATTTTTACTTCTGGAAACTCCCTTTTTAAAAATTCTACTGAACCATCGCTCGAAGCATTATCGGCCACATAAATCGTAGCTTCTTTGGAATAGGTGATTACCGAAGGTAAAAATTCTTTCAGCAGATACTTGCCATTCCAGTTTAATATAACGACTGCTATTTTCATGCTCTGGAATATTCAGGAATATCATTTAAGAAAATATAATTTTTATTTTCATAATCCATTTTACAAAAATAATGAGCCATTCCGTTGGTGACCATTAAAAAATTTGCCTGCAGGCTTAAATTGTAACGCGCAATCTGGTCAAAAGTTTCCTGGGTGATTTTTATTTTAGGTGCTTTACATTCCACAATTAATTGAATGTTTCCATCTGGCTCAAAAACAACGATATCATATCTTTTTGTAAGACCGGCAATTTTAAGTTGTTTTTCAACATTGATCAGGCTGAGGGGATAATTCTTTTCGGTTTGCAAAAATTTCACGCAATGTTGGCGCACCCATTCTTCCGGTGTAAGGATCACGAATTTTTTCCTGAGATCATCAAAAACAGCTATTTTATTTTGATTATTTTTGAACCGAAATGAATATTGAGGGAAATTCAATTTTTGCATACTTCAAAAGTAATAAACAATATTACAGGCTTGCAAGTTACTTGTTTAGATTTCTTTCAGCATAAACCCCCGCATAATTTCGTATGGACGAAGCCAGACAGATTGTTAGTGACATTCAAAAGGGAAATATTAAGCCTATTTATTTCCTCATGGGCGAGGAATCTTATTATATAGATAAGATTTCAGACTTTATTGAAGACAATGTCTTGTCTGAAGAAGAACGCGGCTTTAACCAAATGCTGCTCTATGGAAGAGATACCAGTATCGATGAAATTGTTAGTAATGCCAAGCGGTATCCTATGATGGCTGAAAGACAGGTGGTGATCGTTAAAGAGGCCCAGGATCTATCCAGAACTATAGAAAAGCTGGTTGATTATGCCGAAAACCCGCAGCCTACCACTGTACTTGTCCTTTGTTATAAATACAAAAAGATCGATAAGCGTAAAAAACTCTATAAAACTATAGATAAAGCGGGGGTGATCTTTGAAGGAAAGCGATTGTATGAGAATCAGGTGGGAGATTGGATCACTAAAAATTTAAAAAGCAGAGGTTATTCTATTTCCCCAAAAGCAGCCCAGATGCTGGTAGAATTTTTGGGAACCGATCTTGGAAAAATCGATAATGAACTTGAAAAGCTTCAGTTAATTTGTCCCGGTGGAACTACGATAAGTCCGGAAATCATTGAAGAAAATATAGGAATAAGTAAAGATTTCAATAATTTCGAGTTAAGAAAGGCAATTGGGGAAAAAGATTCTTTAAAGGCACATCGCATCGTGAATTATTTTTCACAGAATCCTAAAGATAATCCTATGGTGGTTACCATTTCCTTACTGTTTTCTTATTTTTCTCAGATTCTACAATATCATGGATTAAATGACAAATCGAAGGGAGCTGTGGCCAAACAATTAAAAGTGAGTCCGTATTTTGTGAGTGATTACGTAACCGCTGCCAGGAATTATCCTATGAAGAAAGTAAGTCATGCCATAAGTTTGCTTCAGGAAACAGACGTAAAAAGCAAAGGGGTAGGGGCGACAAATGTGTCACAGGGAGATTTATTGAAAGAACTTCTGGTTAAAATAATGCATTAAAAATGAGTAGAATTTCCTCCTGGTTAAATGCCGCAAGACTCAGAACTCTCCCGTTATCAATTTCCGGAATCCTCGTGGGCAGTAGCATAGCCGCCTACAATGGCTATTTTGATTTAGCCATATTTAGTTTGGCACTGGGGACAACCCTTGGTTTACAAATTCTTTCCAATTTTGCCAATGATTATGGGGATGGTGTTAAGGGAACCGATAATGAAGATAGGATTGGACCAGCCAGAACGATTCAAAGTGGTTTGATCACCCAAAAAGATATGTTGCAGGCCATGGTAATTACCGCTGCTGCTACGTTGCTTCTGGCAGTACTTCTAATTTATGCATCATTTGGAAGTGAAAAACTGTTTTCTGCATTAATATTTTTTATTCTGGGAGTTGCCGCGATTGTGGCTGCGATTAAATATACAGTGGGAAATTCGGCCTATGGCTATAAAGGAATGGGAGATTTATTTGTCTTCTTATTTTTTGGTTTGGTCGCGGTGTACGGCTCCTACTATCTGTATAGTCACGACCATGAGATTATTAGCCTCTTTCCTGCCATTTCTATGGGGCTTTTAAGTGTAGCTGTTCTAAATTTAAATAATTTAAGGGATCGTATTTCAGATAAAAAAGCCGGTAAAATTACCCTGGTGGTTAAGATGGGTGATAAAAAAGGGAAAGATTATCATTATGCACTTATTCTTGGAGCCTTGTTTTGTTTGTTAATTTACTCCGCGATAACCTCATCAGAGCTTAATGATTTTATTTATCTATTAGGGTTTATTCCCCTAATTTTTCATTTAAAACGAGTAGTGGTAAATGAAGATCCCAGAGAACTCGATCCTGAATTAAAAATTGTAGCACTCTCTACTTTTGGTATTGCACTGCTTTTTGCCCTTGGCCTGATTTGGTGATTCTCAGAACAAGTTTAACAAAATTATATATGAGGCATTCAGCAGGTTTTTATGTGAATCCTTATTTTTAAGAAAACCGAAAAATTTAAATTATGAAAATTACTTTTTATGGTCAGAACAGCCTTGGATTGGAGATAGGGGATAGTAATGTTATAATAGATCCATTTATTACCGGAAATGATCTTTCCAAGGATAAGGTGGATATCAACGATCTAAAAGCTGATTATATCTTGCTTACTCACGCCCATCAGGATCATATTTTAGATGCTGAAGCCATCGCTAAAAATACCGGAGCGGTAATCGTAAGTAATTTTGAAATTGCTAATCATTACGAAGACAAAGGCTTTGAAGTACATCCTATGAATCACGGCGGAAGCTGGGATTTTGAATTTGGAAAAGTAAAATATGTAAATGCTATTCACACCAGTTCGTTCCCAGATGGAAGTTATGGCGGGCAACCCGGCGGATTCGTAATTGAAGGAGAACATAAAAATATTTACATTGCCGGGGATACAGCATTAACGATGGACATGAAATTAATCCCGCTTCATACCAAGCTCGATATCGCGGTTTTACCTATTGGAGATAATTTTACCATGGGTGTGGAAGATGCCATTATTGCTAGTGATTTTATAGAATGTGATAAAATTATTGGCTGCCACTATGATACTTTCGGTTATATTGAAATAGATCATGAAGAGGCAAAAAAGAAATTTTATGAAAAAGGGAAGGATTTGATGTTGCTGGATATTGGTGAATCAATAGAACTTTAAACTGGATTTTCAGATCACTTAGAACACTGGACTATAAGAAATGCACAGATTAAAAGAATTAGAAATTTGGAAACAAAGTCGGGAATTTTGCAAGGATATTTATGAAGTAACTTTTGATTTTCCAGCATCTGAAAGATTCGGGCTAATAACCCAGCTAAGACGATCAAGTGTTTCTATACCGTCCAATATTTCTGAAGGAGCTTCTAGGGCGTCTAAATATCAAGAATTCTAAGATTCTAATATGACAGCATCTTATAAAAAGTATATACTCAAATTTAAACGCCCCAGCGGAACTTCCCGGGGCGTTCTTACTGAAAAAGAAACCTGGTTTTTAAAAATTTCAGATGGAAATAACTTCGGAATAGGTGAATGTGGAATTCTGAGAAGCCTGAGTTATGATGATCGCCCAGATTATGAAGAGAAATTAAAATGGGTGTGTAATAATATCAATATGGGCGCTGAAATGCTTTGGGAAGAGCTAAGGGAATTTCCAAGCATTCAGTTTGGAGTAGAGATGGCATTTAAAAGCTTAAAAGCTGAAACCCCTTTCTTATTATTTCCTTCTGAATTTACTTCAGGTAAGAAAGCGATTCCCATAAACGGTCTTATCTGGATGGGAGATAAGCAGTTTATGAAGGAGCAAATTTCAGAAAAGATAGAGCAGGGGTTCAATTGTATTAAACTAAAAATTGGAGCTATAGATTTTGAGACTGAACTGGATCTTCTAAAAGCCATACGCAGTAATTTTTCAGAAGATGAAATTGAATTAAGAGTGGATGCCAATGGTGCTTTTTCACCACAAGATGCGCTGAAGAAACTCGATCTGCTTTCCCGGCTTAAATTACACAGTATAGAGCAACCTATAAGGCAGGGACAAATAGAAGAAATGACAATACTTTGTAAGAAAACTCCACTTCCAATTGCTTTGGACGAAGAACTTATTGGGCTTACCAATGTAACAGAAAAGGAAAACCTTATACAAACAATTGCGCCTCAATATGCCATTTTTAAGCCTAGTTTGATCGGTGGTTTTAAGGGCACTAATGAATGGATAAAAGCGTGTGATAAAAAAGGAGTAAAATGGTGGATTACCAGTGCGTTGGAAAGTAATATAGGTCTTAATGCGATTTCACAATTTACCTTTACATTAGATTCAGATTTGCCGCAAGGCCTGGGAACCGGAAGTTTATATACCAATAACTTTGAGTCTCCGCTAGAGGTGAAAAATGGGCAAATTCAATATAATCCTGCCAGGGAGTGGGAAATAAAAATTTAAATATAATATATGTTTATAGCACAGGCGTTTAATTATAAACACGATTTCTGGAGATATATCATAGGTGTAATCATGGTGCTGGCAGGAGTTTTTATAGGTCAGATTCCATTGACCGTAGCACTTTTTATGGAGCTGGGCGTGGCTGAAACGGTAACATTAACTGAAAGCCAGATGATGACAGCCTTAGATTCTAATTATTTCCTGTTTCTTATGTTGTTATCTTTTGCAATAGCGCTGGGATTTTTATTTATCGCAGTTAAACAGGTTCACGGCCAAACTTTGCGATCGCTCACCACTTCTAGAAATAAAATAGATTGGAGCCGATTCTGGTTTGCTTTTGCATTGGTAAGTGTGTTCATAATTATTACTACAGTAGGGGATTATTATAGTAATCCGCAGGATTATCAGTGGAATTTCGAGTTGAAGCCATTTCTAATTTTATTAGTAATAGCGGTTATTTTTGTACCTCTTCAAACCAGTTTTGAAGAATACTTCTTTAGGGGTTATTTAATGCAGGGGATAGGTGTTCTGGCAAGAAACAGGTGGTTGCCACTGGTAATTACCTCTATAATATTTGGCGGACTCCATTTTTTTAATCCTGAAGTGACCAAACTGGGTAACATTATTATGATTTATTATATAGGTACCGGATTTATGCTGGGTATCATGGCCCTGATGGATGAAGGGATCGAACTTTCGCTGGGATTCCATGCTGCAAATAACCTTTTAACTGCATTACTGGTGACTGCCGACTGGACCGCATTTCAAACTAATTCAATCTTTAAAGATATTTCTGAACCTTCTGCAGGCTGGGATGTTCTAATTCCGGTTCTGGGAATATATCCTTTATTTCTTTTTATCATGGCCAAAAAGTATAAGTGGACCAATTGGAAGGAAAAGTTATTCGGAAGAGTGGAGAAGCCTGAAATTATACATGTGCAGAATGAAAAATTTTTAAACTGAATTGTAATAATCTATTTCCGATTTTCGGAAGACTTGAAATATGGTGATTTGAATGCTGATTTTCGAAGTTTTCAACAATCCTGTAAATGGTGTAATAGCCATATCTCATAAATGTTTCAGAAGAAATTTAAAAAATTCATTACAAATTGTTAACTTTCAGTAATCAGTTATTTATCAACTTGGACTGAAATATGACAAATAAGTATAAAATTCCTGAAACCCATCCTCATTTTCGACTTAACAAACGCTACTTTACCAATGCAGAACTAAAAGAAGTGGCTTATAGTTATATCAAGGAAGGAGAGCCATTCGAACAACAAATAGGAAGTTTTCTTTTAGATTGGCTAAAGTCAACTTCTTTTATTGAGGTTAGCACATCTGGCTCTACAGGGAAACCCAAAAAGATACGCTTGCAAAAGCAGCATATGATCAATTCTGCTTTGGCTACCTCTAAATTTTTTAAGCTACCCGCTCATACCAAAGCTTTGATGTGTCTGCCTGCAGAATATATTGCCGGTAAAATGATGCTGGTAAGGGCGATGTTCCTGGGATGGCAATTGGATACAGTTCCACCATCTTCAAATCCGCTTGATCAGGTTTTTAAAGTCTATGACTTTTCTGCAATGACACCTTTTCAATTAGATAATTCTATTGCACGCCTTCATCTGGTAAAAAAAATGATTATTGGTGGTGGAGTGGTTTCTCCAAGAATTGTTAAGATGCTAGCGGAAGTAGATGCTAAGATCTATGAAACTTATGGAATGACCGAAACCTGCAGTCATATCGCTGCCAGAAGATTAAACCCTGTTAAAAAGAAAAAACCAGGTAAGGCTTTTAAATTGCTTCCCAGTATTAGTATAGCACAGGATGAGAGGGGTTGCCTGATCATAAAAGCACCAAATATTCTGGAGCAGGAAATAATTACCAATGATGTGGTAGAAATTATTACCTACAAGAAATTTATCTGGAAAGGTAGATATGATAACGTCATTAATTCAGGAGGTATAAAATTGTATCCCGAGGAGATCGAGAGAAAGATCAATAAAATACTGGATCACCGGTTCTTTATAACTTCCATGCCGGACGATTCCCTGGGTGAGAAATTAGTTCTTTTTGTAGAAGATGATTTTTCTGAAGAAACCCTGGATCATCTTAAAAAGTCTATTGATGATTTAAAATCGCTGGATAAATATGAAAGACCTAAGAAGATTTATCTTGTGGAAAAATTCGAAGAAACTCCAAACGGAAAAATTCACCGGGAACATACCCTGAAAAGTAAGGTGAGTTAAAGCATAACATACATGAAAAAAATACTCCTGCTTTTAGTGCTTTTGAGTATTAACAAAATACAAAGCCAAATCCTCGAAGAACGTGAGAGAGCTAAAGTTGTAGACCAGATCCTGGCAGAACGCTTCAATGAAGTTTTACCAGAACTTATGGGTAGAACCGATGTTGATATGTGGATCCTGATCTCTAGGGAATATAATGAAGACCCGGTTTTAAGGACTATGCTGCCGGCAACCTGGTTAAATGCAAGACGCAGAACTATATTGGTTTTTTATAAACCACCCGCTCAGGATACTATTGAAAAACTGGCTATTGCCAGATATAATATTGGTGAAAATATTGAATCTGCCTGGAATAAGGAAAAGCAACCAGATCAATGGCAGGCTCTTATTGACATTATCAAAGATCGTGATCCAGGAAAGATTGCCCTGAATATTTCAGAAAATTTTGGAATCGCAGATGGACTGGTCAAAACCGACTATGATGAATTTATTACCGCACTACCCGAGGAATATAAAAGTAGAATTACATCTGCCGAAGATTTGTCGGTAGGATGGATAGAAACGAGGACACTCCGGGAAATGGTGATTTATAGCTCTCTGGTAGAACTCACCCATGATATTATTGCAGAAGCTTTCAGTTTAGAAGTTATTCAGCCTGGAGTGACAACCACAGATGATGTGGTTTGGTGGATGCGGCAGAAAGTTACGGAGCTTGGATTGGAAACCTGGTTTCATCCTACGGTAGATATTCAGAGAAATGAAGAAGAGCTGGTAGATCATATCACAGCGTTTTCAGATGAAAAAGGTAGTAGTGTAATTCTTCCCGGTGATCTTTTGCATTGTGATTTTGGAGTTACCTATCTTCGGTTAAATACCGATTGCCAGCAAATGGCTTATGTCTTAAAGAATGATGAAATTGAAGCCCCGGAATTTCTTCAGCAAGCTTTGGATAAAGGAAATAAACTACAGGATATTCTTACTTCTAATTTCAAAACCGGTTTAAGTGGTAATGAAATCTTACATCAAAGCCTGGAAGAAGCACAAAAAGAAGGATTGAAAGCCTCCATATATACGCATCCGCTTGGCCTGTATGGGCATTCTGCCGGTCCTACTATAGGAATGTGGGATCAACAGGAAGGGGTGCCCGGTGCTGGTGATTATCCATTATATGAAAATACGGTTTATGCCATAGAACTTAATACTGAAGTTGAGATTTCTGAATGGAATAAAAGCATTAGGATCATGCTGGAAGAGGCAGGCTTTTGGGGAGAAGACGGCTTTAGATATGTAAATGGCAGGCAAAGGGATCTTATACTAATCCCTTCGGAAGAAGTAGAGAATTAATAAAAAGTAAGGCCTAATATCCCATTTTCATCATATAGTCTGCGGAATGTTTTCCGGAACCATAGAAAATAAAGAAAATAGTAAAAGCAAATACAATAAGTGCCAGAATTAGGTTAGAAGCATTCATAACCCCCACAAAATTAATGAGAATTGCTCCCAGTAAAATTGGCAATTGAGCGATCAAAGCCCATCTGGTAAGTAATCCGAAAGCAATTAAAATTCCGCCTACAAGATGCGCTGATGCGACATAATGAACAACCAGCATCGTTCCTCCAAAACCTTTAAGAGGTTCAATTAATTGAACAAGTGTCTCTGTTTGGGAAATAAAATTAATCCCCTTAATGAAAAAGAAAACCCCCAGCGCCACCCTCAATACATCTAACCAGTAATAAGTATGTGCATTGGCCCACTTATTAAGTGATTTTATACTTAACATAATAGAAAATTTACATTAATTTACTAAAAATCAATATAATATAGAAATGATGAAGCTGGAATTTTAGTCTCGACAGGACTAATTATTGCACTATCTCGCTCTCAATATAGAATTCAAAATCATTAACCACCAGCTCATCTAATTCTTCTCCGGTTTTGTAGGATTGCCACTCAGAAGTTACATGTAGTCTAATTTCTTCTTCATCAATGAAAACGTCTACGGGCATTTTGAAATCGGTAACATCAGCTTTCCATCGGTACAATATCTGGTCATCCCCTTGTTTTAGCTGAAGAACGGGTAATGAAGCATTCCTTAAATATTGCTGAAAAACCGGTTTTAAATCAACCTCTGTAGCCTGATTGAAAAAATCTTCAGTATCATTGGTGGTGATCGTTTGATGTTTAAAAGTTTCCGTGTAATCTCTTAGAGTATTCCACCACAATTCATCATCATTATAGATGCTTCTAATCATGTTTAAAAGATTAGCGCCTTTATAATACATATCGCCAGATCCCTCTGCATTTACCCCATAATCGCCAATAATACTATTGGCATTGGAGATATTCTGTCTTATTCCCTTGAGGTATTTCAAAGCATCTTCTTTCCCCCATCTGCATTCAATATAAATAGCTTCCGTATAGCTTGTGAATCCTTCATGTATCCACATATCAGCTATATCTTTGGCGGTAATACTATTGCCATACCATTCGTGGCCGGATTCGTGGATAATAATAAAATCCCATTTTAGGCCCACGCCGGTCCCGGATAGATCATTACCTAAATATCCTTTTTTATACTGGTTTCCATAAGCCACAGCACTCTGGTGCTCCATCCCTAGATAAGGTGTTTCCACCAGTTTAAAACCATCTTTCTGGAATGGGTAAGGCCCCATTTTTTCATAAAAACAGGCCATCATATCCTTAACTTCACCGAATTGTTTTTTCGCTTTTTCAAGATTGTAAGGCAATACATAATAATCCAGATCAAGGTCTTGGTAGGTATCTGAAAAATGGGTGTAATTCCCAATATTGATCATTATGTTATAGTTGTTTATGGGGTGCACCACCTTCCAGCGCCATTCGGTGAAGCCATTCCCAAGATCTTTTTCAGCTATTAATCTTCCATTGGAGACATTCATGAGTCCGTTAGGGACAGCGATATCCATTTGCGCTTCTTCCGGCTCATCACTCTGGTGATCTTTATTGGGATACCAAAGACTGGCCCCTGTTCCCTGGACTGCCACGCCTACCCAGGGATTTCCTTCTTCATCTTGCGTCCATACAAAACCTCCATCCCAGGGTGCATTTTTAGCTATAAGAGGATTTCCGTGATAATAGAAATGAATAGAATCTAAAGATCCTTTTTTTAAAGCATCTTCAAATTCAATAAATACAGCATTATGTTTGCGATCATAGGCTAATGACTTCTTTCCATGAATTATAGAATCAATCTTCATATTCTTAAAAAGATCCAGCTGCATCACAGGTAAATCTTCCTGTACTTTAAATTTGATCGTATTTGATCCAGAAATAAATTGCTTTTCCGGTTCAATTTTAAGCTTTAAATGATATTTCTGAACATCGAAATTGGTGCGTTCAGGCCTAAGTGAACCTCTTAAGGTATCCGCTTCGGTATAGTTGGAATGGTTGGAACCTACTATTTGAGAATTGATATTTGCCGCAAATAAAAATGCGGTAATGCAAAAAAATATTTTTTTCATAAATCAAGTCTGAATTACGCCCATGTTGAAATCTTTTTCAATAGGAGCATGGTTGGCTGCTTCAATCCCCATAGATATCCATTTTCTGGTATCCAGAGGATCAATGATAGCATCTGTCCATAATCTTGCTGCGGCATAATAAGCAGAGGTTTGCTCATCATACCGGGCTTTCATTTTTTCGAAAACTTCCTTTTCTTTCTTTTCGTCTACTTTTTCTCCTTTTTTTGATAGGGAAGCAGTTTCTATTTGTGCAAGTACTTTTGCAGCCTGGGTTCCTCCCATTACCGCCAGTTCTGCACTTGGCCATGCCGCGATAAGCCTTGGATCGTACGCTTTTCCACACATAGCATAATTTCCGGCGCCGTAGGAATTTCCTATTATAATGGTGAATTTTGGAACTACAGAATTACTAACGGCATTCACCATTTTAGCACCGTCTTTAATAATTCCACCATGTTCACTTTTGCTGCCTACCATAAATCCGGTTACATCCTGTAGGAATACGAGGGGAATTTTTTTCTGATTACAATTTGCGATAAAACGGGTAGCCTTATCTGCAGAATCTGAATAGATCACTCCACCAAACTGCATTTCTCCTTTTTGGGTCTTTACGATCTTACGCTGATTTGCCACAATTCCGACAGCCCAGCCATCTATTCTGGCATAACCTGTAATAATGGTTTGTCCGTAACCTTCTTTATATTCTTCAAATTCTGAATCATCCACAAGTCTTTCAATGATCTTGTGCATATCATATTGGTCACTTCTCTTTTTTGGAAGGATTCCGTAGATGTCTTTAGGATCTTCTTTCGGTTTGGCCGGTTTTTTATGGCTATATCCAGCTTTATCAAAATCACCGATTTTATCCATGATATTCTGGATCTTTGTTAAGGCATCTTTATCATCTTTAGCCTTATAATCGGTCACTCCGCTAATTTCTGAATGTGTTGTAGCTCCTCCTAAAGTTTCATTATCTATAGATTCACCAATAGCTGCCTTAACCAGGTAGCTTCCCGCTAAAAAGATACTCCCGGTTTTTTCTACGATCAATGCTTCATCACTCATGATAGGAAGATAAGCACCTCCTGCTACACAACTTCCCATTACCGCGGCGATTTGGGTAATTCCCATACTGCTCATCACCGCGTTATTTCTGAAAATTCTTCCGAAGTGCTCCTTATCTGGAAATATCTCATCCTGCATTGGTAAGAAAACACCAGCACTGTCTACAAGATAAATAATGGGCAGTTTATTCTCGATCGCTATTTCCTGAGCGCGGAGGTTCTTTTTACCCGTAATAGGGAACCAGGCTCCGGCTTTCACCGTGGCATCGTTAGCAACAACGATACATTGCTTTCCAGAAACATATCCAATTTTTACCACAACACCTCCACTTGGGCAGCCACCATGTTCCTTATACATTCCTTCTCCGGCAAAGGCACCAATCTCTATTGATTTTTCCTTATCGTCTAAAAGAAAATCAATGCGCTCTCGCGCGGTCATCTTTCCTTTGGCATGATGTTTTTCAATTCTCTTTTCACCACCTCCCAATTTCACTTTGGCAAGTTTTTGCCTAAAGGATGAAACTAGAAGCTTATTATGATCATCATTTTTATTGAAGTTGATATCCATTATTTTGAACTATTTATAAGAATTCGATTGTTTTAATGTGATTAATTATAAATTAATCTGATTTCTGAAGAAATATTATGAATTTCAATCCAGAAATGGGTTTCCGCTAAAATACAAAATCACATCAATTCTATGCTTTAAAAGAATCAATAAAAAATTAGCCGATATTTGTTATAAAACAGAATTCATGGCAATGAACAAAAATTCCATTTTTGGATGGGCATCATTTTTAATATTTCTTGTAGGAACCGCCCTGATACTTTTAGGGGTGTTGAAATATATAGATTATGCAATAGGTTTTTCGGTAACAGGAATAGGATTTTTCTTTATATCCTGGGTATTTAATGCTTTGAAAGGAAGGGTTTAATTATTAAGAGAGATGAAAGTAGAAGAAGAACAAAGAAAACAATTAGTCAAACATTTGGAAGGCGGCCTGGCGTATGCTTCAATTGAAAGTTTTCTGGATGCGATCCCTTTTGATAAAATTGGAGTGAGACCGGAAGCTTTGCCTTATTCATTTTATGAGGTGTTTTTTCATATTGCTTTTGCGCAAAAAGATATTCTGGAATATACTATTTCTGCAAATTATAAAACACATAACTGGCCCGATGATTACTGGCCGGAAAAACCAGCGCCAGATGACGAGGAGGAATGGGAAGATCTAATAGCTGAATATTTTGAAGACCGTAGGTTGTTTAAGGATTATATTCTGGATCCTAAAAATGACCTGAATAAACCGGTAAAAAATTCAGAGGAGCATAGCCTGTTGCGTGAAGTATTACTAGTAATTGAGCATACCGCGTATCATACCGGGCAATTGCTATTAATTCAGAGATTATTGGGAGTTTATGATAATTGATTTCTCTGAAAAATTCAGGATATTTGCAATCTCAAATTAGTATTAAAAAACAAAATTTAAAAATATATGGCAGACGATAATAAGGTAATCTTTTCCATGTCTGGAGTTACCAAAACTTTTAAAAATGCGAATACGCCTGTTCTAAAGAATATATACCTCAGTTTTTTTTATGGCGCTAAAATTGGAATTCTGGGTCTTAATGGATCTGGTAAATCTACTTTATTGAATATTATCGCCGGGCGCGACCAAAATTACCAGGGCGATGTAGTGTTTTCCCCTAACTATAGCGTTGGAATGTTAGAGCAAGAGCCGGAACTTGATGAAGAAAAGACCGTACTGGAAGTTGTAAAAGAAGGGGTTGCTGAAACAGTTGCTATTCTGGATGAATATAATAAGATTAACGATATGTTTGGCCTTCCAGAAGTTTATGAGGATGCAGATAAGATGCAGAAGCTTATGGATAAGCAGGCAGAACTTCAGGATAAGATAGATGCCAGCAATGCCTGGGAACTTGACACCAAACTGGAGATTGCTATGGATGCTTTAAGGACTCCTGAACCTGACAAGAAAATTTCTGTGCTGTCAGGAGGAGAGAGAAGGAGAGTGGCACTTTGCCGACTTTTACTTCAGGAACCTGATGTTTTGTTGCTTGATGAGCCCACCAACCACCTTGATGCAGAATCGGTTCATTGGTTAGAGCATCATTTAGCTCAATATAAGGGAACTGTAATCGCTGTAACGCACGACCGTTACTTTTTAGATAATGTCGCGGGTTGGATCCTTGAACTTGATAGAGGAGAAGGTATTCCCTGGAAAGGGAACTATTCTTCATGGCTGGATCAAAAATCTAAAAGACTGGCTCAGGAACAAAAACAGGCGAGTAAACGTCAAAAAACATTGGAGCGAGAGCTGGAATGGTCCAGAATGAGTCCTAAAGGGCGACAGTCCAAGCAGAAAGCCAGACTTAAGAATTATGATAAGTTGTTGAGTCAGGATCAAAAACAGATGGACGAGAAGCTGGAAATTTATATTCCAAACGGTCCACGTCTGGGAACCAATGTAATCGAGGCTAATGGAGTTAGTAAGGCTTTTGGAGATAAATTGCTTTATGAGGATCTTCAATTTAATCTTCCGCAGGCTGGAATTGTGGGAATTATTGGGCCGAACGGTGCTGGTAAAACCACCATTTTCAAAATGATCATGGGCGAAGAGGAGCCAGATAAAGGAAGTTTTAGCGTTGGTGAAACTGCAAAGATTGCTTATGTGGATCAAAGTCATTCGAATATTGATCCGGAAAAAACCATCTGGCAAAACTTTAGCGATGAACAGGAATTAATCATGATGGGCGGTAGACAGGTAAATTCGAGAGCCTATTTGAGTAGATTCAATTTCAGCGGAAGTGAGCAAAATAAGAAAGTAAATATGCTTTCAGGAGGTGAAAGAAACCGACTGCATTTAGCCATGACTTTAAAGGAAGAAGGAAACGTATTGCTTCTGGATGAGCCTACCAACGATTTAGATGTAAACACATTGAGAGCCTTAGAAGAAGGTTTAGATAATTTTGCCGGTTGTGCGGTGGTTATTTCTCACGACCGTTGGTTCCTGGATAGAATTTGTACTCATATCCTGGCTTTTGAAGGTGACTCCCAGGTGTATTTCTTCGAAGGAAGTTTTTCAGACTATGAGGAGAATAAAAAGAAACGTCTTGGAGGAGATATTATGCCGAAGCGTATTAAATATAAGAAGCTGGTGCGTTAAGTGCCAATTTTCATAAAACTAAAAGGGAGTTGAAAAATATTAATTTTTAACTCCCTTTATTTTTTTGTCTAAAGTCTTACTTCTTCTTCGGCATTGGGCCACGAAGATGAATGATGAGGCCGTCCAGAAAATTTCTTAAGAACTGGTCTCCACATTCCATATATTTCTCAT
>NZ_JAPYPC010000020.1:58889-76569 GCF_029937855.1 Christiangramia sp.
AGGCCGTCCAGAAAATTTCTTAAGAACTGGTCTCCACATTCCATATATTTCTCATGATCCTCTCTGCGGAAAATTGCTCCAAGTTCACTTTTAGAGACTTTAAAATCTACCAGTTCGTAGATTTTAACAATATCATCATTTGTTAGTTTATGAGCTACTCTCAGTTTTTTAAAAATATCGTTATTCGTTAGTGCCATTCTTCTGATAATTAAAGTTTAAATTAAGGCTGGAAGCCAGTTTTTTTGCTTTTTCGATATCTGTTTTATTGGAAATCGCTTCTTCAGCATCATTCAGGAGATTTCGGGCTTCCTTTTCTATACTTTCATAATAAGATTCGCTTTCTGCTGTTTGTTTTTTTAAATAATGGAACATCATTAATAATTTCTGAACCAAAATGACATCATGTTTACAATAAGTACGTATGGCCGCCATTATATTATATAAGAGATCGTCAAAATCTATGGTATTCATTTTTACAAACAAAGCATCATCACGACTTATAATGTTGGTATCTTTTTTTCGCATGCGAACGGCAAAAAGCTCAGTAAGGTAATCAATACCATTTATAGCCGTACCTGGATCGTTAATTCCCGGCGACATAGCTTTTAGTATAATTTCGGTTATCTGTTTAAATGCCAGAATATAATTATCCTCTACAAGTTCTTCCCGCGCAAAATTGAAATTAGAAAGAATTCGTTTTACGGTGTCTTCTTCTAATTTTTTTTTGGATTTGAATAAGGGAATTCCGTTAAGTACAAAAATACCTTTTACCGGTAAGATATGAAACATGGTTTCTTCCTTTTTGCAAATATCAATAAGATTGGAGTAAGAAATATTTTGAAGATATCCACTCTTCTCCGATGAATATTCATTCCATTCATCAGTATTTTCGAAATCCCTGTTATTTTCTTTTTCTTTATCAATTAACACCTCGAGCCTGTTTTTAGCCGTTTTGAAAATATTTTGAAGAATATTGCTTATCTGTATGCTCTGGGAGATGTTATGAATAAAATAAATAAAGGCATAAATAGAAACGACCGTCGAAACAATACCTAATAATACCGCAAAACCTGGAACCTGATACTTGTTTCCAGTTGGCTGGATAGTAAATAAGATGAAAATGCAATAAAGTATAGTAAATAGGTAAATGCCGAGTATCACCTGGTGCTTTTTATCTGAAATCAATCCCGGGAGCAAACGTGGGGAATAATTATTGGAAGCCTGGCTAAGTAAAAGCATTACCATGGAAAAACTGAAAACTACCACCGATATTAAACCTGAAATAAAAGAACTTAAAATAGTCTTTGCTGTATCTCCATTGTTAACAACCAGGCTGGGGGCGTGTTCTACCAAATATTTGCTAATCCCCATATTTTCCAGGTAAGTCATAAAAAGGGCAAATACAAAACCGAAAACTGCCAATAAGGTGGGGTAAAAAGCTATTTTACTTTCTATTACATTAAAAAAGGAAAGAGTTCGATTGTAAAGTTGTTTCATAAGGTGAGATTCAGTTTTTAAAGTTAATTAAAGTTTGGTGAGTCTACTTATTTTAATAAAATTTTACAAAAAATGACAAATTGACATATTAAATCAAATATATAACGACAAAAAGACATATTTTTTGAGATGGTATTGGAATTGATAATTATCAGTTGAAATTAAAAATTAGTAATAACTTAAAATATAAAGCTATGAGTTTAATTAAAAGAACAGAATCAGGATGGCTGCCTTCAGTTTTTGATGACATGTTCAGAACTGACTGGCTAGGAGGAACAACTAATGTTAATAGCATTGGAACCAGTATTCCTGCTGTGAACATTCAGGAAACTGAAGATAGCTTCAGTGTTGAAGTTGCTGCGCCAGGAAAGGCCAAAGAAGATTTTAATATTGAATTGGATAATGATGTTTTAACCATCTCTTCTGAAGACAAAAAAGAGAATGAAACTACAGATAAAGAAGGTAGATTTACAAGAAAAGAATTTAGTTATAGCACATTTAAACGCGCTTTCAGTTTACCAGATTCTGTAGATAACACCAAAATTTCTGCTTCTTATAATAATGGAGTACTAGAGATTGCGCTTCCTAAGCGTGAAGAAGCTAAAGTTCAGGCGAAAAGATTGATTGATATTTCGTAAACTTGATTAGTTTGGTTAGTTAGTTAAAGAAGAAAAGGCGCTCAAGATGGGCGTCTTTTTTATTGGTCTATAAGAATCCAGCGGTTCCCGGCGCTTTGAATGGTAAAAACCTGCTGAGGTTTAATACTTAATACTTTTGAATTTGATTTTACATCAAAAAGGTCGTCGCCACCCTGGAAAATAAATGTTTTCTCTGAATTCGCCGGCCAGTTAATGAGCCGTATGATTCGTCCTTTGTTTGCAGAAGAAGCTGGAATAACCAAACCAGAGATTTGATTGTTGATCCTTAGTGTTCCAACTTCATCAGAAATTACAAAATCTCCTGTAGCGCTGGTGGTGGAAGAATAATTCTGATAACCTGGATTTCCCCAGGATGCCTGTCCGGAGGCATTCAAAATCATGGTTTGTCCCTCAAGGCCTCTGGCAGTAGGAAGAACGTAATCTGTTTCCGGAGTATTTCCAATACCCACTCTTCCGGCAAAATAACCCGCATATACATTGCTGTTGGAGTCACCCAGTGCTATGCTGTAAATTCCGAAGATATTGCCTACACCCTGTATGCTGCCTATTTCGCTGTAGATCCCGTAATTGTTACTTCGTGCACCAAATGTTCTACCAACGCGATTAAAGATGCCATAAATATCATTGGTTCCGGTATTTTGGTAGGTTTCGTTAAAAATGCCGTAATGCACACCGGTTCCAATCCCACCAACGTTTGTTTTAATACCGTATTTATTTCCGTTCGTAGCACTGCGATTATCATTGATTATTCCGTAGGTGGTAAGGTTATCTGTTGCTGAATTTGCATTATCCACTTCCAGGCCCTTTTTAAGACTAAGATCTTTTCCTGAAGCAATCGCTACCTGCAGCCTGGATGTTACCTGATCTGTACCTATGCCTATACTTGCATCGCGATAGAGAATATCAGTAATATTATTTGGACTTTGCGTTGAACCAGGCTTATAAAAATTTCCACTTCCAATTTCTATTCCCAGACTTTTCCATCTAGATTCTGTATTATTCCAGAAATAAAATCCTGAGGAAAAATTGGTAACGCTTTTGTTTAAAAACACTAGTATTCCATGTTGGGCTGAGGTAGGGTTTTCTACAGGAAATTTTTCAATTCTTGGGATGAGAATTCCGTCTATTTTAGCCGGGTTATCTTTATCTGTTGCTGATATATCTAATTGCGCCTGTGGATTGGAGTTCCCAATACCTACCTGGGCAGATGCAGAAAAAGTAAAAAATACAAAAAAGAGAACAAAAAAAGTTTTCATAGACAAACGGATTAGTTTGCCATAGAAGTATTGTTAAGTGCTTTAGGTTGAGTCAAATATATATTAAAAAACCTTTGCTTATCACTCTGTTTAAAACTTTTCGCTAATTTTTTCCTGAAGTACTTTTATCTCATCCCGAAGTCTTGCTGCCTGCATAAAATCAAGTTCTTTTGCAGCAGTCTCCATCGCTTTTCGTTTTTCTCTAACCTTCTTTTCCATTTGAGGTTTGGTAAGATATTCAGCTTCTTCTTCAGCTGCTTTTAGATCAGGACGCGTCTCATGCTCATAAATATCCAGTTTTTCTTTTATAAGTGCACTGTTGAATTTCTTGACCAGTTTAGTGGGCGTAATATTATTTTCAGTATTATACTCTATCTGTTTCTGGCGCCTGTATTCCGTTTGATCGATGGTTTTTTGCATGCTATCGGTGATCTTATCAGCATATAAAATAGCTTTTCCGTCTACGTGCCTTGCTGCCCTACCAATGGTTTGCGTTAACGATCTGTTACTTCTAAGAAAACCTTCTTTATCAGCATCTATAATGGCAACTAATGAAACCTCCGGTAAATCCAGGCCTTCACGCAATAAATTCACCCCAACCAGCACATCAAAAAGGCCTTTTCTAAGGTCCTGCATAATTTCTACCCGTTCTAAAGTATCAATATCTGAATGAATATAACGACAGCGAATATTAATCCGCGTAAGATATTTGGTTAGTTCTTCCGCCATTCTCTTGGTAAGAGTAGTAACTAAAACCCGCTCATCTTTTTCTACCCGAACATGAATTTCTTCAATAAGATCGTCTATCTGATTTAAACTGGGCCTTACTTCTACCACAGGATCTAATAATCCCGTTGGCCTGATCACCTGTTCTACATAAATTCCTTCACTTTTCTGAAGTTCATAATCTGCAGGAGTAGCGCTCACATAAATCACCTGATTTTGAAGAGCTTCAAATTCTTCGAATTTCAAGGGACGGTTATCCATTGCGGCCGGTAACCTAAATCCGTAGTCTACGAGATTTTCCTTTCGGGATCGGTCGCCGCCATACATCGCATGAACTTGAGGAATTGTAACATGGCTTTCATCTACGACCATGAGATAATCATCAGGAAAATAGTCGAGTAAGCAGAAAGGCCTGGTACCAGGTTTTCTTCCATCCAGATATCTCGAATAATTCTCAATTCCTGAACAATACCCGAGTTCTCTGATCATTTCCAGATCAAAATTGGTTCTTTCATCCAGCCTTTTGGCTTCCAGGTTTTTTCCAATATCCCTAAAATAATCTACCTGCTTAACCAGATCATCCTGAATTTCCCGAATCGCCCCCTGAAGTACATCCGGAGAGGTTACGAACATATTGGCGGGATAAATATTTAAACGTTCATATTTTTCAATAATATCATTAGTTCCAGGATCAAAAGCTTCGATTTCTTCAATTTCATCCCCAAAAAAATGAATTCTGAAGGCATTATCCGCATAACTTGGAAAAACATCTACGGTATCCCCTTTTATTCTGAAATTACCATGACTGAATTCAGCTTCAGTTCGGGAATAAAGACTTTGAACAAGACGGTGTAGGAATTTGGTTCTGGAGATTTCCATTTCTCTTTCAACGGAAACCACATTTTTTCGAAATTCAACCGGATTACCAATACCATAGAGACAGGAAACTGACGCGATGACAATAACATCCCTTCTTCCGCTTAAAAGGGAAGAAGTGGTGCTTAACCTTAATTTTTCAATCTCTTCATTGATCGAAAGATCTTTTTCAATATAGGTTCCTGAACTTGGAATAAAAGCTTCCGGCTGATAATAATCGTAATAACTAACAAAATATTCCACCGCATTATCAGGGAAAAACTCTTTGAATTCGGAATATAGCTGCGCAGCAAGAGTCTTGTTATGAGCCAGGACAAGGGTGGGTTTTTGAACATCTTCAATCACATTAGCCACCGTAAATGTTTTCCCGGAACCAGTAACCCCCAATAAGGTTTGATACTGCTCATTTTTGTTAATCCCGGTCACCAGTTGTTTTATGGCATTTGGCTGATCTCCGGTAGGTTTATATTCAGACTGTATATTGAATTTCATTCAGCTCAGATTTCTTTTTCATCTGTCTATCACTTTTTTAGTGGACAAATGTGATTCTCGATTCATCATTTTGACTCATTCCAAAACTCCTGAAAAGCTTATTTTATAGCCTCGCGAAATTAAGAAATTCTAAGCCCGGAATCAATTTTTTAGGATTCATCTAACAAGTACAGAAAACTTGCCGGATATTTTATAAATCTCTTTTTCGAAGGAGAACAAGCGATAAGTAAACAAAGATAATTGTCCAGGCGATCACTATCAATAATTGATACCAATGAATGCCGTAATCTTTGGTTAATTCTCCTCCAATCTGGCTGGCAGCGGTTTGTACGGCATTCAACCTTGAAAATGGTTCTACTACCAGGTTGCTCATAGACTCCAAAGGGAAAAATTGCATGATATTGGTAGCAATATCAGTTCCTTTGAATATTCTGAAGTTTAAAATAGCATAAAGAATGCCTTCAAAAATAAACCATACCACCAAAAAGCCTAAGGCGAAAGCAGAGCGTTTCACCAGAATTCCCAAAAACATACAAAAAGCAAAGAAACCGGTTAGTTTTATAAAATAAGCGAGTAAATATTCGAGATCTGAGAAAACAATGGAAAGTTCTGTGAAATCTGAAAATGAATACCCTAAAATCATAGTGACTATGAAGAGAAATATGGTGGAAATTGCGGAAAACACTAAAACCGTTAGGAACTTAGATAAAATGAATTCTTTCTTGCTTAATCCGTCTATCAGATTCTGTTTTATAGTACGGTTACTGTATTCATTAGACATCATGGATACAATGACGATGGCCAGGAATAGTTTTAAAATGGCCGCGATATAACTGTTGAAATGCCAGATGTAAGGGAAATTGAAAATTCCCTGATCGGCCACTCTAAATTCAATGTTTCCAATATTAAACTCTATGGAAGCAATTAAAGCTATAAAAGTGATAAGGATAAAATAAGTGATGATCAATATTCTAGCAGAGCGGCTATAGCGTAATTTGTTGTATTCTATTTCAAGTAATCGTAACATTAATTCTGGGCAGTTTGATTGGTTAGTTGAAGGAATTGTTCTTCCAGGCTTTCTTTACGTTTGAGCAGGTAAGAAAGGGAAAGTCCTTTTTCAAATAAATAACGGTTGATTTCATCGGCATCCATGGGATCCTCTAGAAATGCGGTAAGTACGCCTTCCTTATCAGCGATCTTTCCAATTTTTGGATGAACTTTTAATAGTTCTTCCAATTTTTGCATATCTGTAGCTTTTAATTCGAAAAATCCATGACTATTGATGATCTCATCCACCGGCCCGCTGTACAATTTCACTCCCTTTCGAATTATAACTACATGCGAACATACTTTCTCAACTTCGTCTAAAAGGTGAGAAGCCAATAGAATTGTGGTTCCACCGGAAGCAATTTTTCTTATAATTTCCCTAATTTGATGAATTCCTTGAGGATCCAAACCGTTTGTAGGCTCATCCAGAATAAGGATTTCCGGATCGTTAAGAAGGGCAGAAGCAATCGCCAGGCGTTGTTTCATTCCCAGTGAGAAAGCCTTGAATTTGCTATCCTTTCTATCCAATAGTCCAACAATTTCCAGTTTTTCGTGAATTTTCTCCTTACTGGTGCCTTTGATCTTACATACAAGTCCCAGATTTTGTTCAGCAGTCATGTAAGGATAGAAATTAGGATGCTCAATAATAGCCCCTACTTTTTTTAGGGCTTCATGAGTTGATGAGTTTCCGTTGAACCACTGAAAATCACCGGAAGTCTTATTCACCACATTCAGAACCATGCCTAATGTCGTGGATTTACCACTTCCGTTAGGACCCAAAATGCCATAGACATTTCCTTTTTCGATGCTAAAACTTAAATTGTCAACGGCAGTAATCTTACCGAATTTTTTCGTGAGGTTATTTAAACTTAAAATTGTTTCCAAGATTGATGAAGTGTTTAAAATACGACGTCTAAAATAGGATTTTGTTACAGGTTTCTTTATAATAAGCGTAATTTTGAGAAATACCAGTAAAATTATGGAAGAAAAATTGATGTCTAAGAAGAAGCCGGCATTTCCTATTAATGATCGCTTTAACCGATATCTCGCAAAATATAACCGCAATACTAAAATACCCGTTTTTTATGATGATCTTCTAAGGTTTTCAGGATCTATCGTGGTTTATGATCAGCACGATGAAGATACTTTCTGGGTGCGTTGTTACTATCCGGATTTTGAGCGGGTGGAAATCGATAACAGCCTCAAAAAAGTGTACACCATTCTTCATTCTGATGGTAGTGATGATTCGCTGGAGTATTTGAATGTAGATGCGATTGACTACTGTACCTTCGGAAATTCAAAACCTTTCAGAATAAAAGTGCGGAATATCCTAAATGATAGTTTTACTTATTTCTATGTGAAGAAGGCCGATGCTTCCCGTTTATACGGACTCGAATTTGAACATTTGCTTTCGCCGCATCGTATAAATTTTCTAGTATATAAAGACACTTTAATTGAAGAACATATTGCCGGAATTCCCGGGGATGTTTTTATTGAAGATCATTTACCCAAGTGTGATCTGAGGGCCCAAACACAAATTGCCAAGCAGTTTGTGAAATTCAATGAACGCTGTACGGTTAGACTCTTAGGTGATATGCGTTCTTATAATTATGTAGTAATTCCTACCCACGATTTTGATCATGTAGAATATCAGATTCGGGCAATAGATTTTGATCAGCAATGTTTTGAAGGAAATTTAAAGGTATATAGGCCGCAGTTTTTTAAAGAGAATTTTCAGATGGTGCAGCTGGTTTCAGAAAAACTCGAAAATTCTTCTATTGAACAATACCGAAAAGAAGAACGCTCACTTCTGGCCAAAAGGATGATCAATACGCAAAGCCGGTATAAAGAGTTAATTCGTTGTATGATCAATGATCACGTTTCTACAAAGGATAATGTGAAGCAACTGCGTAATGATCTTTATGCTTTTTCCAGGGATATGAAATTCAAACGTGCCAGCACGATGGGGCAGATACTGAGAACTGCATTGGATTTTGTAAAACGAAATTACGATAATGTAAATATGCAGCGGTTGCTGGAATAATAGCAATAAGCTGGAAGTTCTTTTTAACTGTCATTCCGAACTAAGTGAAGGAATCTCATCCAGAGACTGCTTCGTTTTGCTCGCAGTGACGGTTACTTCTTCTCTTCTTTATTAAAATAAACCAGGTAGTAATACATCTGTTTTTCTTCGTCCCAGCCTTTCTCCACAAATTTTTCAGCGGATTCTGCACTTACAAAATCCATTTTAATCTGAATATTTGTATCAAGCGTGATCACATTTTTGATCTTCTTACGGGCATCGGTCACCGCTTTGTTGGCAATGGGGAAGTTGGTAAGATCTTCCACTTTATATTTTGGTGCTTTTTCGACTTTATAATTCTGAAATTCAGGAATAAGCGCAGGATTATCAATTACCGAATTGATGTAATTAGACTCCTCAAAATCATCATTTTTGGCGAAATAGTCCATACTACGATTCATAAACATAACTTCCTGCTTTTTGTCTTCCGCAGGCAAAACCACGTCTTTGGCGAAGTTCTTGGCGAAATTCAGATAATTCTTGGTGAAGTAGTTTTCGTCTGCAAGCACATCTACGCCAAGAAAGTTCTCCAGCCAGTATTTGGTATCGTAACGGTTTGAATCTACGGAAAGGATCTTATAACCTTCCTCGCGATTTTTGTTGAAAATGATTGCGCCTTTATCAAGTTTTTGAAGGTTTACTCCTTGCTCTACAACCATTTCCAGGTTGCTTTGCTTTTGTTCAAACTGAAGGAAATCGTGTTTTAATTCCGATTTAAAAATCCCGATTGCCGGTACTTTTTCGTTGTCCAGTTGCATTCCCTCAAAATATACGACATACACCTCTCCGCTCTTAATATGTGGGTGCGTGGATTGCTCATAAAGCAACGTGGCAATCTTCTTGGAATATTCATGGGTGTTGAAAGGATCGTCAAAGATTTGATTTGCCAGATTATAAAGTTCATTAAACTCAATATCGGTATCATGCTGAAAGCGATAGTATGTTTCCTCTTTTTCACGGAAAGGTTTCAGGAAATATTCTTTGATCAATGGTTTTATTTCATCATTCAAATGAAAAGTGGAAGCTGAAATAAATATATTCTCCCCACGATTCTTATTTCCTACACGATGTATAGAAAGCGATTCAATTTGAGCATTAAAAAGATTGATCATTTATATCTGAAGTTTGGGCTAAATAAAGTTGAAAAATGTGAATTCTGAAAGAAGTGTTTCAGAATAAGTTATAAGCGCTGTAATGTGGTTCTAAAACTAATTCCAATTTTCATCAAAATCGAAGTCATCATAACCATCGGAATCATATTCATCGTCGTAATCGCCGTTGAGCAGACCGTCATCCTCTCCTTTAAATTCTTTTTCAGGGGCGCTTTCCGGAATCTGGCCGTGAACGAACATAAGATTTGGATAATCCCGTCCTTCTTCAATTTCAGCAATCTGACCTAATTCCACGAAAAAAGTCCACATTTTCAAGAAGTCGTATACATAGATAAGCTTCGTTTGTTTTTCTGAAAGAATGCTGTCTAAAGAGGTTTCGTTCATTAGTTTAATAGACGTATCGTGGCCACTCATATCAAACTGGTGGATTTCCTCGCCCTGGTTCCATTCGTCATCACTAATGTAAAAAGAAGCCATTTCAGTACCATCAAATCCAAACGACTGAACGATCGTATTATGAAGGTCTTCCAGGGTGCTTTCCTGAAGCATTTCTATATCTCTGAAAACATCCTCATCGGCATCGAGAATTACTCGAAATCTATAAACCATATCTAAAAAATTTGGAGGTCAAAGTTACAATTTTTTAAACTAAATATTTCCTTGTTTCCTGCTGGAAATTGTTCAGATTTTCTTGTCTTGATGATTATATATTCCTTACGCGGGGAGAGGTTTGAACTGATTTTTTTTAGCACTTTACGGGTGGGGCTAATAAAAAGATTTCACTTTGAAGTAGAGCCTCACTAAATTCTAGCGAAAAAATTATAACTTACTTTGTGTATACCTTGTTATTAGCAATTTTTCTATTGGGGGCATAAAAACATTCCATTAACAGGTAAAACTGAAACCCAAAAAGGAGGGAGGCGATCACCAAATGAAGTGGCTGTGAAAGAAAAGGAAAATCGAAATTATACATTGCTATTCCGGTTGCCACTTCCAGTAAAATGAGTGCTATAACAATATTTATCCGGTTGAGGTTAAGGTTCAATTTCCTGTTCTTCCACCACAGAAAAGCATTTATAGCAAGCACAATTATGGAAAATGATCTATGAATAAAAAAAGTGGTATTAGGATCGTTTAACCATAGATTTGTAGCTTCATATCCAAAATTTCGAACCTGTTCATCTACAAATTGCCTTACCTGGGTTCCTAAAATCACCTGGATTAACGTAAGGATTACGGCAATAATCAGTAAATTTTGAAATGTTTTTGTTTTCAGCTGGTTATTTTCTTTCTCCGAAGAGATTTTCAGAAGATAGATTAACACCGCTACGATCACTAAAGCCATGACCATATGGACGGTGATCTTTACCGGAGCCAGTACTGAATAGACTACCGTCGCCCCCAGCCAGGCCTGGAATCCCATCATGAAAACGCAGAGCCAGGAGAGCAGGGTGATTCTCCTTTTTGATCTATATCTTTTTATAGATAAAAATGCCATGATCAATACGGCAAATCCAGCCAATGCTCCTGCCAGTCTGTTAATATATTCCACCCAGGTATGCGTGGGATTAAAAATGGCATAATCATGTTTATCATAATTTTCCCAATTCGCAGCATCATATTTTTCTGTAGAGGTAAATGAGGAAGCCGCTACTTTAAGAGTTTCATCCACAATGATCACCTGGCCTTCTTTATATTCTCGATCAGGTTGAAATTCCAGTTCTGATTTTTCCGTAGGCGGAATATAATATCCGAAGCATTTTGGCCAGTCTGGACAACCCATCCCCGAACCTGTCATCCTCACTACCGCTCCTGCAATAATGACCAGGTAAACCAGGATTAGCGATATTTTAACTGATTTTCGATACATTTTTTAGTGTTCCATAAAGATTGGATTGTCATTCAGAACGAAGCGATAGCGAAGCGAAGAATCTATAATATTTTGTAAGTCGCTTGAGATTCCTCCTACGTCGGAATGACAATATTTAATATTATAACTTTTTAAATTATTTCAATGCTACACTATTCAGCCGTCAACCCCAACCTTTCTCCTTTTTTCAGCATAAATTCCCGTGCAGGTTCATATTCGTTTGGGATATCTCCTTCCAGAATAGCTTCTTTAATGGCGTCTTTGATCAAACCGACTTCTCTGCTTGGTTTTATTCCGAAAGTTTGCATAATTTCTTCCCCGCTCACCGGAGGTTGAAAATTTCGAACATGGTCACGCTCTTCCACTTCCTGGATCTTTTGCCTTACCAGTTTAAAATTATTGTGATATTTTTTAAATCTCTTTGGGTTTTTCGTGGTAATATCAGCTTCACAAAGGGTCATAAGATCTTCAATATGATCACCTGCGTCGAAAATCAACCTTCGTACCGCAGAATCCGTAACATTGTCATCAGCAATCGCTATTGGTCTTGAACTCATCAGCACCATTTTCTGAACGAATTTCATTTTTTCATTCAGCGGTAATCTTAATCTTTTGAATAATTTATAGACCATTTTGGCACCCACAAACTCATGTCCGTGAAACGTCCAGCCAATTTTTTTATGGAATTTTTTAGTCGGAGCTTTTCCAATATCATGAAGCAATGCTGCCCATCTCAACCAAAGATCATCGGTATTTTCTGAAATATTGTCTACTACTTCCAGTGTATGCCAGAAATTATCCTTGTGAGTTTGACCCTCCACTTCATCTATTCCGGCAAGGGCGGTAAGCTCCGGTAGGATCTTTTTAAGTAATCCTGTTTTGTATAACAGCGCGAATCCTTTTGAGGGCTTATCGCTCAGCATTATTTTATTCAGCTCATCTACAATACGCTCTTTGGAGATGATTTTAATCCTTTCTTTATTGGCTTTGATTGCTTTTAGAGATTGTGCTTCAATCATAAAATTAAGCTGCGAAGCAAATCGAATGGCACGATACATTCTTAGGGGATCATCTGAATAGGTAATATCCGGGTCTAGGGGAGTTCTAATGATCTTTTTCTGTAAATCTTCATAGCCATTAAAAGGATCCAGTAAATCCCCAAAACCATCCTTATTCAGCTTAAGAGCCAGCGCGTTTATAGTGAAATCCCTTCGGTTCTGGTCATCTTCCAAAGTGCCGTCTTCTACGATTGGTTTCCGACTGTCTTTCCGGTAACTTTCCTTTCTGGCACCCACAAATTCGATTTCCATGTCGCCTGAACGTAACATAGCAGTACCAAAATTCTTAAAAACCTGTACTTTGGGTTTGTTTGGAAGCTTTTCAGATACTTTTTTAGCGAGTTCAATACCACTTCCCACAGCCACAATATCAATATCTTTTGGTTCACCGCGCTGAAGAATATGATCACGAACAAATCCACCGATCACATAAGAATCCACGGAAAGTTCTTCTGAAGCTTCTGAAATTATGCTGAAAATTTTATGCTGTAAAGCTTTACTGTAATTGTGGTATTTCGGCATCTGTTATTTGCGTATCACTTTCACCTGACCATTGTTGCTCAACTTGATAATTGCTGAAGGTCGAGGTGATTTTTTTGAACGCTGCAAATTTACTACATAGTCTACACCTTTTAAAATTTGTGGGGTAATTTGATCAAAGGATTGAGGGGTTGGCTGGCCACTTACATTTGCTGAAGTAGAAACCAATGGCCTTTTTAGTTTTTTAATCAATTCTGAGCAAAAAGTATCTCTCACCACGCGAATACCAAGAGATTCATCATCACTTACCAGGTTTTCGGCAATGTGAACAGGTTTGTCATAAATTATGGTGGTAGGTTTTTTGGCATATTTCAAGATGTCGTAGGCAGTTTCCGGAACCTCTTCAACATACTGCTCCAACATTTTAAAATTAGAAACCAGGCATATTAAAGCTTTTGATTCCTCTCTTTTCTTTAGCTGATATACCTTATCTACTGCATTAGCATTTGTGGCATCACAGCCAATCCCCCAAACGGTGTCGGTAGGATAAAGAATGATACCTCCTTTTTTTATAACATCCAGACAATTTCTAACTTCCTGATCTATTCTTTCCATAAAGCACTTTTTTATATTCGGCCAAGGTTTGCTCAGCCATTTTTTTGCTGGTGAAATTTTCAATAAGCCTTTGATGGGACAATGCCGTAAATTTTTGCATCAAATTTTTATTATTTTGCAAAGCTATCAATTTATCTGCTAAAGATGCTGCTTCGTAAGGATTGCTTAACATGCCGTTTACTTCATCTTCAATAATTTCGGGAATTCCGCCAACATTTGTACTGACTACAGGAACTTTATAATAAAAACTTTCATAAATGAACTGTGGAATTCCTTCGCTTTGAGAGGTAAGCAGTGAAACATCAAATTGCGGAATTATCGCAGAAGCATTTGGAATAAAGCCCAGAAAACTCACATGATCTTTTAAATTTAGTTTTTCAATCTGCTGAAGATAATTTGGGGATCGATCAGTAAAACTTCCTATTTGTACAAAGTGAAACTTGCTATTCTGTCTTTTATTGATAATCTCATCGATCGTTTTTACCCATGTTTCCAAATTTTTAGCCCTGATGTGATTCGCGATGCAGCCAATAATGACCTTATCTTCAGGAATATTTAATTTTTTTCTCAGATTTACATCGGTACAGGAATTCTTTTTCATCGAAGTTCCATGATAAATGGCAGTCAGTTTGGAAGAATCCTTAATCTGTTTTGAAGTGATTTCTTTGGTTTTTTCTGAAACACATAATATTTTCTGAATCTGAGGATGATTATATTTATAAAGCGTTCCAGATCTTTCTTTTATAGGAAAGGAGGTTTTTTTGCTTAAAATAAAAGGAGGTAGATTTCCCAGTTTCGTGGCCATTACTGCCAGCGTTAGTGCCGTGGAATCATGGATATGAATTAGGGATATTTGGTGTTTTTGGCAGAAATAAAGAATTTTTACAGCGTAACGAAGATCAAGTTTTATAAGCATTGGTGCTGTGAGGACATTCAGCTCTTGATTTTTAATCTTCTGATGAAAAGCACCATTTTTTACACATAAGATAAAATTTTGGATTTTTTCCTCCATTTTATCGAGTTCGAAACAGAGATTTTCGATATGGTTTTCACCACCACCCCAATTCTTAGCGGCTGAAAGATGTAAAACATTTATTTGTTTTCTCAATGGAGTTTGCTGTTAGGAGTGACAAACTTATAATAAATGATAATTTCAGCCTTAATTTGCAATAATTATCTTTGCACTAAATGTACTTATATAAATGACCGTATTACATATTTCCGGAGCAAGATCCTGGGGTGGAAATGAACAGCAACTCATCAATTTAATGGATGAATTGCCAAAATACGACGTCGTTCAAAAATTATTTTGTTTTAGTGGCACCCCGCTGGAGAAAGAGGCTAAGCTACACGAAGTAGAATTATTATCGGTTCCTTTTTTTGAACCCTTTTCTAAAGAATACAGAAAAAATTTAAAAAATATTATTAAAGATAATCAAATAGATATCATTCATTTACATACCAGTGATGCGGTAACAGGCTATGTGGTAACCGATCTTTTTTATTCGCTTAAAACCAGAACGCTATTTGCCCGCAAGGGAATAAGGAGAAAAACCAGTTTGCTTAGCAAGTATAAATACAATTATAAAAATATAGATACGATCCTTTGTATCTCGGAATATGTAAGGGAACATTTCAGCAAAATTCTGACGAAAAAAAACCGCGAAAAATTAGTAGTTGTGTATAACGGGGTAAAAGTTCTGGAGCAATTACCGAAAGCTGATTTTAACCTCAGAGATAAATTTAATATTCCAAAGGATCATTTTTTAATAGGCAGTATAGCAAATCATACCAAAGCAAAAGATTTACCGGTACTGGTTGAAACACTTGATGAGATTGTAAATGTTCAGGGAAATAAAAAAGTTTCTCTAATACAGATGGGGCAGTTTTCAGGACTAACCGAAGAGCTAAAAGACTTAATTAAAGAAAAAAAATTAGACGGTCATATTGAATTAGCCGGCTTTTTGAAAAATGCCTCAGCTTTTATGCCTCAATTCGATATGGTTCTAATAACTTCTGAAAGGGAAGGGGGGCCTTCATCTTTGGTCGAGGCACTTCATTATAAAACTCCCGTGGTATCTACTAAAGTTGGAGTTGTGGAGGAAGTGATAGAAGATGGATATAATGGATATTCCGTACCAATAAAGCGACCGCAGTTGCTTGCTGAAAAAATTATTCCGTTGATGGATAAGCCGGAATTACTGAAAGCTTTCGCAGAACGTTCTTATAATATATTTCTTGAAAAATTTACGGCTGAGCGACTGGGAGAAGCTACCTTTAAAGTCTATAAAGGAATGATGCGAAAAAACTTGGAAAGATGAAAACCGCACTATTGGTTTCTACATATAACTGGCCTGAAGCACTGCAACTTGTATTTAAAAGTATAGAAAAACAAAGCCTGCTTCCAGATGAGATATTGGTTGCAGATGATGGATCTACTGAAGATACAAAGTATATAATTGAGCAGTTCCAAAAAAGAAATCCAGTAGCTTTAAAGCATTTTTGGCATAAGGACAATGGTTTTAAAAAGTCAGAAATCATTAATAAAGCTATTGCAAATACTGATGCAGATTATATTGTCCAGATAGATGGTGATTGTATCATGCATCAGGATTTTATTAAAGACCATACACAAATGGCCGAGAAGGAAGTTTTTATCTTTGGTTCAAGGGTAAATATTACTGAAAAGATTAAGAAAGAAATTTTTAGAGAACAAAAAATTGAATTTTCGTTTTTTAGTCCAGGAATTAAGAAGAGAGGCCGCACTCTTAGAATTCCAATTTTAAGAAATCAGTTTGAGGCCAAACCTGAGTTCAGTAATAAAGTTAGAGGTTGCAATCTTTCTTTCTGGCGAAAAGATTTTATAGCTGTGAACGGCTATAATGAAAATATCAGCGGCTGGGGGAGAGAGGATTCAGAATTGGTCTTGAGAATGCTAAACTCTGGGATAAAAGGAAAGCGCTTAAAGTTTGGAGGAATTATATACCATATTTATCATCCTGAAGCTTCTAAAGATAATCTTGAAGTGAACAACAAAATTCAGCAGTCAACACTAAACGATAAAAAGCTAACCTGCGAGAATGGGATCAATAAATATTTAAAATAGATATTTTGAAGTATCAGGTAAATCCAACATATTCAGAACTTCTTCCAGACATAAAGAAAATCATAGAAAATTTTGAAGAGGGAGAGGGAGAAGTGATGTCTACTGGACGTAACACCATTAAAGTGTTTGAGATTAAAGGAAAAGCATTAAGTGTGAAATCCTTTAAAATACCCAATTTGGTAAATAAGATCTCTTACAAATTCTTTAGAAAATCCAAGGCTGAGAGATCTTTTCAATATGCTACCATTCTCGAAAGTAAAGGAGTTGGAACTCCGGATCCTGTTGCCTATTTTGAGAAACCAACGCCACTTTTTTTCAAATCAAGTTATTATATATGTAAACATCTCTCTCCAGATCTAACCTATCGCGAACTGGTGACAAATCCAAATTATCCTGAGCACGAAACTATTTTAAGAGCTTTTGCACGCTTTACTTTTGAACTTCATGAAAAAGAAATCCAGTTTCTGGATCATTCTCCGGGAAATACACTAATTCAAAAAGTCGGAGAGAACTATGATTTTTTTCTGGTAGATCTTAATCGAATGAATTTTAAATCACTGAATTTTGAAGAAAGGATGCTTAATTTTTCGCGGCTCACCCCCAAAAAAGACATGATAGAGATAATGGCCGATGAATATTCGAAACTAATTGACAAATCTTCAACGGAAGTATTTGAAAAGATGTGGTTCTATACCAATCAGTTTCAGGAAAAATTCAGGAGAAAAAAAGAATTAAAAAAGAAGCTAAAATTCTGGAAACACTAATTCCCATTTGGAATAAACGGAGCCTTTCGATAGGATTTT
>NZ_JAPYPC010000070.1 GCF_029937855.1 Christiangramia sp.
GTATCCGTCCGAGCAACTACGCCTTATATCTGGGTTCAGCTCATTTGCTGGGCTAGATTAATCATCTTATTATTTTGTAGTAAAAGTAATGTCTTTACCTTCAGCCCTTGCCTGGTGTACCATTTGTTGCATATTTTCAGGAAGGGAGTCAACAGGAACGATAAAATCATCAACCATAACCATATTGTTAAAAGGGTTGTCTTCTTCCATTTTGGAAGTAGAGAACTCCGGGCTAAAATGCCACATATCAAACATTTCTTTAATGATCCTGGCTTTATTGGATACTGTTGTAGGCTTGGTGCCAAAATAATCGTGGATCTCCTTGGAAGGGATATAGGGTTCAAAAGATTTATCGAACAGGAAGTTGATAGAGCCTATGGCATATATTACTGCAGCAGCCCATATTTCGAGTTTTCCCCTTTTAAAAGGGACTTCCCTTTTCCTGCCCATTTTTTTGATGAGCTTTTCGCAGAGCTCAAAATATTCCCCATCAAGTTTCTGGGCGCAAAAGGTCCCGGTAAGCTCTAGAAGGTGTTTTTGTCTTTCTTTAATCTGCTCTTTGGTCATTGTTTTGTTTTTTATGGTTTGTCTGTACGGTGGTACCCCGGCAATAACTCTTCCAGCTTTTGGATGTTATGATCGGGTATCCTTCGTAAGGTATCCTCTAACCACTCTTGGGGATTAATACCTTGCATTTTACAACTACCAAAGAAAGAATATAACATGGCCGCATCTTGTGCAGCCCTGTGGGAACCTGCGAACAGGAAATTTTTTCGGCCAAGGGCCAGCGGACGAATGGCATTCTCAATAAGGTTGTTGTCCAGTTCGATCCTGCCATCCTCAAAGATCACCTCGAACTTGGGGTATTGATTTAAAAAGTAGGTCATGGCTTTTCCGATAGCACTTTTTGGCAACACCTTAAACTGTTCTTCCTGGACCCAGGTTTTGATCTGTTGCAATAGTGGCAACACCTTTTGTAATCTTAGTTCTTTTCGCATATCCGCATCACCAGCTGCTTCTTCTTTGATCGCTCGTTCCTGCCTATAAATTTCACTAAATATGGCTAATGCTTTATCCGCTCTTTCTTTATCCTGATCCCGAGTATCTACAAATTTTCTTCGGGCATGCACAAGACAACCGGCCATAGTAATATCCGGATCTACACCGATTTTATCATACACGCTGTACCCATCACATTGGACGTATCCCTTATACCCGTCAAGGAATTCCCTGGGACCATGTTGCCCACGTCCCCTACGGTAATTAAAGAGCACCAGTTTTTGCAAGGGGTCGTGATAGACCCATTGGTAGCCTTGATGTGTGCTGCCTTTTTTATCACTATCCAGCACCTTAATCGGACTTTCATCAGCCTGGATGTAACCGTCTGTGAGGATTTTTTGTTTCAGGGTATTATAGAGGGGCTCCAGGAGCTGGCAACAACCCGCCATCCAGTCACTTAAAGTACTGGAGGCAGGTTCCCAGCCAAACTCCCGTTTAAAACGCTGGATCTGACGATAGAATGGCAAATGGTCAATATACTTGCTCACCAGGATATAAGCCAATAAACAGGCTTCGGCAATAGATTTTTCGATAGGACGTGTGGGCAGTGGCGCAATGACTACCCCTTGCTCATTTTTCCTGGCATATTTAGGACGTATGGTACGTCTTTTAACCAGACTGGCCGGGGTATACTCCAGGGTTTCACTAACTTCCTCACCTATTTTTTTTAGCGTGCTTACATCTTCCTCTGGTTCAAGAATGACTTCCCGTACCGGAAGGTGTTCCGGCAAGGTATTACGGCCCGGGTGCTTCTTTTTTTCCCGGGTATAGCTGATCGTTTCTTTAGGAGTGACTACTTGCCCGGTTTTATCTGAATTTTCAGAAAAAAGCGATAGCTGCTGCTGAAGTATTTCAGGAATAAAACGTTCCGATTTAAAGCCCTGGATCAGCTTGTAGAGCTGTCCGAGTTGTACCTCCAAAGCGGAGATCTTCTCCTTGAAGGTTTCATTGGACTGGCGAAGTTGCTGGTTTTCTTTTTGTAGCTCCTGATAGGTCATCGGGCAGCTAAAATACTACCCTTGTTAGAGATATGCCAGCATTTATCCGGCTTTTTTATAGCGCTTTCTTCGGGTAATATTGGTGATGGCCACCCCGTCGATAAGCATCACCAGTTGGGTGTAATCCAGCTGTAACCCTCCCACGGATGCATCGTATTTTGGCAACTCAAAGGTGCCACGCTCCAGGCGCTTGTAGTACAACACAAAGCCCCCGGACTGCCAATGCAGTAACTTGACTTTATTGCGAGCTTTATTGATAAAGATATAGACTGAACCATCCTGGGGACTATGGCCTAATTCTCTAAGGACCAGCCCACATAATCCATCGAAACTCTTACGCATATCAGTACCAGGAAGATATAGCTGGTAATTCAGGGAACTACTTAAGGCAAACATTACAGGGAAATTTCAATTTCTACGCCATTACCTAAACGGATATGCATACTCCTGGAGGATGTTGGGGTGGTAGAAGGGTCGGCCGACAAGGAAACAAAATTACTTTTTGCGGGCTTTATAACTTGCTCCTTGGGAAATTTCTGGATCCAATAACAGAGTTTTCCTTTGCTAATTCCGTGATTACGGGCAAAAGAGGATCGGCTTTGTCCTGATTCATAATAGTTATCGACTAGCTTACGCATTTCTGTGGCAATTGAAGATCGGGTCATTTTGATTATATTTAGACCGCTAAATTATAATCTACAAAGGGTTCAGAAAAGATGCACTTAGACGGACGCATAC
>NZ_JAPYPC010000021.1 GCF_029937855.1 Christiangramia sp.
CTTCATTTATGATCATATTATATAACTCCGGGATTTCTTCCGGATTATCCTGGAGATCGGCATCCATCGTGATCACTACCTCTCCCTGGGCTTTTAGAAAGCCGGCATGTAAGGCCTGGGATTTTCCGTAGTTGCGATTAAAACGGATCCCTTTTACGCGATCATCGGCCTTAGCAAGGGATTCTATAGTTCGCCAGGAACCATCGGTACTGCCGTCATCAATAAATATGATCTCATAAGAAAAGGAATTGGATCGTAAGGTTTTTACGATCCAATTATATAATTCTACCAGAGATTGTTCTTCGTTAAGAAGTGGTATTACAACCGATATCTGCATAAATTATGCGTTTGTGGTGTCTTTTTCCCTAAAAATTAAAGCTATTATCAGGCCAATTATAGAAAAAAATACAAGTTGAGATGCAAAACTAATTCCTATATTCTTTAAAGAAAAAGTTTCTTCTTTTTCCATCTGAACCATAGCTTCGTTGATCTGAGCTTCTGTCATACCAAAATTCTCAAACATTGCAGCCTGTTTCTCCATAGTGAGTTCTTTAAGGGTTTCAGCGGCTTCAGGATCAATAACATTAAAGAGAATCAAACTGAAAAGAGTCGCCAAAAAAAGACCAATTACCACAGTAAGGAAATAGTTAGAGAATGCATTTTTAAATGTAAAAAGTGATGTGCTAAGATCTTTGGCTTTTTTTACAGCCATGGTGGCGAGTACTATAATTAAAATCAGATTGATTACCATTAAATACCATTCGGTCATCAACGAAATGTCAAAAGCATAAATGAGTACTGCAATGAGAATTAAAGCGATTCCAAGATATACGCCATAACTGGTAGCTAGTTTTTTAGAAGATTTTTCCATAGGTTAGTTGAAGTTTGATTAATTTAGCAGTTAGTTAACAAATATAGTAAAACGTTACATTCTGAATTCAATTAAATATTTTTCCAAATTTATTTGTAGTTCAGGAGTAATTAGTTAAATTTGCACCTCGAAAATTAAAAGATCAAAGCGATGAAGCAGGGAATCCATCCGGAAAATTATAGATTAGTAGCTTTTAAAGATATGTCTAATGAAGATGTGTTTATCACAAAGTCTACTGCAAAGACAAAAGAAAGTATTGAAGTTGACGGAACTGAATACCCGTTGGTAAAACTGGAGATATCCAGAACTTCTCATCCATATTATACCGGGCAAACCAAGCTTGTGGATAGTGCTGGTAGAATTGATAAATTCAAAAACAAATATTCAAAATTTAAGAAGAAATAATAATTTCTTTTATTTTTTAAGATATATAAGCCGCTCATCAGCGGCTTTTTTATTTTACTGTTTTGTATAATAAAGCCTTTGGTTTTGTTCAGGAACTCTTAATTTTGCGAAAATCTTAAATACAATGAATTACATTCTTTTCGATGGTTCATCACGCGATGATCTTTTGCCCTTTACATTTACCCGGCCCGTTGCAGATATTAGAATAGGTATTCTAACTGTTCGTGAAAAGTGGGAGAAAATGTTGGGTAATCAAACTTCCACCAAAACCGAAGATTATCTTAGTGGTAAATGGCCAATTATAATAGGTGAAAAGAATATTTTTATTAATTCTTCCTTTATTCCGAATAAAGATTTAGTTGAAAGTATTCAATCTTTACAGGAGAATCAGAAGTTGGTTGCAAAAAATGAGGATACTATAGCTTACTTTCAGCAAGGGAATTCTGAAGTTGATTTGAATTCGTTTGAAACTATAGAAACAGAAGTAGAAACTCTAAAAGTAGCACATACCTGGGATATATTTTCTAAAAACAGAGAAGCTATCGAATCAGATTTTAGGTTAATTACTCAAAATAGAAAATCTCAGGCTATCCACGAATCAAATTTTGTAAAAGCGGCTGGTAATGTTTTTATAGAGGAAGGTGCGATAGTGGAAAATTGTAGTTTAAATGCTTCTGATGGTCCTATTTATATAGGTAAGGATGCTGTGGTTATGGAAGGTTCTTTGATTCGCGGTCCTTTTGCTTTATGTGAGGGAGCTATGGTTAAACTTGGTGCTAAAATATATGGAGCTACCACCATTGGACCTGCATGTAAGGTTGGCGGAGAAATAAATAATTCAGTGCTATTTGAGAATAGTAATAAAGGGCATGATGGCTTCCTGGGTAATTCGGTCCTGGGGGAATGGTGTAATATAGGCGCCGATTCAAATAATTCCAACCTGAAGAATAATTATGCAGAGGTGAGGTTGTGGAATTATAAATCTGAAAATTTTGCAAAAACAGGTCTACAGTTTTGTGGTTTAATGATGGGTGATCACAGTAAATGCGCCATTAATACCATGTTTAATACCGGAACTGTTATTGGGGTGAGTGCAAATATTTTTGGCAGTGGTTTTCCCCGTAACTTCGTTCCCGGTTTCAGTTGGGGAGGTAGTGCAGGAACCAGTACCTATAAGCTTGAGAAAGCTCTTGAAACAGCAGAACTTGTAATGCAGCGAAGAGAGGTACAATTAACCGAAGAAGATCGAAAGATCCTTACAAATGTTTTTGATTATTCGGCTAAATGGAGAAAGAATTAGAGTTTAATAAATAAGAAAAGCACTCCAAGGCTTAGAAAGATCAAAGCAGAAATTACCAGGACCTTATAATGCTTTTTTTTATGTGCTTTTAAGATATTGGCTTGAAAGCGCTCAAGATCCTCCTCTGTTAAACGTCCCTTTTGCAATATTCTCTGAAAACCTGAATCTGAATTTGATTCTAAACTATTTTTATTGCCATACCTGCTGGATTTTTCTTTAATTTCAGCGCTATTGGCACTTCCCAAATTCATAGCTATTTATTGAATTATGATCTTTTAAAGGTAATAAAAAAAGCCTCATTTTATAGAAACATTTTTAGTTGGTATCTTTGCAGCCCAATTTGCAAATTGGTTATCAATAAATCAGGCTATGGAAACTAAGAAAGTCGCATTTTATACCCTCGGTTGTAAGCTGAATTTTTCAGAAACATCAACAATTGCAAGATCTTTTGAGAACGAAGGTTTTAAACGTGTAGACTTTTCTGAAAAAGCAGATATTTATGTGATCAATACCTGTTCGGTAACCGAAAATGCCGATAAGAGATTTAAAACTATTGTGAAACAGGCACAGAAAGTTAATGAAAATGCTTTTTTGGTAGCTGTTGGTTGTTACGCCCAGCTAAAACCGGAAGAACTGGCTGCTGTAGACGGTGTAGATCTGGTTTTAGGAGCTACAGAGAAATTTAAGATTACAGACTACCTTAACGATCTCACAAAAAATGACTTTGGCGAAGTGCATTCCTGTGAAATTAATGAGGCCGACTTTTATGTGGGTTCTTATTCCATAGGAGACAGGACCAGGGCCTTTTTGAAAGTTCAGGATGGTTGTGATTATAAATGTACTTATTGTACGATTCCGTTAGCCAGAGGTATCTCCAGAAGTGATAAGCTGGAGAATGTGTTGAATAATGCTTCTGAAATTTCTGAACAGGGGATCAAGGAAATTGTACTTACCGGCGTGAACATAGGAGATTACGGTAAAGGGGAATTCGGAAATAAAAAGCATGAACATACTTTTTTAGATTTAGTAAAAGCTTTAGATGAAGTAGAGGGTATTGAAAGACTGCGTATATCGTCTATTGAGCCAAATTTGCTCAAAAACGAAACTATAGATTTTGTTTCTGAAAGCAGAACTTTTGTACCGCACTTTCATATTCCGTTACAAAGCGGGAGCGATGAAATCCTCAAACTTATGCGTCGTAGATATATGAGTGATCTTTATGTAGACAGGGTGAAAAGGATTAGGAAGGTTATGCCCCATGCCTGTATAGGAGTTGATGTAATTGTAGGTTTTCCTGGTGAAACTGACGAACATTTTCTGGAAACCTATAATTTCCTAAGTGAGTTGGATATTTCTTATTTGCACGTATTTACTTATTCTGAAAGGGACAATACACCGGCAGCTGAAATGGAGAGTGTTGTTCCAGTGAAGGTAAGGAAGAAAAGAAGTAAAATGTTAAGAGGTCTTTCTGCTAAGAAAAGACGTGCTTTTTATGAAAGTCAGTTAGGAAATACTGGTACGGTATTATTCGAAGGAGAGAATAAAGAAGGTTATATTCATGGATTCACTGAAAACTATGTAAAAGTAAAGGCACCGTGGAATCCTGAAAAAATAAATACTCTTCAGAAAATTAAACTGACAAAAATCGATGAGGACGGGTTGGTAAGATTTGAAGAATTAACCGAACCAGCCTTGGTTTAAATATTGATGCCCACGGGCAAAAGATCTTTATATTTTCTTCTGTTTTTTCTAATAAAACTGGCAATTTCTGGACTGGTGGGGACTACCCGGGTGTTACGCTCCTTAATTTCAGCAAGAACTGCTTTGATAAAATCTTCTTGTTTGTCTTCACTGTTTTCAGGCATTCTCAATTTTGTTAAAAATATTTTTCTTTCCTGTTGAGAATATTCGATGATTGCCAGTTCATCATTAATGCGAGTTTCGAATTGTCTTAGAAACTCATTGTCTGTAATAATCATCTCTTCATCACTCATTTCTAATAGATTTAATTCATAGGCACTTCAATTAGAAGCACCTTTGATGGGTTGTTAAACTCAAGGGATATTTTAGAAGTGTTCCAAATTCCCACGGCATCTCGTTTTTTTAGGATAGTCTCTTCAAAATTTGCTTCACCTTCAATTAAAAAAACATAGACTCCGTTATTTTCACTTTTCAGATGGTAGTCAATTTTTTTGCCAGGCTGAAAATTACCAAGATGCAAATAAGCCTGCTGGTTTATATATAACGAATTTTCTGACTGGTCAGTTTTTGGAGCTACCACATTAATAAGTTGATTAGAATCCAGTAATTCTGAAAAATTTCTCTGATCGTAACGCGGTTCTATATCATTTTTCTCAGGAAAAATCCATATTTGAAGCATATTTAATTCCTCCTGTGAAGAGTTAAATTCACTATGTTCCACTCCGGTGCCAGCGCTCATCACCTGTACTTCACCTGCTTTGACCACTGCGCTATTGTTCATGGAATCTTTATGTCTTATCTCTCCTTTTAAAGGAATAGAAATGATCTCCATATTTTTATGTGGATGAGTGCCAAATCCCATTCCAGATTGTACATAATCATCATTCAGTACCCTTAAAAGACCGAATTGTACTTTTTCAGGATCAAAAAAATTTGCAAAGCTGAAAGAATAGTTAGCGTTAAGCCATCCGTGATTGGCTTTACCCCGTCTATTTGCGGGATGTAATACTTTCTCCATTTTTTGTGATTCGTAAATTTGAAAGTCAGGTTTTAAGCAGTAATTTTGATTGTTCAATTTACAATTTAATGCTAGGATTCTTTGTTATATACTTGTTAAAATGAGACAGGAGCAGAAGCGTAGACATGTATATTTAATGCCTGGAATGGCTACCGATTCGGCGATTTTTGAATATATAAAATTACCCGAAGATATCTTTGAAATACATTTGTTGCAATGGAAGATTCCTGAAAATAATGAAAGCCTGCAGAATTATGTAAAAAGAATGCTAAGACATGTACATCATCAAGATATTGTCTTAATAGGAGTATCATTTGGCGGGATAATTGTTCAGGAAATGGCGAAATACCTTGAGGTAAATAGACTTATTATTATTTCGAGCGTTAAATGTAGTAGTGAATTACCTTCAAGGATGAAATTTGCATCGAGGACAGGTCTTTTTAGAATCATACCAACGAGTCTTGCGAGTTATAAAGATTATTTTGAAAAGTTTGCCTTTGGTGATTTCCTCAAAAAGAGAGCTAAACTATATAAGCAGTATATTTCTATTACAGATAAAAAATATTTGGATTGGGCGATTAAAAATATGGTGAACTGGACATGCGAAAGGCCTGATGAAAAGGTGATTCATATCCATGGAGATAAGGATGAAGTGTTTCCAATAAAAAATATGGATAATGCTATTGTAGTTCCGGGTGGAACCCATATTATGATCATCAATAGGTTTAAATGGTTTAATGAATATCTGCCAGAATTAATCCTAACAGGAAAAATACAAGAAAGAAAAAACGAAAAAGTTAATTAAATAGCTATGAAAATTTTAAAGAATGGATTACTTATCGTTGGTTTGTTCACTGTGTGCGCGGTAAGTATTAATGCAGTACAGCAAGAACAGCCGGAAGCTGCTATGAAGAATAGAACTGCTGATAATATTGATGATGAAAGTGTTGCTGATACTTATAAAATTAAGGCATTACCAATGCCTGAAGATCTGGAATTCGCTGGAGAATCTGTTCCGTTAAACGATCCTGATATTTATGAAAGAATGGATCGGGAACTTTTAGTAAATACATACTGGCAATCGAACGCACTACTGTTGATGAAACGAGCGCATAAATATTTCCCTGTGATTGAGCCTGTTTTAAAAGAGGAAGGAATTCCAGATGATTTTAAATATCTGGCGGTTATTGAAAGTGGGTTGACCCATGCTGTTTCACCAGCAAGAGCCGTTGGGTTCTGGCAGATTTTAGAAAGTACAGGTAAAGAATATGGGCTGGAAATTAACGGGAATGTAGATGAACGATATCATATTGAAAAATCCACACGCGTAGCAGCCGATTATCTAAAGAAAGCCAAGGCAAGGTTTGGTTCCTGGACACTGGCAGCAGCTTCTTATAATGCGGGTCATTATGGAGTGGATAAACAATTGGATAGACAGAAAGTAGGGGAGTATTATGATTTGTTGTTAGGAGAGGAAACCGGCAGATATGTTTTTCGGATTCTTGCAGTTAAGGAAATTATGACGAATCCTGAAAAATATGGTTTCAGTTTTAATGAAAGTGATTTATATACACACATTCCGGTAAAAAAAGTAAAAGTGGATACGGTGGTTACATATTTTCCGGATTTCGCAGAAAATTTTGGGATCAACTATAAAATTTTAAAGGTTCATAATCCCTGGTTAAGGGATGATCATCTTAAAAATGCTTCCAGGAAAACTTATTATATAGATATTCCGGAAGAAGGATATTATCCTGAAATCAAATAGTAAGTAGAATTAATCCACCTGAACATTGTCGGCATAGACTTCCTCATATTCCTTTACAAGGTTTTTCGAGATGGAAGCTTCTAAGGCAATATAATTTTCGCGGTAAGCTGTTTCTTCTTCAGTTTGCATAGGGGGGAACACACTTCTTCTAATATCCATGATCTTTTTGTCTTCATCAAGAAGAAAACAGGTAGGTAGACCAAGGGAATGTTTTAATTGTCTAACGACATAAGCTCCCTGGTTTTTTGACTCATCTACATAAACCACAGAAATATTGGAAGAAAACTTTTCAGCTAACTCCTTTACCTTTTCTTTCTTGTCCCAGAATAAAACGATAAAATCGATTTTATCTTTATATTCTAATGCCAGTTCATTTATTGCAGGGATTTCTCCTTTACTGGGAATACACCAGGAGGCGTAAGTTATGAGGAATACAGATTTTTTATAATCGTAAAGATTTACAACATTTTTTTTAAGGCCCTGAAATTTAAAGTTATCCATATAGGCTCCTTCCAAATGCGTATTGGTAAAATCTTCAAAAAGTTGTTTTCCTTTTTCGTAATCGTTAAATCTATATGCTAAATCTGCTTTCTTGTTGTAATCGGAAAGGTGCATATAAAGCTTTTCAGTAAAATAACTTTTATTCTGCAAGTTCTCTTGCTGGGAAAAAACGGAAGGGGCGATAAATAGAAAAACTAGTAATAGTTTTTTCATGCAATCTTTGGGGTTGGTTTGCGCAAAAGTATACCAGGAAAGGATTGCAGAGAAAAATTTTCGGTGAAGTACCTATTTATTAGTTAAAAGAGAAAATGTTCTTAAAATGTTAATAACAAAAGCTATATTTTCTTCATTTGCTCTTTCATCATTCGAATTTGATCATTCATCATGCCATGTTTATCAAGCTTTTTAGCTTCATTAAGTAGTGTGGTTGCTTCTCTTTTTCTTCTTTTCGTCATAGCGATCCCGGCCAGGTTCAGTTTTGCCATCGCAAGGTCGTGATCCATGGAAAGACCCAAGCGAAGAGCGCGTTTAAAGAACTTTTCAGCCTGCGTGATATTGGTTTGGGAAACCATTAGACCATGAAGATACCAGTAATATCCCTGTTGTTTTTTTACCAAAGCTTTTTCAGGATCCTTAATTCTATCCAGCCATTTCTTTGCGCCGGGAAAATCCTGTTTTCTTAGTCTAAGAAAAGCTAAAAGGATCATTTCGTTTTTGAAATATAGGAATATGAAAATTCCCGAAAGTAATAAGAGAAATATACCGTTACCTATATTACCTTCGATAAACTGCCAGATTGCTGTCGCAATGATTAGGCCGGCTAAAACTAATTTGAAATTTTTATTGAACATTTTGAGTCTTCATTTTTCCAGGCGGCAAAGGTAATAAAAACAATTAGAAATTATTTCAAATTAGTATTTGCAGTACTTAAAAAGCTTTGTATATTTGCACGCAGTTTTAAAGACAGACAAAACGAATTTACAGAAGATAAAAGATACTCACAATGAAAAGAACGTTTCAACCATCTAAGAGGAAAAGAAAAAATAAGCACGGCTTTAGGGAGCGTATGGCAAGTGCAAACGGAAGAAAAGTCCTTGCGCGAAGAAGAGCTAAGGGTAGAAAGAAATTATCTGTATCTTCTGAAAACAGACACAAACATTAATGATTTTCATTATCTAAAATAATAAAGGTGTTACTTTTTGAGTAACGCCTTTTTTTATATCTAAACGCTTCTTAATTTTACTGCAAACACAACTTAAAGCGAATACAACTCATTATCATGCCTAAAAACAAAGACATCAAGTGCGTTCTAATTATAGGTTCAGGTCCAATTATTATTGGCCAGGCCTGTGAATTCGATTATTCCGGAACTCAATCCCTTCGTTCTTTAAGGGAAGACGGAATAAAGACCATTCTAATTAATTCAAATCCGGCAACCATCATGACAGATCCCTCTATGGCAGATCATGTCTATTTGAAGCCATTAACTACAAAATCTATCATTGAGATCTTAAAGGAGCATCCGGAAGTTGATGCTGTTTTGCCTACAATGGGAGGTCAAACGGCTTTAAACCTTTGTATCGAGGCTGATGAAAAAGGTATCTGGAACGATTTTAATGTAAAACTTATAGGTGTTGATATTGATGCTATCAATATTTGTGAAGATAGGGAAGAGTTTAAGCAGTTGATGGGAAGAATTGATATTCCAGTAGCACCTGCTAAAACTGTTACTTCCTACCTGCAGGGTAAAGAAGTAGCCCAGGAATTCGGATATCCACTTGTTATCAGGGCTTCTTACACACTTGGAGGAGGTGGAGCAGGATTTGTTCATCGTGCAGAGGATTTTGATGAAATGCTTTCCCGTGGTTTAGAAGCATCTCCAATACACGAGGTACTTATAGATAAAGCTTTATTAGGCTGGAAAGAGTATGAATTGGAATTACTACGTGATCGTAATGATAATGTGGTGATCATTTGTACTATAGAAAATATGGATCCCATGGGAATCCATACCGGAGATTCCATTACCGTTGCTCCTGCAATGACTTTAAGTGATAAGGCATTTCAGAAGATGCGGGATATGGCGATTAAGATGATGAGAAGTATTGGTGATTTCGCCGGCGGCTGTAATGTTCAGTTTGCGGTGAGTCCAGACGAAAATGAGGATGTTTACGCTATAGAGATTAATCCGCGTGTATCAAGATCTTCCGCATTAGCTTCTAAAGCAACCGGATATCCTATTGCAAAAATTGCCACTAAATTAGCCCTCGGTTACAATCTGGATGAACTGGATAATCAAATTACGCAATCTACTTCCGCATTGTTTGAACCATCCCTGGATTATGTGATAGTGAAAATTCCCCGGTGGAATTTCGATAAATTTGAAGGGTCTGACAGAACACTTGGTCTTCAGATGAAATCTGTAGGGGAAGTGATGGGAATTGGAAGATCTTTTCAGGAAGCCCTTCACAAAGCAACTCAGTCCTTAGAAATTAAACGTAATGGACTCGGTGCCGATGGCAAAGGTTATACAGATTACGACCAAATTATTGATAAATTAACCCATCCCAGTTGGGATAGGGTGTTTGTGATTTATGATGCTATTCAAATGGGGATTCCTTTGAGCAGGATACACGAAATCACGAAAATTGATATGTGGTTCCTAAAACAATATGAAGAACTTCATGCACTGGATGTAGAAATATCAAAATTTGATATCAATAATCTCCCTAAAGACCTTCTGCTGGAAGCCAAGCAAAAAGGTTTTGCAGACAGGCAGATAGCTCATATGCTGGATTGCCTGGAGAGCGATGTGTACAACAAAAGGGAGGAATTAGGAGTAAACAGGGTTTATAAGCTTGTGGATACCTGTGCTGCAGAATTTAAAGCGGAAACTCCTTATTATTATTCCACTTTTGAAGAAGGAATTCTTTCAAAGGATGGTGAATTCTATACTTCAAATGAAAGTCAGGTTTCGGACCGCAAAAAAATAATTGTCCTTGGTTCAGGACCTAACAGAATAGGACAGGGAATTGAATTTGACTATAGCTGTGTGCACGGGGTTCTTGCGGCATCAGAATGTGGTTATGAAACCATCATGATAAACTGTAATCCTGAAACGGTTTCGACAGATTTTGATATTGCCGATAAATTATATTTTGAACCTGTCTTCTGGGAGCATATCTATGATATCATAAGACATGAAAAGCCTGAAGGAGTGATCGTTCAGCTTGGAGGTCAAACTGCTCTTAAACTGGCTGAAAAGCTTGACAGGTATGGAATTAAGATCATGGGAACGAGTTACGAAGCGCTGGATCTTGCCGAAGATCGGGGAAGTTTCTCCAGATTGCTCCAGGAAAATGATATTCCATATCCGGATTTTGGAACCGCTGAAAATGCCGATGAAGCTCTGGCACTGGCAGATGAATTAGATTTTCCTATTCTGGTGAGGCCCTCTTACGTTTTAGGTGGGCAGGGAATGAAGATCGTTATTAATAAAGATGAACTGGAAGAACATGTAGTAGATCTTCTACGTAAGATACCTAATAACAAATTATTACTTGATCACTACCTGGATGGCGCTATCGAAGCTGAGGCTGATGCTATTTGTGATGGGGAAGACATCCATATCATTGGGATAATGGAGCATATTGAGCCTTGCGGAATTCATTCCGGTGACTCCCATGCACTTTTACCTCCTTTCAACCTTGGCGATCTTGTAATGCAGCAGATAAAAGATCATACCAAAAAGATTGCCTTAGCACTTAATACCGTTGGATTGATCAATATACAGTTTGCGATCAAAGATGATAAAGTTTTCATTATTGAAGCGAATCCAAGAGCTTCCAGAACGGTGCCTTTTATCGCGAAGGCGTATAAGGAACCTTACGTAAATTATGCTACCAAAGTGATGCTTGGAGAGAAAAAGGTGAAAGATTTTAATTTCAATCCAAGGCTGGAAGGTTATGCGATAAAACAACCGGTATTTTCTTTTAATAAATTCTATAACGTGAATAAACAGCTCGGCCCAGAAATGAAAAGTACCGGGGAGAGCATTCTTTTTATAGACAGTTTAAAGGATGATGAATTTTACGAACTCTACTCAAGAAGAAAAATGTATCTGAGTAAATAGGGGTCATTGAATATAACTCAAAGTCATTTCGGCTGAAAGGAGAAATCTATAAATGATGATTTATCTCTTTTCAATTGGAATGACTTTTATTATTTAGAAAATGAAAGAACTTGTATTAATTATAGGAGGTTTATATGGCACTCTGGCTATCATCCTTGGGGCTTTTGGTGCGCATGCTTTAAAAAATAAGTTTTCTGAAGATCAGTTAAAGAGTTTTGAAACAGGTGTGAAGTATCAAATGTACCATGCCCTCATTTTGATCATTTGCGGAGTTACTTTTCCTTTTCTTACTACAATGGAGATCGTGATGGGCTGGTGTTTTATAATAGGGGTTTTTCTTTTCTCATTCAGTATTTACGGACTCACCTGGAGTTCTTCTCAGGGAAAAAAACTGAAGTTTTTAGGGCCCGTTACTCCGCTTGGCGGTTTATTACTGATTGCTGGCTGGATATTGTTCACAATAAACCTGGCAGAGATTGCGATCTATCTTAATTCTTAATCGCAGTTGATTGGTTTCAATAAAATATTCTCATTCAGAATAAGGGTGCTGTGTTTTTGAAAAATAACCTTATTCAGAGTGTCTTTTACGGGGCCGTAGCCTTCCACGAGACCAGAATCTGTTTTAAAGAAAAATATTTCCCTCGTTGAACGGCTTCCTTCAGAATCAAATTCGTAATCGGCGAACAAACTATCTCCTTTCCATCTACCCTTAAAATCACCTTGATTGCGGTCTTTTCCGGAGAGTTTGTAGGTTAAATTCCCTTCTACCAGAGAATCTTCAAGATTGGTAACCTTTAAATATATCGTGTCTTTGTCTTTCGAATAACCATAACATCTTATATTTTTTGAAACTTCTATGGATTGAACAGCTTCTTTAGAAATCTCTTTTTGTTTCTTGCTGTCATTACACGAAATGATAAATAATATTATAAAAACAAAATAAACGGGTTTGTTCATTATCTTTTTTTATTCTAAAAATAGCTAAAATGTTATTTGCTGATTCCTCTTTTTCTATATTTTTCAGCAAACCAGGCTACGAGGATCAGTTGGGTGGAGTGATAAAGCATAATTGGTAAGAGTAATAAACCTGAATTAGCCGAACTTCCAAAGATTACCCGCATCATAACTGAACCATGTACGAGGGATTTTTTCGTTCCGCAGAACTGGGTGGCTATTTTGTCTTCCGTATTAAAGCCCAACATTTTTGAAAAATAACCAAGTCCGAAAAAGACCATAAAAAATAGGATGATTATAAGACCGGCCATTTTTAGTAAATCCTCTAATGCTATAGCTTTGATAAGCTCTGAAGTAAAAGATTTGCTGAAGCTTGAATAAATGATCAGGATAATAGTGGTTTTATCCAGCAGGCTTAACTGTTTTGAATATTTCCTGGCGATAGGTCCCAAATATCTTTGCAGAAGTAATCCCAGTGCTAATGGAAGGATGATTTGTAAGCAAAGTTTTTGCAATACAATTAAGAAATCAAAATCGGTAGTTTTTTCGAGGATAAAACCAATCCAAAGCGGAGTCGCAATAATTCCTATTAATCCTGAAAGGCTGGCATTAAATATGGCGGTGGGTAAATTTCCTTTTGCCAGTGCCACCATTACTACTGAAGAAGAAACGGTGGAAGGGAGTGTTCCAAGGAAGAATAAGGCGATCCAAAGATTAGATTCCAGTCCTTCTTCAAATAATGGCAGACATAGTAGGCATAGCAGGGGAAATAAAATAAAGGTCGTTAATTGTATTACGATGTGCACCTTATAATTCAATAATCCTGCCCTGAATTCTGATGGCTTTAATTTTAATCCGTAAAAAAAGAAAATTAAGCCTATTCCTATGTCTGTGAATGTTTTGAAGGGAAGTAAACTGATTCCCTGCGGAAACAAATAGGCAATACCTATAGCAATGAAAATGGCAAATATAAAGCCGAAGGACCTCAAGAATTAAGCTGAATTTTAGCTTTATGATCCTCGAGAATATGAAGATATTTCTCTGAAGAAAAATCTGTTTCATGAAACTCCTGCACTCTGTTTGTCTTCATGCTTTTTCTTTTGATACTTTTGGCAAAGCGCCTAATATGATCGTTATTTTTCAAAATAAGTCCTGGTACCGCCAGGGAATTTCCTTTGTCATCTTTTGCAACCATCGTGAAATAGGAAGAATTACAGTGTTTTTTAGCACCGGTCTGGATATTCTCGGCTTCCACTCGAATGCCTATTACCATAGAGCTTCTGCCTACATAATTTACGGAAGCCTTCATAGTGACTAATTCCCCAATTTCAATGGGCCTTAGAAAATCAACGGTATCCACACTTGCCGTAACACAATAGGCTCCGGAATGTTTAGATGCGCAGGCAAAAGCGATTTGGTCTAAAAGTGATAATATATAACCGCCATGAATTTTCCCATTGAAGTTGGAATGGGAGGGAAGCATTAATTCTGAAATTACTACCTGACTTTCTTTAATATCTTTGAATTGCTTTTGCATATTTATCTTCTAAAATGTGGACTTTCTGATTTTTCCACGTCGGTTATAAAATAATTGGTGTCACCCCAGAAGAAAAATGTTGAAAATCGTTCAATATAAGTGAGCTTCACATACTCCCCCTCATATTGCTGCAAATCCTTAATAACCTCATCATTATCGTCGAGTACAGAAAACTGAAAAATCTGGGCACCACTAATACCCTGACTAATCTCACCTTCCCAGGTTTTTGAAACAACCCCTTTCCGGCTGAATTTGATCAATTCTCCACTACGCGTTCCTTCACTATATGGCACAAAATAGATGAAGGCATAATATAAAAGCCATAGTATAAATATTCCGCCAAGTATATAAATTAAGGTTTTTTTCATTCTATATATTCTTATAGATAAGATTCAGAAATTCTTCCAGTTTGGAAGGCTCCAGCCAGCGAGTTACTATGACCAGATTATTTGTTTGATCTACTACGATAAAATTTCCTCCAAAACCAGCTGCATAAAAAATATCGGTTTCCATATTTTCCATATGCCGGTCCCCTTCGGAATTCAGCCACCACATGTAACCATAATTAGGATTTGTAGTAGAAGGCTGCATGGTCTCCTGGATCAATTCCTGGGAAATTAGTTCTTTATCTTCCCACTTGCCGTTATTCATAAAAAGAAGTCCGAATCTGGCCATATCTTCGGTATTTATAAACATTCCACCACCGGAATGCCCTCCGCCACTCACAGATTGCATTTTAAAACCATCTATGGTAGTCCAAGAGTTTTCGTAGCCAAACCATCTCCAGGTGGTAGACGCGTTAATAGGATCCATTATATTTCCTTTCAGAACATGGGGTAGGGGTTTTCTGAAAACATTCAATAAAGAATAGGCCAGAACATTTACGCGAACGTCGTTATATTTATAATGTGTGCCCGGTTCATGTAATTCACGGGAGCGCCATTCGTCAATACTTTGATCACGTGGCGGACGGTCTGCCCAATCAAATCCGCCCCAAAGCTGCCCACTCCAGTCAGAATTTTGCTGAAGCAGATGTTCCCAGGTGATTTTACTGTTATGATCCCCTTCGAAAGTATCGTCCCATACGTAATTAATCACGGGTTCATTAAAATCGGAGATCAGTTTTTGATCTTTCGCCAGGAGTGCCACAGTAGAAAGAAAACTTTTAGTAACACTAAAGGTCATATCCACCCTTTTTGTATCACCCCATTTGGCAACGATATATCCATTTTTCAGGATAATACCGGCGGGACCACCCCTTCTTTTGGTGGGTCCCAAAATTTCATGGTAAGGCTCATGCTGAAAACCTTTTAAAATTACCTGTCTTAAATCTTTAGATTCTGAATATTCATTTGTTTTAGCAAATTCAATAACTTCAGAAAGATCCAATTTATATGTTGATGCCGACTTTTCCTGCCATTCTCCCGACTTTGGGAAATAAATATCCTGAGCATTTACATTGCCAAGGAAAAATGTAAGGCCTAAAATTAATAGTATGTTTTTTTTCATCTTAAGTTTAAAGTTTCGTTTTCAGGTTCTTCTTCATCCTCGATTTGAGCACGGTTTATTAATTTTTGATCTAGTTGTTTGCTGGCTTTCGCTCCCAGTTTTTTTAGTTTTTCAACCCTTCTTACCAGGTTACCTTTTCCGGTAAGTTTTTTCATCGCCCCTTCATACGAATTCTGAACAGTTCCTATTTGCCTTCCTATCTTCAGCAATTCATCGGTTAGATTGGTGAAAGAATTATATAAGGCGCCTGCCTGAGTGGCAATTTCTATAGCGTTTTGCTTTTGCTTCTCATTCTGCCACATACTATCTATGGTTTTTAGGACTGCTAAAAGCGTAGTAGGGGTTACAATGATGATATTTTTTTCAAAGGCGTCACTATAAAGATTGGGATATTCGTTAGATGCAATCGCAAATGCGGCTTCAATTGGGATGAATAAAAGTACAAAATCGGGGCTTTCCATCTGATAGAGGGAATGATAATTTTTATTGCTAAGCTCATTCACACGATTTCTTACTGAAATCAAATGATTCTTAAGGTGCGCTTTCTTTTCGTTTTCCTCTGGTTCATTAATATAGCGTTCATAAGCATTTAACGAGACTTTTGAATCTACCACCATTTTCTTATCTCCCGGAAGGTGGATGATTACATCGGGCATTACCCTTTTTCCTTCTTCGGTATTAAAACTTTGCTGAACAAAATATTCGCTGTCCTTCTGCAATCCGCTTCTTTCCAATACTCTTTCTAACACCATTTCTCCCCAATTTCCCTGCATTTTGGTATCGCCTTTCAAAGCCTTGGTAAGGTTGGTCGCTTCTTTACTTATTCTGGTGTTTTGCTCATTAAGTATCTTTAGTTTTTCCCCGAGTTCAGCATGTCTTTTCACCGATTCGGTATTGCTTAAACTAACCTTTTCTTCAAACTCTTTGATCTTTTTGTTTAGAGGGTCAAGGATATTTTCAATATTCTGTTTATTGAGACTGGTGAATTTTTCTGATTTTTGATCTAATATCTTATTGGCGAGATTTTCGAATTCTTTTGTGAATTTCTCCTGAAGTTTTTCAACTTCCGCTTTCTGTTCTTCATTTCTTTCCTGTAGATTATTGAATTCAGAAATCTTTCGGGTTAACTGAATACTGATACTTTCTTTCTCCTGCCTGATAGCTTCCCGCTCTTTTTCAATCTTTTCAAGATCGGCATTAGCTTCCTTTTTTAATTCCTGCAATTCATTTTTTTGTTTTTCTAAATTACTGCTTAATTGATTTTTAAGTTCTTCTATTTGAAGTGTAAGTTGATTATTTTTTTCTTCCAGAATTCCGGTTTCAGATTTAGATTTTAGACCCGAGATAAGCTTCCCAATATAAACACCGATTCCTAAAGCAACTAAAAAAATAAGAGAGATAAGAAGGTATTCATTCATGAAATTGGCGATTTTCTCAAAGATACTTATTTAAGAATTTTAGAGAAGTGAGTAGTGCAAAAATTGAAGGTCTTTTCTATTTTATTTTAAAACTGGAAGTCTTGCTGTCAAATTGAATCAGTTCCTTTGGGAAAAGATCATTTAAAGCACCGTTTTCAATAAGCTCTGCCGGTGTTCCAAATAATGCCGTTTTATCCTTTAATATCACGAGTTTATCGCATAGCTGCAAAGCAAGATTAATCTCATGGGAAGCAAATAAGATTGCTTTATTGGTTTCCCTGCTTAATTTCTGAAGCAACTTTAAAACATAGGCCTTATGGTAAAGATCGAGATGCGTGGTGGGTTCGTCTAAAATAATAAGTGGGGTGTCCTGGGCAAGTGCTCGGGCAATTAAGACTTTTTGAAACTGGCCGTCGCTTAATTCATGACATTTCTTATTTTTAATCTCCTCAATATTCACCAATTGAATGGCATACATTATTTGTTTTAGGTCTCTTTTGGTGAGGCTTCCAATCCAGTTGGTATAAGGTTGCCTGCCTAAAGCAATCAGTTCAATTACACTCAGGTTTTTTGAAAGCAGTTGTTCGGTTAAAACCAGACTTATGTATTTTGACAGTTTGTCAGGCGTGGTATTTAAAAGAGAGTTATTAGATATAAAAATCTCTCCATCAATATTTTGTATGATTCCACTTAAAGTTTTAAGTAAAGTGGATTTTCCGGATCCGTTCACTCCGATAACTGCTACCAATTCTCCTGCATTTATCTCAATATTTATTCCTGAAGCTACAATTTCCCGGTGGCTTTTCTTTTTATAACCTATTGTTAGGTCTTCAGTTTTGAGAACCTTATTTGAATTTTTTGAGCTCACTTAAAAATTGAATTTTCTTTTTCTCACCAATAACCAGATTACTACCGGCGCTCCAATTATTGAAGTTATGGCATTTATGGGTAAACTGAATTCACTTCCAGGCAACTGAGCAATAATATCACAAATAAGCATTAAAATAGCTCCGCCAAATATAACTGCCGGAACCAGGGTGATATGATTTGCTGATGGTATGATTTGTCTGATTAAATGGGGAACTGCAAGACCAACAAAGGCTATGGGGCCTGCAAAAGCGGTAATACTACCGGCCAGTAAGCTGGTAGCAATAATGATCATAAACCGGTTTTTTTTAATATTGGTACCTAAACTTCGGGCGTAATGCTCCCCTAAGAGGAGGGAATTAAGATTCTTAATGCTGCCGATGCTTATCAATATACCCACGAACCAGAACAATCCAAGGATTAATACTTCATCCCAGCTTAGGTCTCCCAAACTTCCGTAGGACCAAAAGACATATTGTTGTAATTTTGATGCGGGGCTAAAATAGGCCAGTACGCTTACGATAGCAGCCGTAAGACTGGCAAACATCAATCCTATGATCAATATGGCCATAGTGTCCCTTAAGCGTATGGAGGCCAGGATTACAGCGAACAATACCATTAAGCTTCCAAGACTGGAAGCTACCACCAGGCTCCATTCAGATAATAGAATTCCGGCAAATGAAGCGCCGAATAAAGAAGCACCCATAAAAACAATGGCGACTCCAAGACTTGCACCACTGCTTAGGCCCAGAACATAAGGGCCTGCCAAAGGATTTCGGAAGAGAGTTTGCATTAGTAGCCCACTCACCGCAAGTCCGGAACCTGTAATGATTGCCGTAATAGCTTTGGGAAGGCGATAGTTAAGAATGATATACCGCCAGGTGTCTTTTTCCACTTTAAAGCCAAAGAGAGAGGATGCTACCTCCTGAATAGGAATGTTTACAGAACCCAGGCTAATGTTTAGCAGGGCTGTGACCACAACTGCCAGAAACAGTAAAATTATAGCAAGCGTATATTTTTTCTGGTTCAGCATTAATTTAAGGCTTTGTAAAATACAGGATCGTGATCTTCTAAAATTTCAGGATGAAAAATAGTGATGAGATCTTTTAAAATTAGATCGGGTCTATGTGGTCCTAATTCATAAAATATAATTCCGCCTGTAGCTCCTTTAGACAGGCTCACACTATATACATTTTTGTTCTGAACGGCTTTAAATCTTTTATAATGATCAGATTCATTGAAGAGTTGTTCGTAAGAAGTGAACTGGCCGGTACTTATCCAAAATTGAGCATCTTCTGCTTTTTCTAAAACGCTTTCAAAAGAAAGGGAAAGACTACCGTCACCCCTGGTTTCAGAATACAAATAATTGGCATTCGCATCTTTGATGAACTGAGCCTGCCATGAATTGCCGTAGGGCATATACCATTGATCGTTATACATAGAGCCGCTAATGACTTTTGGCTGGGAACCCGCAGATTTCGCGAGCTCCTTAGCTGCGTTGTATTCAGATTTTATATTTTGAAATATTTCTTCGGCTTTTTCCTGTTTTCCATACAGGGCTCCGAAAAATTTTATCCATTCTGCCTTGCCTAAAGGCGTTAATTCTGTCCAGTCTCCATTATAGACCACCGGTATTCCCGTTTTTTGAATGGTTTCAAAACTTTTATTGGAGGCATTTATGGCAAAACCCACGACCACATCTGGGGAAAGGTCTATTAAAACTTCCGTATTTATATTTTCATTCTGTCCTAATTCTGATATCGAATCTTTATCAATTAATGCCCGAGTTTTTTCAGAAGAGATGTAATTAAGGCCCGGAAATCCCATAAGTGTATTTTCTTCATCCAAAGCTTCGAGAGCAGGAATATGAGTGGTGGAGGTGACTACTATTTTCTGAACCGGTATTTCAACTTCCTGGTCAAACTTCAGGTCTTCGGGGATTTCAGCATTTTTCTCTTTTAGCAGATATACAAAATCATCTTTAGCTTCCGGCCATGGCCTATTCACGCTAAGTAGACTGTATCCCTCAAACTTAATTATACTGAAACCTTTAGCGTTTTCAATAGGCATCTTTCTACCTTCCTGTGCTTTAGAAGTTTGACTATCTGAATTGTTTTTGCAGGAGGCTACTCCAATAATTAGAAATAGGAAAAGTATTTTTTTCAAGACTGGTAAATTTGAATTCAAAAGTAAGATTATTTAAATTTTTGAGCCTGTTACCAAACTTATTTGTTTAATTTTGCCTCGAAATTTTGGTTCAGCATCGATTTATTTCTGTGCGGATTAAAAGGGAATCAGAAGGAAGTACGATTGATGAATTAGGAAGTACGAATTTTTAAAAAACCTAATTTCTGATATTAGAATAGAATTCGTAAACTTCTAAAATCAAACTTCATAAACTGAGCTGTTCCCGCAACTGTAAGCTTTGCCCGCAAGGGTGGCTGCAATAATTCTTCAAACCACTGTTCTTAAGAATGGGAAGGTGAATTGCAGTACGTGAGCCAGGAGACCTGCCTGAATTTCAACTAATATCGAGTGACTTTCGGGATAAAGGTCGGCAGATTATGAATAAAAACTTATACCTCTTATTCGCTTTAATATTTTGTGTTTGCAATGCTGCAACGGCACAAACGGACTCTATCAACTGGCTGGATGAGGTACGGTTAAGCGATGTAAAGCTCAAGAAATTCTCTACAGGCCAGCATATAATCGAGCTCTCCGATTCATTGCTCCAAAAAAATCAGCCGCAGTTAACAGATGTTTTAAATTTTACCACCCCAATATTTTTCAAAGAAAATGGGCGCGGAATGGTTTCATCACCTTCATTTCGTGGCACTACCGCTGCGCAAACTGCGGTGATCTGGAATGGGATTAATATTAATTCGCAATTGAATGGACAGGTAGATTTTAATACTATCAATACCACCGGGTACAACGAAATTTCAGTTAGGGGTGGCGGCGGCAGTGTTGTATATGGCACAGGCGCGATAGGAGGAAGTGTGCATTTGAACAATTCGATCTCTTTCAAAAACAAAAATGAGCATAATCTGCTCTTACAATATGGAAGTTTTAATACTATAGACACCCGGTATAACTTCAAATTATCGAAAAGAAAGTGGAGTTTAAATTTAGCTTTATCCAGGAATAGTAGTGACAATGATTATGATTTCCCAAATGGAGCTGAAAATTTGAATGGCGAATATTTTAATAATGCTGTAAATATTGCTCTGGGATACCGGTTCAATTCAAAGAATATCCTTAAGATCATTAGCGAGATATATGATGGAGAGCGCCACTTCTCCCTGATTCGTCCTTCAGAAAACCGAACAAAATATCAGGATCTTACCACTAGGAATTTACTAGAGTGGAATAGCAAATTTTCAGAATTTGATCAAACTCTGAGTCTGGCTTTCATTGGCGAGGAGTATAAATATTTTCCAAATATTGATTCTCAGAATTTTTCTTTCGGCAGCGCGAATAACTTTATCGCAAAGTATGATCTTGACTATAAACTAAATGAGGAAATTCTTTTTAACGCTGTTCTTCAGAATACCTATACCGAAGGGGAAGGTAGTAATCTGGACGATAATGAAAGAAACATTTTTTCAGCAGCCCTACTTGGGAAGCATTATTTAAACGATGACTTTCAATATGAAGCTGGGATTAGGAAAGAGATTACCAGTAATTATAAGAGTCCGCTTTTGTTTTCGTTTGGTGCACTTTACAAAATTACAGATTTCTATTCATTGAAATTTAATACTTCCAGGAATTTCAGGATTCCCACTTATAATGATTTATACTGGGCATCTGCCGGAAACCCTGAACTTAACCCAGAAACCTCTTTACAGGCAGAGTTGGGAAACCAATTTTCTTTTAATGAATTTGAGGCAGGTCTTACTTTGTATTATAATGATATAAGAGACATGATACGCTGGCTGCCAGGTTCAGATGGAGTTTGGCGACCAGGGAACGAGGATGAGGTGCATATTTATGGAATGGAATCTTATTTTAACTGGAATAAGAAAATCGCTAAGAAAAGTCTTTTAATGACCAATGCTACTTATGCTTATACTTTTTCCAGAAACACAGCCACGGGGAGGCAGTTAATTTATGTTCCGTATCATAAATTAACCGGAAATATCAGTTTTCAGTATCATCGTTTTAAGCCTTTCCTGCAATTCATTTATAATGGTTCTGTGTATACAAGAACCGATTACAGTGAAAATCTTCCAGGCTACTTATTAGGGAATATTGGATTAGCATATACGCCTGATAGAGAAAGAAAATGGGAATTAGGTGCCCGGATTAATAATATACTAAATACAGATTATCAAAATGTTGAAGATCGTTGGATGCCAGGAATCAATTATAACTTTTATATAAATCTCAAATTTTAATTTTTTTACGACTATGAAAAACACAAAACTTTTCATCCTGGGGCTTGCAGGCTCTTTTTTACTTAATTCATGTAGTAATGATGATGATACTTTACCAGAATTGCCAGATGGAGATTACCGAGAAGGCGTTCTTATTTCTAACGAAGGTTCACAATCTGCAGGAACCGTTTCTTTTTTAGATGCTGCAAATACATCCATAGAGAACAATATATTTGAAACAGTTAATGCAAATATGGATCTGGGTAAATTTGTACAATCTGTCTTTTTTGATGCTGAAAATGCTTACATCATTTCTAATGGATCTAATTTGATCACGGTGGTAGATCGCTATACATTTGAATTTAAGGGACAGGTAGACAGTGGATTGAATATCCCTCTTTTTGGAACTACTTTGAATGGAAAAGCGTATGTTTCTAATGTCGCCGATTTTGGAACATCTGATGATGATTTTATTGCGGTAATAAATCTTGAAACATTGGAAATAGAAGAAACTGTTGTAGCAGGCACCTATCTTTCTGAAGTTAAAGAAGCTAATGGTTTAATTTATGTAGAAGGAGCGGCCTATGGCACCGGAAATTCTATTGAAGTCTTTGATCCGGCTTCTGGCACCTTTATAAAATCTATACCTACAAATAGTGCTTTAAATTCTTTTGAAATAAACGGAAACAACCTGTTCGCCCTTTCTTCAGCTGAATTAGAACAAATAGATTTGAGTAGCGATGCTGTTGTATCTGAAATTCAATTTTCTGAAAACTTAACAGGGGCTAAAAATTTAGATATTGAGAACGGTTCAATCTATTTCACTTCCGGAACTTCGGTTTATCAGTTAAATCAGGATTTTACGGAAGAGCCAACCGAGGCACTTCTTTCTTATGAAAGTACTTCCGATTTTGGGCAGATGTATGGATTTGAAGTAGAGAACGGATTTATCTACCTCTCAGATGCAGGGGATTTTGCTTCTGATGGAACGGTAAGAATTTATACCCTTTCAGGTGACCTGGTAAATGAATTCACTGCCGGAGTAGCGCCTAATGGATTTTATTTCAATGATTAGGAATAGAATAATTAAGCATAAAAAAACCAGCCGATCGGCTGGTTTTTTTATTAAATCCATATTTCTAACCAGGATTATTTTTTATCGAAATCCAGTCTTTTATTTAGTCCGGGTAATTCTGGAAGATCTTCAATATACATTCTTCTATAAGCAGGACTATTAGCTCCAGACTCACTAAACTCGTTAAACCAGTAAGCTTTTGATCTATCAATGGTAAAGCTTCGAGTACCGGCAACCACATCCAGGGCCACATCCAGTAGTGGATCTGATTCTTCTCCAAGAACTCCAAGATTAGAGATATCCTCTATAATTTCAACATCTGGCTCTAAACCGTCAAACGGTACGCCCACATCATTGGCATTTACAGATTCGTATACTAAAGGCTGTATAGCATAAGTATGATCTGGATTTGCACCATTTCTGCTAAAATTTGGACCGTCATATAGGGTCACCGAAGCTTGAGATTTGCCAACTGTTTTGTCGCCAATTTGTACTACATCTATATAAGGTTCAAGCCCATTTATGACCAATTCACTGGCCGAGGCACTTGAAGATGAAACGATCGTATATAGTTTAGTAAGATTTAAGCTGTTTAAAGCTTCATTATCAGCTCCGGTATCTGTAAACCTATTAAATAGTCTATCCGGATTATCATTCAGAAAAAAGTTCTGGTAATCCTCATTCCATTGCTGTTTGGCAAAAATTTCTCCGGTAAACTGGCCTGTTATCATACTAGCCAACCTAGTAGCAGTTCTAACACTACCACCCCCGTTATATCTAAGATCGAGAATTAGATCTGTGATGTTGGCTGATTTAAATTCAGCAAAAGCGGCATTCAATTCTCCATCAAAATCTGCAACGAAGCTATTATACATCAAGTATCCAACCTTAGCGCCATTCAAATCAAATACTTTTTTTACAAGAATTGGGTTTTCTGTAAGTGTAGAAGTAGCGATAGTTACAGATTCTCCCGTAGGAGTCACCGTATTATCTTCAAGGGTAGCTAATTCAAAAGTAATTGAATTACTTGCTAAAATTTCACGATAATTTTCAATGGTTAATTCCTGTCCGTTCAATCTTCTAAAAAGATCACCTCTTTCAATATCTTTATCTTCAGCATTACTTCCCGGAATTATATATCTTACTACACCAAAAAGTTTATCGCTGCTGGAAAATCTGTAGAGTCTGAATTCAACTCCTGTAGTTTCAGAAATACCTGAAAAACTGTTTTCTAAAGCAATATAATCATCAGTGATAAAACTAAATCTATCTTTTTCAATAGTTAAACCGTCATAAAATAGATCTTCAGGAGTATCCCATTCTTCAAGAAAATCATTTAAATCATCCTGAGTTGCAAAAAAATCGTCACTTAATTCTGGCACCTGGCTTTTATAAACATAGATTTCATTCATTCCTTTCCAAACAAAATCTTTTATTTCCAATTCCAGATTTTGAGTTGGTTCTGGTCCGGTTACCGGTGGATCAGTGGTGTCATCTATATCGTCACCTGAACAGGAAGTGAACAGTCCTCCTGCAAGAATAAAAAGCATTAAATAATTGTATATTTTCATAGTCATGTTTATGGTTAATAAAATCTATTAATTTTTTCTAAAAGTAGGTACATAATTAGAATTAAAAAATTTATTGTAACAAATCTCTTTATAGTTCGTCGTAGGTTTAAGAAGGCATTACTAAACTGACCACTACTTTAATGAAAGAAACTACCTTCCTTAATATCATAGATCCTGTTAAGGATAAAATGTACCGCATGGCCCTAAGACTGTTAACTTCAAAAGAAGCAGCCGAAGATGCCACTCAGGAAGCGATTCTGAAATTATGGAACCGCAAAGGGAAGATCAAGCATTATGCCAATATTGAAGCTTTTGCGATGACGGTAACTAAAAATTATTGTTTGGACCAGCTAAAACTGAAGCAGAATAATAATCTGCGAATTGGGCATCAAAACTATGAAAGCAATAGTATTCCGCTCCAGTCTGAAATAGAGGTGAATGATGAAATGGAATGGTTGGGCAGGATTGTTGCAACCTTACCGGAACAGCAGAAAATGGTATTCCAATTAAGGGATGTAGAACAATACGAATATAAAGAGATCGCTAAAATCATGGAAATGAATGAGACGGCAATTAGGGTTGCTCTCTCCAGAGCCAGAAAAGCGATCAGGGAAAATCTAATAAAAAAACATAATTATGGAATTAAGTAAAATAGAACGGCTTTTAAAGAAGTATGATGAAGGAAACGCTTCATTAGCTGAAGAAAAATTACTCCGTGATTATTTTCTTAATGAAGATGTTCCAGAGCATTTGGAAAGCTACAGGCTTATGTTCATCTTTTCAGCAAGAGAGGCTAGAGAGAAATTTGAAGAAAAACCAAAAGTTCAGCCAGCAAGAAACTGGTATGCCTGGACTTCTATCGCAGCGATTCTAATCGTGGGCCTAGGAATTTTCTTCTTCAACGATTCTTCCCGAGAGCTTAATCAAAATGATCTTGGTACCATAAGTGATGAAGAGTTGGCTCTTCAAAAAACAAAAGAAACTTTGAATATGGTATCTCAGTTTATGAACGAAGGAAAATCAGATCTTGTTTACCTTAAAGAATTTAATAAAACTAAAAATCAAATAATAGAAATTGATAATTAAAACCAAAACCATGAATAGATTAATAATTACCTTTTTGTTATCTCTGGCTCCTATGCTTTCCCAATCTCAAAATTTTGAGAAGTATGAAGATATGAAAGATGTGGATGCTATGGTGATGACCAGCAAAATGTTTAAAATGCTGGCAAAAGTAGATTTAAGTGAGAACGATCCCGAAGCCAGGGAATACATGAAGCTTATTGAAAATCTGGATCGCATTCAGATCTATAAATCTTCCAATACTAATGTAATGTCGCAAATGGCAACCGATGTTAAATCATATCTTCAAAAAGGTTCCCTGGAGGAGCTAATGAGGGTAAATGAAGATGGAAAAAATATTAAGTTTTATTCGCTTCCCGGTAAAAATGATAATTACGTTAGGGAATTGTTTATGTTCCTGGAAGGTTCCGAAGGGGATAAACCCATGACGGTAATATTAAGTATCACCGGGGATATAGATCTGTCTCAATTATCCAAATTAACTTCAGATCTTAAAGTACCCGGAGCTGAAGAATTAAAAAAAGCGAATAATAAATCCTAGATCATGAAATCAATCAAAATAATTTTTGGATTACTGGGGATAGTAGTTCTAATTGCCTGTAATAATGAACAATCTCTTCAAAAATATTACGTAGAAAACCAGGAAGATACAGATTTTCTGGCGCTGGATGTCCCCACTAGTATGTTCACAAATAGTGATTCCTTAGAAGCAGGGGAAAAGGAGACCTTGGAAAGTATTAAAAAAATTAATGTTTTAGCTCTTAAGAAAGATGAAAATCCTGAAAAATTTGAACAGGAAAAAGTAAAGCTTGATAAAATCTTCGAAAATGAAAAGTATCAGTTACTTATGAAATATGGTGGTGGTGCCAGAAAAGCTGAACTTTATTTTACCGGTGATGACGATGCCATAGACGAATTGATCGTTTATGGGTATGATAATGAACGTGGTTTAGGGGTGGCCAGGGTTTTAGGTGAGAATATGAATCCGCAAAAAATTATGGAGCTCATGAGATCTCTTGATGGGGATGATATAGATATAGAAGCAATTAAGGGTATCGGAGAAATTTTTGAAGATACTTCAAATAAAAAGGATTCTGTTAAAGTTAAAACCTGGATGCAAACTGGAGAGGATACTACGAAAGCTTCAGAAGAAAGTGACGCTGCTGAAATGTAGGTCGTGTAATTAGTTGAAAAGAAAAAGCCCCTTGATCGGGGCTTTTTTAATCTTATAAATTTCCCGACAGCGCTGCTCCGGGATAGTCGATCTAAATAAAACTTCTAATTTTAAATACCTGTATAATTTTGAGGAGTTATCTGGTGAAGTTCTTTTTTAATTTTCTCTGAAACTTCTAAATCATCAATAAATTCAGAAATGCTCTTTTTAGTAATCTTTTCATTAGTCCTGGTAAGGCCTTTTAAGGCTTCATAAGGATTTTTAAAACCTTCTCTCCTTAAAATCGTTTGAATGGCTTCAGCTACAACCGCCCAGTTTTTCTCAAGATCCTCATTCAGTTTTTCTTCATTTAGCAACAGTTTATTTAAACCTTTAAGAGTGGAGTTAAAAGCAATGAGGGTATGACCTATAGGGACACCAATATTTCTTAAAACAGTACTATCTGTTAAATCCCTTTGCAACCTGCTTACCGGAAGTTTAGCAGACAAATGCTCAAAAATGGCATTGGCAATTCCAAGGTTACCTTCGCTATTTTCAAAATCGATAGGATTAACCTTATGTGGCATCGCAGAAGAGCCAATTTCTCCTTTTTTAATTTTTTGTTTAAAATAATCCATGGAAACATATGTCCAGATATCCTTATCCAAATCAAGAATAATAGTATTAATACGTTTTAAGGTATCAAATAAGGCTGCCATGTGATCATAGTGTTCTATCTGGGTAGTAGGGAATGAGTGAAATAGCCCCAATTTATTTTCGACAAAATTAGTTCCGAATTTTTTCCAGTCATGCTGTGGGTATGCTACTTTATGAGCATTGTAATTTCCTGTGGCTCCTCCAAATTTAGCTGCATGCGGAACCTGGTTTAGAAATTTTATTTGCTCTTTTAGTCTCTGCACGAATACCTCTATTTCTTTGCCTAAGCGAGTAGGCGAGGCTGGCTGACCATGGGTTCTTGCCAATAATGGAATATTTTTCCATTCAGTAGAAAGGGCTACAAGTTTTTCCACAATTTCATTCAATGCTGGGATATATACCTCTTCTATCGCATCTTTGAGACTCAGTGGAATTGCAGTATTATTGATATCCTGTGAAGTTAAGCCGAAATGGATAAACTCTTTGGAGGTTTCCATTCCAAGTTTGTCAAATTCTTCTTTTAGAAAATATTCAACAGCTTTTACATCATGATTAGTAATCTTTTCGATCTTTTTAATTGCCTGGGCATCTATAGAAGTGAAATTTTCATACAGCTCCCTTAATTTTTTAAAATTTTCAGTATTTACATCCTGTAGCTGAGGTAATTTTTCCTCATAGAGTGCAATGAAGTATTCAACTTCTACCAACACTCTGTATTTTATAAGTGCTTCTTCACTGAAATAGGCTGATAATTTTTTTGTTTTAGACCTGTAGCGGCCATCTATTGGTGAAATTGCGGAAAGGGATGTCATCTTTTACTTTTAAAAATTAAAACCGTAAAGATACCGCTTCAAATTATACTAGAAAACTACAGCTGCATTTTCCTTCAAATCTTTGTTTTCCGGCAATTGCCTCTGGGAATTCTTTTTCAGTTATAGTTCTTAATTCCTCTTTAATACAATTGGCCTCATGCATTAAATCGAAAATATTTTGCATAAAAAACACTTTAACTGCGGCTTTTTCACTAGAAATTAGCAAAAAGAAAGAGTTTTCTATAATTTTCTTTTTTCATTACTGAAGTCAGGCTGAAATAATTGGTTCTATTAAATTCTTCCTTAATAGCCTGCCCGTAGATTTTAGAAAGATATCTTTTTGCTGATGGGTTTAAATATATTTTTCCGGAATAGTAGATCAGGATTTTTTAGCATTTTTTTTGCAACAGCCTTTATTTTAACGATTGAGTTTTCCATATTTATTAAAATAGACTCTGCTTTCATCGGATTTCTTCCTCTAATAATCTTTCTGTAAGTTCAGGAACTCCTACAACCGCCGTTTTTCTAATAATTTCCAAATTTTCACTTTCAGAAATATTTGGATTGGGATCAATAAAATAAATACGGGCGTCTTTTGGGGCAAAATCTACCAGCCCTGCAGCGGGATAAACTTGCATGGAGGTGCCTATTACAATAACAATATCTGCTGTTTCTACGATTTCGGCAGCTTTTTGAAACATGGGAACTGCTTCTCCAAACCAAACTACATGTGGCCTAAGTTGAAAATTATGTTCACAAAAATCACCTACTTTAATATCCTTTCTCCAATCCATTACCAGGTTTTCATCAAAACTACTTCGAGCTTTTAGCAGTTCTCCATGAAGATGTGTTACCTTGGAACTTCCTGCCCTTTCATGTAAATCATCTATGTTCTGGGTTACAATCTGTACATCAAATACATCTTCCAGTGTTGTTAAGGCATGATGAGCTGCATTGGGTTTCACCTGCAACAATTGCTTTCTTCTCTGGTTATAAAAATCCAGCACTAATTCCTTATTTTTTTCCCAACCAAGGGGAGAGGCTACTTCCATCACATCATGCCCTTCCCAAAGACCATCTGCATCCCTAAAAGTTTTGATACCGCTTTCAGCGCTAATTCCCGCTCCGGTGAGTACTAATATTTTTTTCATGCATTTGTAATTCAATTATGAAAAAGTTAAGAATTTTAATTTTTTTATGATGAAATTTTAAAAAATGTTTTTGAGAATAATGAGGCTTATTTCTGTGTTTTATTAATTTTACTTCAGAAATGGAAGAACATAAAATCTTAGATTACCTTCAGGAATTTCTAACCCCGAGGAGAAAAGCATTATTCGAAAAAGTTTTAGCACAACGCACCAATCACTTCACCGTGGTTGCGCAGGATGTATACCAGTTACACAATACCAGCGCGGTGGTTAGGAGTTGTGATGTGTTTGGAATTCAAAATATTCATGTAATTGAGGAAAGAATCCCGCGTAGAATTGATAAGGAAATAGCCATGGGCGCACAAAAATGGGTAAATATCAACAGGTATAATTCTTCCCGTGATTGCGTAACGAACTTAAGAAATAAAGGGTACAGGATAATTGCTACCAGTCCGCATGAAGATTCTCAGTTACTGGAAGATTTTGATGTTGCCACACCGGCTGCGCTTTTTTTCGGAACAGAAAAAGATGGTTTGTCTGAAGAGATCATGCGAGAGGCTGATGCTACTATAAAAATTCCTATGGTTGGATTTACCGAAAGTCTTAATATTTCTGTTTCTGCTGCTATAATTTTACAAAGCTTGACTGCTAAATTGAGAAACTCGAAAGTGAATTGGCAGTTTTCTGAGGAGGAAAAGAACCAGATAAGGCTTGAGTGGACCAAAAAAACTATAAAAAATTCAGAAGAGCTTATTGGGCACTTTTTGAATCAGTAATTATTTGTAACTTTTAATCGTCCTTAAACCTACACAATGACGCTGTTTTTTTATCTGATAATTGGGCTTATTACTTTTTTTGCTTTCCTGCACGCCTGGGTGAAAAAAGACTATGATATAAACAGGACGGTGGTAATTAACAAACCCCGGGAAGAAGTTTTTACTTTTATTAGACAACTTAAAAACCAGCCGCTTTGGAACCCTTGGTTTCAAAGGGATCCTAATGCATTAATGAAATATAAAGGGGACGATGGAAAGGTTGGTGCCAGTTTTTACTGGAAAGGCAATAGAAAAGTTGGAGAAGGGATTCAAAGAATTACTAAAGCCAAGCAGGGAAGGGTTTATGAAACAAGGATTCTTTTTGTGAAACCTGTGAAGGTTAATGTTCTCACTTATATGGGGGTAAAAGAACTGGAGGAAGAAAAAACTAAAATGGTATGGGGTACTAAAGGTCATTTAGCATTTCCACTCACTATTATAAGTATATTTTATTCTCCGGAAAAAGCCCTGGGAGAAAACTTTGATAAAGGTTTAAAAGATTTAAAGAAACTATTGGAGTCCTGCTGATTAATTTTTCTGTAATACTTTATATTCTTCGTAGCAGCTATTAATCGCATCCAAAATCTGGAGATCATTGGCAGATTTCATAAAATCTTCAGAATAATTACAGTTATTGAGAATTTCATCTATTTCAGCTCTATTTACCTGTAAAAGCGCCATTAGTGTTTCCCTATCGAATTTATTCCTTAAAAGCTCCCTGATATTATCGTCTTTCTTCATTTGCCGAAGCTTCCGCATCTGCCTGGGCCTGGTGCCAAAAATATTATAAACCAGATCGGCTGGGTTTGAGAGCGATCTTAATGCTTTGGTAACTGCGCCTGGAGAACCGTCACCTCCTTCATAGCCACTATTTAAACCGGAAATGCTATATCTGTAATTGTCATAAATAGGAATATTCTTAGCATCTATTTCAAGATAGCCTGTTAGATTTATAGAGTTCACCGTAACCTCTTCTAATGCAAAGCCCAATTCGGTCATTTTCACCTTTACATTTCCATATTTTAACCAGTCATTGGTAACCCGAACCCGAATAGACCTAAATCCTAAATAAGTAAAATATAAGGTATCATTTACAGTAGCCTGTAATTCAAATTCTCCATCTTCACCGGTAACCGCTCCTTTCACCTGATTGAGGTTTACTATATGAACATTTTCGATAGGCTTATCGTTCGCTGCATTCATAACAGTTCCGCTAACCATATCCTGAGCGGAAATATATCCTGTAAAGAGAAGAAAAAAGAGTACTAAAAAGTTTTTCATAACAATCCGGGGCTAAAAATATAAAATCCTTATAAAAAACAATGCCAAACTTATAGAATTAAGTTTGGCATTTTTATTTTAATTAGGCTTTAGACCTTCTCCTCTTTACAGAGTTTTCAATATTTTTATTTCGGCTTCCTTTTCTGGGGCCTTTTTTGTCATTTTTATCAGATCTTCTTCGACCCTTAAAGTTATCAGTTTTATTATCTCTAAAGCTTTTTCCGTTTCTTTTGCCACCACCGCGTTCTCTTTTACGGCCTCCTCTATCTGATTTTTGATCCTTGGTAACCTCTACGTTTACAAATCTGCCGTTGTGGTTAAATTCACTAAAAGTTTGGAGGATAAGGTCTGTATGCTGTTCGTCGGTATTAAAGAAAGAAAAACTTCCTTTTACATCAACTTTAAAGACATCGTCCCTTCCTAGATTAAGCTGTTCTTTTAAGAAATCTTTCAGGCTCATCCAATCAAAGCCGTCTTTTGAGCCAATATTTATAAAGTATCTGGTATTTCCTTCTGAAACTTCTGGTCTACCGGCAGTTTCAGAACTTAGATCTGGAGCTTTTTGATAATAATTAAAGAACCTCGTAAATTCTACGGAAAAGAATTTCTTGATCAATTCTTCCTTGCTGAAATCTTCCAGTGCTTCATTAATAGTTGGAAGGTAAGGATCAATCTCATGGTTGATCTCTGTTTTCTTTATATCATTTGCCAGATGGAAAAGCTGCGTTTTACAAATTTCCTTTCCGTCAGGGATTTCCTTTTCTTCAAACTTCTGCTGGATGATCTTTTCAATAGTTCTGATCTTTCTAACTTCACTTTTAGAAATGATCACCATGGAAACTCCGTTTTTTCCTGCACGGCCTGTTCTACCACTACGGTGAGTGTAGGTTTCTATCTCATCGGGCAGTTGATAATTGATCACGTGGGTAATATCATCAACGTCAATACCGCGGGCTGCCACATCTGTAGCTACCAACATTTGGATTTGGCGGGTTCTAAAACTTTTCATCACCAAATCACGCTGATTCTGACTTAGATCGCCGTGTAGTGCTGCAGCATTGTAACCATCTTCAATAAGTTTTTCTGCTACTTTTTGAGTATCCCTTTTTGTTCTACAGAATATTACTGAGAATATATCGGGATTCGCGTCTGCAAGTCTTTTTAATGCATCATAACGATTACGATGATTCACAAGATAATATTCATGAGCTACATTAGAAGTTCCGGTATTTTTTGAACCTACCGTGATCTCTACAGGATCATTCATGAATTTCTTAGCGATCTTTGCTACCTCTTTAGGCATGGTTGCAGAAAACAACCATGTTTTCTTTTCTTTAGGGGTATGGGAAAGTATACTTTTAATGTCCTCATAGAATCCCATGTTCAGCATTTCATCAGCCTCATCTAACACACAATAGCCAATAGAAGAAATATTAGCAAGTTTTCTTCTTATCATATCCTGCATTCTACCAGGAGTGGCTACAATGATTTGCGCACCTCTTTCGATAGATCTGGCCTGGTCAGTAATACTGGCTCCGCCATACACAGCGACTACATTTAAAGATTTTTTATACTTTGAGTAGTTCTTGATTTCATTGGTAATTTGCAAACAAAGCTCTCTGGTAGGAGATAAAATCAATGCCTGCGTCTTTTTTGAATTAGCATCAATTTTTTGAATAAGGGGAAAGCCAAAAGCGGCTGTTTTACCGGTTCCGGTTTGTGCAAGGGAAACAAGATCTGTTTCCTGCTCTAATAAAATTGGGATTGATTTTTCCTGTACTTCGCTGGGAGTTTCAAATCCCATGTCTTCGATGGCCCTGAGCAAATCTGCGTCAAGTCCAAGTTTTTGGAATGCGTTCATTCGTTTATGTAAGTATTCGATTATAATATGTAAGTGTTACATAAGAAGCGAATCGACATACTTAAACCTAAACTTCCAGTAACACATCCTCACCCTGAGGAATTTCAAGCGGCAAATGTACGCTTTTATTTCCGATTAATATTTTTTAATTTGTTTTAAATTTAAGTAACTGATATTCATAGTGTTGAATTTGTAAATCCTATTTAGATAAATATTCTATTAATTCCCGGAATGCGATCCCTCGATGGCTTATTTTAGTTTTTTCTTCCAATTCCATTTCAGCAAAGCTTAAATTAAATCCATCTGGTAAAAATAGAGGGTCATAACCAAAACCTTTTTCGCCTCTTCGTTCTTTTAAAATTTCACCTTTACAAATACCTGTAAATAGATTTTGGTCGCCCTTCAGGTTTAAGGCAATAACGGTTTTAAATTGGGCACTTCTATCCTGATGTTTTTTGAGCTGTTGTAAAAGTTTTTCATTATTGGCCTCATCATTCTTTGCTTCTCCTGCATATCTCGCAGAAAAAACTCCGGGTGCTCCGGCCAGAGCGTTTACTTCAAGTCCTGTGTCATCAGCAAAGCAATCATAGCCATAATGGTTTCTAACATATTCGGCTTTGATCATAGCATTCTCATCAATAGTCTTTCCTGTTTCTTCAATATCTTCATTACAACCAATATCGCTCAGTGATAGAAGTTCTATATGTTGAGGTAGGAGGCTATTAATTTCTTTGAATTTATTGGGATTGTGAGTGGCAAATACTAATTTCATAAGGTCTGGTTATCTATGGTGATAGGGTTCGTTTTTTAAAATGGTAAAGGCTCTGTATAATTGTTCCGTGAAGAACAATCTTACCATTTGGTGAGAAAATGTCATTTTTGAAAGCGAAATTTTAGAATCTGCTCTTTTAAATACATCTTCTGAAAAACCATAAGGACCACCAATGACGAAAATCAGCCGTTTTAAACCGGTATTCATGCGCTTTTGGATATATTTTGAAAAGCTTTCAGAACTGAATTGCTTCCCATTCTCATCCAGCAAAACCACAAAATCTGAATTCTGGACTCCCGAAAGAATTAATTCACCTTCTTTAGTTTTTTGTTGATTTTCATCCAGATTCTTAGTTTTCTTGAGATCAGGAATTATATCAAATTCAAATTTGATATAATGTTGAAGCCTATCAGAATACACCTTTATAAGGGTTTCCAGTTCTCGTTTATCTGTTTTTCCAATACAGACTAATTTTATTGTCATCCCGTGATTTTAGTGAAGACTTTACTACATTTACAAAAATAAGCAGAGAAAATGATCTCACGGGACCAATTTGAAAAAGAAATTGAATTAATTATTAAAAATGCGATTAGGGAAGATGTAGGTGATGGAGATCACAGTTCCCTGGCCTGTATCCCGAAGTCTGCTACAGGAAAAGCTAAATTGCTCGTAAAAGATCGGGGAATTTTAGCTGGGGTGGAATTCGCCAGGCGGGTTTTTAAATATGTAGATGAGGATTTAAAGATAGACCTTCAGATAAAAGACGGGGAGGCTATTAAAAGAGGAGATATTGCTTTTTATGTCGAAGGATCTTCACAGTCTATTTTAAAAGCTGAAAGACTCGTATTAAACGCGATGCAGCGAATGAGTGCTATCGCTACAAAAACTTCAGAATTTGTTCAGAAATTAGAAGGGACAAAGACAAAAATTCTCGATACCCGAAAAACTACGCCTGGGATTAGGGCTCTAGAAAAATGGGCCGTGAAAATTGGTGGAGGCGAGAACCACCGTTTTGCGCTATATGATATGATCATGCTTAAGGACAATCATATAGATTTTGCCGGTGGGATTACCAAAGCTATAGATAAAACCAAATCATATTTAAAAGAGAATGCTTTAGACCTTAAAATTATTGTAGAGGCCAGAAATATGGAGGAAATCAAAGAGATCTTAAAATCGGACGGTATTTTTAGAATTTTGATTGATAATTTTAATTACGAAGAAACCCGTAAAGCGGTAGATTTGATAAATGGTAAATGTCTTACTGAATCCAGTGGAGGTGTTACCCTGGAAACAGCCAGGGATTATGCTGAATGTGGGGTAGATTTCATTTCCAGCGGAGCTCTTACGCATTCGGTTCATAATTTAGATCTGAGCTTAAAAGCCGTATAATATGGCCTTAAAGGAAGTGATCAAGATTAAACTGGGAGAATTTTCTGATTGGTGGAAAAGAAAAACCAGAAAGATCATTCTACCGGGAATGGAAGGCTTGTCGCTTTATAATCTTTGGGTAATTTACTGGGGTGGTATTGTAAGGGGAACTTTTTCCACCAGGGCAAGTTCTATTGCTTTTAGTTTTTTTATGGCTATTTTTCCGTTTCTTCTCTTTGTACTTAATTTAATACCTTATATCACCTTTATTGACGATTTTCAGATAAAGTTTCTGGTTTTTATGAATGATCTTTTACCTCCGGAAACTTCAGATTTCTTCGGAAATATTTTTGAAGATATTGCCAGTACTCCTCGTGGCGGACTTTTATCTGCTGCTTTTATCCTTTCCATATTTTTAATGACCAATGGGGTTAATGCTATTTTTACCGGATTCGAGTTTAGTTACCATACCAAAAATAACCGATCAATTCCGCGTCAATATGCTGTAGCTGTGGGTGTTTCCCTTATATTGGCACTGTTGTTGCTAATATCAGTAATTAGTGCGGTATACATGACCTACGCTATTGAAGATCTAAGTGAATTAGGTATTCTGAATGCTGAAGGCTTTGGCGCCAACCTTATCCATTACATAGGATTAATCATATTAATTTATACAGCAGTGGCGATACTTTATTATTTTGGGACCAGGGAGGCGAGAAAGGCCAGGTTCTTCTCAGTAGGTGCTTTATTTACCACTGTTTTGATCATGATTACAACTTTTTTATTTAGCTTGTACATTACAAACTTTTCAAGTTATAATGAATTATATGGCTCCATTGGTGCTCTCTTAATATTGATGTTCTATATATGGTTGAATTCCAATATGTTACTTTTGGGTTTTGAACTTAATGCATCTTTGTTAAAACTTAAAAAGAATTTTAAATAACTTTAAATAAAATCAATTCACAATGAAAACACTACTAATTTTATGTATCGCCTTTATGAGTATTGGCGTAGTTTCTGCCCAAACAGAAGTAGGCGGAGTCAATCTTCCTAATTCTGAAACCTACCAGGGACAAAAGCTTCAGTTAAATGGGGCAGGGGTAAGGGAGAAGTTATGGATAGACCTTTATGCCGGGGGATTATATCTGGCAAAAAAATCTTCTGACGCTACCGAAATTGTTACTTCTAATGAGCCCATGAGTATTAAACTTCATATTGTTTCAAAACTTATAAGTAGTGAAAAGATGATTGATGCAGTAAACGAAGGTTTTGAAAATTCTACCGGAGGAGATACAAAAGCTTTAGCTTCAGAAATTAAGAAATTTAAAAGTTTCTTTATGGAAGAGATAAAGAAAAATGATGTTTTCGACATTGTTTATATTCCAGATACGGGTGTTTCGGTTTATAAAAATGACAAGGAATTAGGAACTATTGAAGGGATAAATTTTAAAAAAGCATTATTCGGGATCTGGCTTTCCAACAGGCCTGCAGATGATGATCTTAAAGATGCAATGCTAGGTAAATAATATGAAATTAACTCTATTTATAATTCTTTTAATGAGTATGGTGTTTCCTGTCCAGGCACAGGAAGTGCTGGGAAAATGGGAGAATACGAATAATGAAGGAAAAGTAAATTCTATCATTAGGATATATAAAAAGGGTGATAAGATTTACGGCAAAGTAGATCATATAATAAAAGAAGAAGACCGGAATCGTTTATGTACTAAATGCGAAGGCGATCTAAAAAATGTGCCGGTAGAAGGAATGGAATTAATGCAGGGCCTTAAGAAAGAAGGAAATGAATATGTAGGCGGAACCATTGTAGATCCAAAAACAGGAAAAGAATATCGCTGTAAAATTTGGCTGGATGAGCAAAATCCTGATATTCTCAATGTAAGAGGATATATTTCATTTTTTTATAAAACCAAAATATGGCACCGGGCTGAATAAAATCTAATAAATTAAAAGCTGCTCTTTAAGTTTCAGGTTACTTTTATAAAACTAAAGATTCTTAATAATTTTGAAATCAATAGTAGAGTAGAAGTAAGTTACTTTAAGAGCAGCTTTTTCTATTGTATTAATTAATTTGTTTTAAATGCCTTATTTCGCTGACCTTATTTTACCATTACCCCTTGAAAATCGCTTCACTTATAGCCTCAATAAAGAAGAAGCTGAATTTTTACAGAAGGGAATGAGATTAGCCGTTCCGTTTGGCAAGAATAAGATTTATACGGGTATTGTAGCCGAAATTCATCAAAATCCGCCGGAAGTATACGAAGCAAAACCAATTCATCAGATCCTGGATGAAAAACCTCTCTTAACCAAAGAACAGCTTGAATTCTGGCACTGGATCGCCAGTTATTATCTATGTGCTGAAGGGGATGTGATGCGTGCCGCTTTACCAGGTGCTTTCCTTTTAGAAAATGAAAGTATTGTAAAACTGTCGAAAAGTGCTGAAGTAAAAACTGAAGAATTAGATGATGATGAATATCTGGTGGTAGAGGCCCTGCAGCGACAGTCTTCAATGAAAATTCAGGAGATTGAGCAACTCCTGGATCGTAAAAAGGTGTTGCCTATAATAAATAAACTCGTAGCTAAAAGCCTGATAGATCTAAATCAGGAGATATATGAGCAATTTAAGGCAAAGGAGATTCGATATGTAAAATTGAATCCTGCTTATGAGGCCGAAACTGAAATGCATCAGCTTTTAGATGAACTTTCCAGAGCTCCGAAACAAAGGGAAATTTTAATGTCTTACTTTTCTCTCACTGCTAAATCCCGGAAACCTTTAAAAGTAAAAGAATTACTCAGCGAAGCTGGTGCGAGTACTACTGTTTTAAAAAGCCTCATAGATAAGGATATTTTTATAGAATTTTATCAGGAGACTGACAGGGTGGTTTTTGCCGGAGAAATCAATCAACACGAGATTAATCTTAATAAAATTCAACAGCAGGCATTTGAGGAAATACAGGAAAATTTTAAGAATGACCAGGTTTGTTTGCTCCACGGGGTGACCTCTTCGGGAAAAACAGAGATATATATCAGGCTTATTGAAGAAGTGATTAATAAAGGAAAGCAGGCTTTGTATTTTCTTCCGGAAATTGCGCTTACCACCCAATTAATAAAACGGCTTCAGAATTATTTCGGAGAAAAGGTCCTGGTCTATCACTCTAAATATTCCGTAAATGAAAGAGTGGAAATTTATAAAAAAGTCCTAGATAATTCTGAAAAAGGAAAAATTGTAATTGGGGCAAGATCCTGTATATTTTTGCCTTTTCGTGAGTTGGGCTTAATAGTGGTAGACGAAGAACATGAATCCAGTTTTAAGCAATTTGATCCTGCTCCCAGATATCATGCCCGTGATGCGGCTGTGGTGCTGGCGAATCTGTTTAAAGCAAATATTGTTTTAGGCTCTGCCACCCCTTCCATAGAATCTTATTTCAATGCCCAACATAATAAATACTCGTTGGTTGAATTGACCCGTCGCTTCGGAAATGTACTAATGCCAGAAGTTGAAGTAGTAGACATTAAAACTGCTCACCGAAAAAAGAAAATGACCGGACATTTTTCTGAAAGGCTGATCGAGGAGATTAAGGCGAGTCTGAAGGAGGAAGAACAGGTTATATTATTTCAGAATAGAAGAGGATTTTCTCCAATTTTGGAATGTAATACCTGTGGACACTCACCGCAATGCCCTAATTGCGATGTAAGTTTAACTTATCATAGTCATAATAACCAGCTAAGATGCCATTACTGCGGGTATCATATTGCCATGCAGCATCAATGTATGGCCTGCGGCAGTAATGAAATTTCGACAAAGGGATTTGGTACTGAACAGGTTGAAACCGAATTAAAAGCGCTTTTTCCGAAGCATAAGATTGGAAGAATGGACCAGGATACTACCCGTGGCAAACATGCTTATGAAAAGATAATCGAGGCTTTTGAAAACCAGGAAACAGATATTTTAATCGGGACTCAAATGCTAACAAAGGGTTTGGATTTCAGAAAAGTGAGTCTTGTAGGAATTATGAATGCAGATAACCTGCTTAATTTTCCAGATTTCAGGGCACATGAAAGAAGTTTCCAGTTGATGTTACAGGTAGCAGGAAGATCTGGTAGAACTAAAAAGCGGGGAAAAGTGTTGATTCAAACCTATAATCCGCATCATCAGATCATTCAACAGGTATCTACCGGTGCTTATGAAGAAATGTACAGGGAGCAATTAGAAGACAGATACCAGTATCAATATCCACCCTATTTCAGGCTGATACGCCTAACCTTAAAATGCCGGGATTATTCAAAAACCAATGAAGCTGCAGAATGGCTTGCCCGAGCATTGGAAAATGTATTTGACAGATATGTCCTGGGGCCTGAGTTTCCTCCAGTTGCCAGAATAAGGAATGAGTATTATAAGAACATCCTGATTAAGATTCCCCAAAAACAATCTTTAGGAAAAACTAAAAAGATGGTGCATCGTATTCTTAAGAGTTTTAAAGCTATTGGAGCGTACAGATCGGTGAAGACAGTGGTAAACGTAGATCCGCAATAAAAAAGCCATTCTAAAAATGGCTTTTAATTTTTTTAGAAAAAGAAGTTTCCTGGTTATTGCTGTATAGCGCTTAATGCTTCTACCAAATTTGCCTTTTTATGTCGGCTTAATGGTAACTTCTCTTTTTCTATTTCAATATTCTTACTGTTATACCGCTCAATTTTTTCAAGATTCACGATATAGGATTTATGAGTTCTTAAAAACCTGTCGTTCGGGAGTTGCTTTTCAAAAGACTTCATCGTAGCCAGTACCACGAAATTATCCTTTTCAGTCACAAACTTAACATAATCACCAAGCGCCTGGATGTATTTTAACTTGCTTAAAAATACCTTCCTGTTTTTTAGATTACTTTTTACAAAAATAAAATCGTCATCTTCAGGGACAGGAGTTTGATGTTTGAGCTTGTACAGATTAACTGCTTTATTTACCGCATTGTTAAATCTATCTTTAGTTACCGGTTTGTGGATATAATCTACCGCATCATAATCAAAAGCCTTAAAGGCATATTTTGTTTTACCGGTTACGAATATAATTTGTGGCTTATTTGGAAGGTTGTCCAATAGTTCAAAACCAGATAAGATAGGCATTTCAATATCTAAAAAGATAAGGTCTGTTTCGGTATCCAGTAGCCCATTCTTGGTTTCGATGGCATTATTATATTCGGCTACCAGTTTTAAATTTGGGTGATCTTTTATAAGTTTGACTATTGATAGCCTTTGAAGGCTAGAGTCATCAACAACAGCACATTTAAGTAAAACTTCTTCCACAGTCTAATAGGTTAGTAATAAACAATATTACTCATTAAAAATAAGAAATACAAGGTTAATAATTATTTCATCGTCAAAAATAGTGTTTTATCCTGCTAAATTTACTTTGAAATAAGGAATAATAATTCTATTTTTGCAGCCGATTTAATTTAAAGTAAATTTTTATGAACAATTATGAAACTGTTTTCATCTTGAATCCCGTTTTATCTGATGAGCAGATAAAGGAGACAGTTAAGAAATACGAAGATTTTCTTGTTTCTAAAGGAGCTGAGATGGTAGCTAAAGAAGATTGGGGCCTAAGAAAACTGGCTTATGCAATCCAACACAAGAAAAGTGGTTTTTATCACTTATTTGAATTTAAAGCTCCTGGTGAGGCTATTGAGCCGCTTGAGTTAGAATTCAGAAGAGACGAGCGTATGATGCGTTATTTAACTGTTAAGTTAGATAAGCATGCAATCGCCTGGGCTGAAAAAAGAAGAAAACGTAACAAGGAAAAAGCGTAACCATGGCAACATCTATTGAACAACAAGCAAAAGGAAAAAAAGACGGAGAGATCAGGTATCTTACTCCGCTTAATATAGAGACAACCAAAGCTAAGAAGTACTGTAGATTTAAAAGATCTGGTATCAAGTATATCGATTATAAGGATCCAGATTTCTTAATGGGCTTTGTTAACGAACAGGGGAAATTATTACCTCGTCGTTTAACCGGTACTTCTTTGAAATTCCAGAGAAAAGTGGCTACTGCTGTAAAGCGTGCTCGTCACTTAGCATTAATGCCTTACGTAGGTGATTTATTAAAATAAAAAGAGGCAGTTATGGAAGTTATACTTAAAAAAGACGTAGATAATTTAGGTTTTAAAGATGATGTGGTAGCTGTAAAAAATGGTTACGGTAGAAATTATCTTATTCCACAGGGATATGCTGAATTAGCAACTCCTTCTGCAAGAAAAGTTTTATCTGAAACTTTGAAGCAAAGAGCCTATAAAGAACAAAAGCATATAGACGAAGCTAAAAAACAAGCTGAAAAACTTAACAACCTTGAAATTAAGATGACTGCGAAAGCAGGAGCAGGTGATAAGCTTTTTGGTTCCATTACCAATGGAGATTTAGCTGATGCCCTTTCAAAAGAAGGTGTAGAAATCGATAAAAAATATATTAATATCGCTGGTGGTAACATTAAACGTTTGGGACAGTATGATGCAACTTTACGTTTTCATCGTGAAGTAGTTTCTAACTTTACTTTTGACGTTGTAGCCGACGCTTAATTGATTTTATTTATAGTAAAAAGCCTGCTCATTCTTTGAGTGGGCTTTTCTTTTTAAATTTCAGTATGAAATACGCAAGATTAACAAAAGAACAGTTTGAAGAAATGCATCAGGAGTTCATCAATTTCCTGGCTACACAATCTATCACTGCTGAAGAATGGGAGCAGATAAAGAAAAAAAAGCCGGAGACTGCCGAAGAAGAACTGGATATTTTTAGCGACCTGGTATGGGAAGGTGTTTTGAATAAAGTGGAATACCTGGAGCATTTTTCTCCAAACCAAATATTCTTATTTCATATTACTACAGCGACCATTGAACTTATAGCTATTAAAGTTGAAAACGAAGCGATAGATATTACTACAAGGGAAGGATACCAGTGGTTGCAGACTAATTTGATGGACGAGACGGTAAATATCTATACTTCTACCAGGGCTATAAGCGATGATAGGAATAAGGATATTTTTGCTTTGATCAAACAGGGAGCCAATATCACAAAGGGTGGATTATACGGCTATTTTAAGGATGTGGTTCAGGGTTAGCTTTATTAGTCAATTTGAAAATGAGATAATTTGAAAATGAAAATCTATCTTTCTATGACCTATTTTCAAATCAATGAATTTTCAAATTATTCATAACGCAGTGACTCAATAGGATCCTGCTTGGCAGCTTTTGCAGCGGGGTAACTTCCGGCAAGAATAGCTACTAGAATGGTAATTCCTGTTGCCCAAAACATGGCCTTCCATGGTGTTGTAAAATCAAAATCGAGAGAGGTAGCTACCGCATAGCCTATTCCTATTCCAAGTAGAATTCCCAGTAAACCACCAATCTGACCGATAACCAGGGTTTCCAAAAAGAATTGAGTGGCAATAGTATTCTTCTTTGCGCCTAAAGCTTTTCTTACTCCAATTTCACGGGTCCTTTCTGTTACCGTTACCAACATAATGTTCATTAAAGCTATGGATGAACCGAAAATAGTGATAATAGAAATGATCCAGGCAGCAATATTTAAAGCTCCTGTTATTGATAGAATTCTATTGATGAGATCGTCGCTTCTTTCCAGCCCGAAATTATTTTCCTCCTTCGGGTTTAATCCTCGAATATTTCTGAAAGTGATGATGGCTTCATCCATAGCAGCATCCAAAAGTTCTTTGTCTTCCACTTTCACACTAAGATTGTAATTGATATTTGGCTGGGAAAAAAGGGATCGGGCATGTTGGATAGGTATAAAAACCCGAAGATCCTGGTTATTGCCGAAGGTACTTCCCTTAGATTCCAGCACACCAATGACTTTAAATTTTGCCCCTCTAACACTAATGGTGCGATTTATCGGGTCAAATCCTTTAAATATACCATCTTTAAAATCTGAACCGATCACCGCCACATTATTATTGTTCTGAATATCGAAGACATTAAATTCCCTGCCATCTTCCACATTTAAACCTGAGTTTTCCAGGTAGTATTCGTTCACCCCCAACACAGAAATTTCTGGGTCGGTCTTTTCATTTTCGTATTTAATTTCTGCGGAACCGGTTCCTGTAAAGGAAATAGCCGTTTCCGTATACGGATATTCAAACTTTTCTTCAAATTCTTTTACTTCCCTGTAACTAATAATAGGATTTACTTTACGCTCTTCATTTCCAAAACTTTGTGTCCTGAATTCATATCGCTGAAGATTGAAAGTATTGGATCCCATGGAAGCAAAATCCTTGCTAATCGTATTTTCTAATGCCGCCACTGCACTTAGAATCCCAACGAGAGCGGTAATACCAATAGCGATGATGAGAACGGTGAGGATAGTTCTTAATGACTGATTTTTAATGGAATTAAGGGCGATCCTTATATTTTCCCGAAAGAGTGAAAACATGGCTTGAATTTTCTTGGCTTACCGGTTAGACTCTAAAAATAGAACTTTGTTACTTAAAATTTCAAATAAGTTTGGGTTCGCTTAAAAATTAAGATATTTGCATTCCTAATTAGCAAATGCAGCTTAGAACATATCATGGCACAAAAACCATCTATACCAAAAGGAACAAGGGATTTTTCCCCGGAAGAAGTAGCGAAAAGAAATTATATTTTTCAAACTATTCAATCTGAATTTAAAAGCTTTGGATTTCAGCCAATTGAAACGCCAAGTTTTGAAAACTCTTCTACCTTAATGGGAAAATACGGAGAAGAAGGTGATCGTCTGATCTTTAAGATCCTGAATTCCGGGGATTTTCTGAAAAAAGCTGATAAAAAAGCTTTATCAAATAATGATAGCCTGGGCCTTACTTCTTCTATTAGCGAAAAGGCTTTACGTTATGATCTAACCGTCCCTTTTGCCAGATACGTGGTACAACATCAAAATGAGATTGAATTTCCTTTTAAGCGTTATCAAATTCAGCCGGTTTGGAGGGCAGATCGTCCACAAAAAGGAAGGTTCAGGGAATTCTTCCAGTGCGATGCAGATGTGGTAGGAAGTAATAGCCTGTGGCAGGAGGTAGAATTTATTCAGCTATATGATGCTGTGTTTAGTAAATTAGGTCTTACCGGCGTAACCATAAAAATTAATAATCGAAAAATTCTTTCGGGCTTTTCAGAAGTAATAGGGGAGCAGGACAAACTTATCGATTTTACGGTTGCACTGGACAAGCTGGATAAAATAGGCGAGGAGGGAGTAAAAAAAGAAATGCGCGAAAAAGGCATTTCTGAAGAAGCGATTACTAAAATCCAGCCTATTTTCAATTTAAATGGAAATTTCAGTGAAAAGATAACTGGACTGCAAGATATATTGGCCGATTCAGAAACCGGACAAAAAGGTATTTCAGAATTACAATTTATTCAGGATGCAATTAAGGAGATGCCACTAAAAATTGCTCAATTAGATCTTGATGTCACGCTGGCGCGCGGATTAAATTATTATACAGGAGCAATTTTTGAAGTAGCTGCTCCAGAAGATGTGAAAATGGGATCTATAGGTGGCGGTGGCCGTTATGATGATCTTACCGGAATTTTTGGTTTGAAAGACATGAGCGGTATAGGAATCTCTTTTGGACTGGATCGTATTTACCTGGTTCTTGAAGAACTAGGTTTATTCCCTGATACCGTCACGCAAAATACCAAAGTTCTTTTTATCAATTTTGGTGAAAAAGAAGCTTTATACGCTATGCAAGCCGTTAGAAAATTAAGGGAAGAGAATATAACGGCAGAACTCTATCCCGATGCAGCTAAAATGGGTAAACAAATGAAATATGCCGATAAAAGGGATATTCCTTATACGGTTTTAGCCGGCGAGGAAGAAATGAATAGTCAGAAATTCACTTTAAAACACATGAAATCTGGAGAGCAATCCAGCCTAGATTTCGATACGCTTAAAAATAAGTTATCTAGCTGATTTATTAATCACTAACCTGATTAAGATGATCCATTTCTTTATCTGTTAGCTCGTTAGCAATTGCTTCTTCAAAACTTTTAAAGTGTCCAAGTTTTGTAGCACTGGCAATGGGTGCCGTAATTCCCGGTTTTTGCATGATCCACCTTAAAGCCACCGCTGCCTGAGATATATTATGCTGAGCTGAAACCTCCTTTAAAGCCTTCAAAATATTTTTTCCTCGATCATTAAAGTAATCTTTGAGGAATTTCTCGCGATTGGTTCCTTTGATATCCTTTTCTTCGGAATATTTCCCGGTAAGGAATCCGCTGGCGAGGGAGAAGTAACTGGTTACTCCCAGATTATGATGTTCGCAAATTTCACGGATTCTTCCTTCAAATTTATCCCGTACCATTAAATTATATTCCGGTTGAAATACTTCATATTTAGGTAAATCATTTTCTTCGGAAGCTTTTAAAGAAGCCTTTAATCTTTCGGGAGATAAATTAGAAGCTCCTATATATCTTACCTTTCCCTGATCTATTAATTTTTCATAAGCTTCCAGCGTTTCTTCCACAGGAGTTTTTTCATCGTCCCAATGGGTGAAATATAGGTCGATATGATCTGTTTCCAATCTGGTTAATGAATCTTCAACTGCTTTTAAAATATGGGTTTTTGAAATATCCTTATCCCCACCCTGCTGCATACTGGAGCCAACTTTGGTTGTGATTATAAGTTTATGACGATTTCCTCGTGCTTTCATATATTTCCCGATGATGCTTTCAGATTCTCCTCCCGAGTTTCCTTTAGCCCAACGCGAATAAACATCGGCTGAATCTATCATATTAATTCCCATGTCCAGTAAATGATCCATTAATCGGAAAGACTCTTTTTCATTTGCCGTCCAACCAAAAACATTGCCGCCAAATATTATAGGAGGGCATTCTAATCCTGTATTTCCTAATTTTTGTATTTTCATAACCTTTTTTCTATTCTGCTTTTTGTTCAAATTCTTTAAACTATAAAAGTTTCTTCTGAAGATAATAAATCAAATTTGACCGATAGAAATTTTATAATTTCTTAACTAGGTTATTAATTTTAAAATGCTGGCATTGATTAAAATTTAGATAATTTTAAAAACGCCTTAACACTAAAAGGTTCAATAATTAGCTATTTTGAAGTTGAAAAAAAATTGAAATGAAAAATACAATTTATATCCTCCTGTTCTGTTTGATCGGTTTCAAGGCAAATTCACAGAAGATTGCTGAAAAATTCACCCTTTCTCCTGCCGGTTTTGAGGATTCGGTTATTATGGAATATCCAGGTAAAACCGATTCAAGATTATATATGGCCGCAAAAAGATGGGCGGAAAATATTATTTCTAATACAAATGATGCCAAATCAAGGGATATAAAAGATCAATATCTTGAATATAAAGTCTTTGCTCCTCAAGCTTTTTCTATTACCGATAATGGAAATACCTATACCTGGGACGCCATGTTTGACCTGGCTTTTAGATTTCAGGATCAAAAAATTCGTTATGATGTGGAGATAGTGGAACTTTCCAGTCCAGATGCGCCTACGTTTCAAATCGTGGGAGGTAGAAATGACTGGGCTTTTTATGCTGAAAACAATCAGCCTTATCCTTTAACTTCAGATGCCCGGAAAATAATGGAAGAAATAGTGAACGATTTTATAAGAGGAGTTTCAGCCTATGTAAATCGAGATGCAGAGATTCCGGTTAAAAAGTAAAACTTACTTTTAAAAGGAAGATTAAAAAAAGCCTCTAGTTATAACTCCATTTTTTCCACTTTTTTGAAATTTTATACCTCTAAAATGATATCCTTCCCGTTTTGGAAAAAAAAGCATTTTTATCTACCATTAGAAAATATGCAACGAATCGCTAAATACAGATACTTTTGTTGATAAACTTTTCGGCAACTGGAAATGAAAACAGGATTTTAAAATGCCGAATGTAGGACGGTGAAGCTTGAATAAGGTTCGTGCAACTAATTCTTAAATATTCCTGCTGGAAGTTAAAAATAATTAAAACTGAAATAACTTAGCATAACTTTATAAGTTCTGCGAAAAGCTCATTCCTATCTTTATATTATAAATATTAAATCAATTATTTATGAGATATTAAAGAGGAGGACTTTCTTTCTCATGCGTTCTCAAAAAAGAAGAACATGGCCTAAAATGGGATACATACGTAAAATAGGAAGTTATTTCTAGTTCATGACCAACCAAGAACTTTTTAAGAAGCAAGAGAAATTATTAATGATAATAAGGAAATGGCTGGCCACAATATAAGCCTTTGTCTTCATTTCTGTCGGTTTGCCTCCATACCATTGTCAGAACCTCAGAATTCTTTAGCGGGAATTCCAGGATGCTGAAAATTTTATCTGATCAACCTTGAGATATATGACGAATAAAAAATCCAATTTAATTGAGAAATTATGGACATAATAGGATGGATTAAAAGATTAGGGAAGGGAAAAGAGAAAAGCTCCCTCAAACAGTTAAAAGACAAAAGTTATAGTAGCGAAAATAAATTTGATTCCCGAGAGCTTGCGAGGGAAAAGTTTGTTCGATCTAAACAAAAGTTGTTTGAGGTGAACAGGTGGTCTGAATTGCCAGAATTGTCAGCAAAATTTCAAATATATAATTCTCATGGAAAGAAGAAGGAGAAATTAAAAGTACATGATTATATAAAAATCGAATTACCGCTACCTTCTCCCAATAATTGGGTATACGTAACAGCTATTAAGAATGAAGATGATTTTGCGGAATTTACTGTTAGTCCGAGTAAAGATCCAACCGATAGAGGTGAATTAAAAAAAGAAATAAAACATTTCTTTATAGATGAAGCTACCAGTACCTTCAAAGTTACTTTGGAAGAGAATACTATTAAAGGTTTTGAAATTGGTAAAAATGAAGCAGTTAACAATAAGGGGGGTTCTGCAGGCAAAAGAAAATTAATTAACACCCTAATAGCTGAAGGTGCCTGGGCTGGTTTTCAGAAACTTCAGTGGAAGAAGTTGACAAAATATTTTGTACACAAAATTGAAATAAACAACAAACTATGAAATTATCAAGTAATAACAGAAGTGAACTTCAGGGGTGCGTGGTAATCACCGGGGGCTCTGCCGGCGTAGGTAGGGCAACTGCAAAAGAATTTGCGAAAAAAGGCGCTAGAATTTTACTTATTGCCAGAGGTAAAGATGGGCTGGAGGGCGCAAAACGGGATGTGGAAGAATGTGGTGGAGAGGCCTGGATATATATTGCCGATGTAGCAAATGCCCGGGAGATGGAAGAGGCGGCAAGCTTTGCTGAAGAAAATCTTGGACCTATTGCTATTTGGGTTAATAATGCTATGGTGAGTGTTTTTAGCAAAGCCATTGATATGAGTCCGGAAGAATTTGCCAGAGTTACCAATGTTACTTACCTGGGACAGGTTTATGGTACCCTGGCGGCATTAAAAAGAATGAAGCAAAGAAATTCAGGCAAAATAATTCTGGTAGGTTCTGCGCTTTCCTATCGCGGGATTCCATTGCAGTCTGCCTACTGTGCTTCCAAACATGCCATTCAGGGATTTTTTGAATCATTGCGTGCGGAGTTATTACATGATAATCTCAATATAGATCTTTCCATAGTACATCTGCCGGCAATGAACACTACACAGTTTGGCTGGGTAAAGACGAGGTTTACCAAGAAACCCAAACCTATGGGTAAAATTTATCAGCCAGAGGTTGCAGCCCGTGCCATTGTAGAGGTTGCTGAAAGCGGGGTACGGCAGAGAATGGTAGGATATCCAACGGTACAAACCATCTGGGGTAATAAATTAGTGCCTGAATTTTTAGATCATTATATGGCTAAAAATGGTTTTGATGGCCAGCTAAGTGAGAAGGCAGAAGATCCCGATAGGCAACATAATCTTTGGGAACCTGTACCAGGGGATCAGGGGGTTCATGGTGATTTTAAGAACATAGCACAGGATTACAGTACTTTTGATGAGGTTTATGAACACAGAAGAATAATTGGAGTTTTTGGGATGGCTATGCTCGGAGTTGCGCTCTTTACAAGATTTCTTAAAAAAGAACCATAACATTTTAATTTTCAGTATTCTTAATTCTGATAAGCCTTAATTTGATATTCCTGGGTTCAAGTATTGAAAAGAAATTAAAAATTACCGAAATGACCAGGAATGGTTTCAGGTAAGACATTGAAATTTATTTCATTAAAATCTGCCATCAAAAAGTCGGGCTATTAGTGATCATTTTTTAAACTATGATACCATTTTTGAAAAGGTACACTACTAATCCCATGTATAATGGTAGAAGCAACTACTATAAGGCTGGGAATCACCCAGGCAGATTCCATGGCTAATTGTTCTTTGGTATGCAGGGCATAATAAATTGCCGCTACTCCAATGGGACCGAACCAGCCCATGAAGAGTAGGTCTTTTTTTCTTTTCTTAAATTTTGGCATAAAGGGCCCAAGAGCAAAAAATCCTGGAATTCTTCTAAAAAGGATGACCAAAACTACGATCCCTATAGCCTTCCAGCCCAGGGCCACATATTCCTGCCAGGGCAAAACCAGGCCCAGGAGAAAATACGCCGGGATTGTGAAAATTCGCTCCATGGCTTCCTGCACCCGTTCTTCCTGCACATCTTCATTTTCAGAAATTACTCGTGAAAATGCCAGTCCGCCGATGAAGACAGCAATAATTCCGTTCATATTCAGCAGATTTAATCCTTCAAGTAAAACAAAAGACAATGCAAGTGAAAAGGGTAAAAATGATTTTTTGTTCATATATCCCTTGATATTTGCTTTATGCATCAACAAACCCGCACCGTACCCAGTAATATAAGCGATTACGGCACAGAGAATGGTTTTAAATAGCAACACCTCCACTATCCATTTACCTATTGGAAAACTATCTGCCTGAACAAGAAATATTCCAGCAAAAACCAAAGGAAATGCAAGACCATCATTTACTCCAGCCTCAAATGACAAGCTATTCCTTATAGAAGATGGCAGGTATTTTTCTGCCAGTTTTCCGGTAACAATCGTAGAGGCCACCACGGGATCTGTTGGAGTAATTATCGCTCCTAACAGCAAACATTCGGCAATACTCAAATTAAAAACCAGGTATAACAGGAAACTGCCGCTTAGCCACATTAAAAGCATACCCCCTATTACAAGAAATGTCTGGGTCTGGAAATTCCTGCGGAAGAAACTTTTTGGTATACGCAAAGCGGTTGCCATTAATGCCATCGCTATGGTAAATTCAGAGGTTTTTTTTAAGACCGGTAGTGAACTGGTAATATCTAATTCTATAACACCTAAAATTTCAGGACCTAAAAGAATTGCTATTACTATAGACAAAAATGGCTCGGTAATAAATATTTTCTTAAATTCTGAAAAAAATGTTCCTGAAATTAAAATAAGAACTCCCACAAAAAATATAATCAGCATTAAGTTCATAGTCTATTCAGTTGATATTATAAGGAAAGGTATTTAAAGTCTGTGCAAATAGGAAGTTTATAGAATGCTATTTTGCTAGTTTTCAAAAATTTCAGAAAAAAAGCCTTCATTTAAGAAAGCTTTTTTCAAGTGAATTTGGCTAATTTATTTTGCCTTTTGATTAATCCTTGATTTAGCCAACTGCTTCAATTTGTCATCGGCTGAATATTCCTCATCAAGCGTGCTTTTCAGTTTTTTAGCAATATCATCATAGCCCAGCTCTTCTGCATAAGTGGCTACAGAACCATACCCGGCAATTTCGTAATGTTCCACTCTCTGAGCATCTGCAATGAGGCCGGCATCTTTCGTGTCATCATCTGAGACTTCTTTAAGAAATTGTTCAGCTTCTTTTATGAGGCCCTTCATAGCCTGGCATTCTTCGCCTTTGGGATTAATATCCAGTTCCTCACAAATCTCTTCCAATCTTTTTTTATGGCCTTTGGTTTCTTCCAGATGTTCTTCAAAAGCTTTCTTTAAATCAGAATTAGTGGTGTTTTTTGCCATTTTAGGCAGTGCCTCTATAAGCTGTGATTCAGCACTATAAAGATCTTTAAGCTGGTGTTCAAATAATTCTTTTAAATTTTTCATCACATCGATTTTTTTAGTTTACATAAAATTAAAGAGGTCTTCTACCAATATCAGTTAAGCGAATTGTAAAGCTTTGTTGTGCAAATGCTAAAAGAGTTATTACGATTCTCTGGTTATCAATATCGTAAGTGATGAAACCATCATATTTAGTCGTTGTTTATATTAATTGAATGATCTGAAGCAGGTTAAAATAAGTTAAAGCTAGAATTATCAGCGTTTTAGCTTTTAAATTTGAGGTTCCTCTTTAAGATAAATTCATTCTATTCCTACACGTAACTCTAAAGCAAAAAGCTATGTTGGATACCATAGGAGTGTTATATGATGGATATGACTATTTCCGGAAGAAATTTTCAGAAAGTCAAAAAGATCTTATTGAAGCCCGTTTCTTTTTTCAAAAAGTAGTTGTCATAAAAGGAGAGGAGGGAGCAAAAATATTTTACGATCATACGAAGTTTAAGAGAAATGGAGCTACTCCAAAACGATTTCAAAAAACCTTGTTTGGGGAAGGTGGTGTACAGGGTTTGGATGGGCAGGCGCATTCCAAAAGAAAAAAGCTTTTTATGCAGGTGATGAATGTGCGGGCTTTAAAAAAAATAGAAAAAAAATTTAAAAAAAAAGCTGCAGATTGCCATTCTCGATTGGGAAGTGAAAGGAGAAATGGAACTTTTCTCAGAAATGGAACTTATTTTAATGCGAACCGCCTGTGAATGGAGCGGAGTTCCCTTACAGCAAGAGGAAGAAAAAATGCGAACCGGGCAAATGCACAAGATGATCCAGTCTTCAGGAGCAATTGGTGTAAAGCATTATAAAAGCCGTCTTGCGAGATCAAAAAGTGAGGCCTGGATTGAAAGTTTAATAGAAAATCACTCTTACCGGAACAATTCTATTTTTGGTCTTTTCATCTCCTGTCTATATCGAAAAAGTGATCCCGACAGCAAACATACAGCTGCGGTAGAGATATTAAATCTATTAAGACCTATAGTGGCTGTTGCCAGGTACATTACCTTTCTGGCGCATGCGAGGCATCTTTATCCAGAATACCTTTTAAATACGGAGAACGAAAAAGATCTGCATTTTGTTCAGGAGGTAAGAAGATTTTATCCCTTCTTTCCTTTTATAGCGGCAAAAGCCAGGAAAGATTTTAGTTGGAATGATTATGATTTTGAGATGGGTCAAAAGGTGTTACTGGATATTTATAGTACCAATCATGATCCTAAGTTTTGGGAGGAACCGGAAAAGTTTAATCCGAAACGTTTTAGTAACTGGGAAGAAAATCCATATTCATTTATTCCGCAAGGTGGAGGTTCTCATGAGCAGCACCATCGTTGTGCCGGAGAATGGATTACTATTGGTCTTATGAAAGCAGCACTTAAGTTTTTTTTCTGATATGAGCTATGAAGTACCTCTCCAGAACCTTAATATTAAGCTAAATAAAATACCTGCGATTCCTGAAAGCAGGTTTAGAATTTCCAATATTCATAGTTTCAAAAATAAATAAGCTACAGGATACATAAACTTTTTATATTAAATAAAGTGCTCAATTGCACATTAATATAACACATTTCACTTTTTATAGAAGTTTAACTTTTTATTATTAACATTTTTAGCAGATAATCATCAGAAGCATCTTCAGCAGTGACTTAACTCAGTTTTTTACTTTATTATAACTTCTGGTTATATTAAGAAACGTTTACCTATTTGTTAGTACTTTTTTGTAGTTCCTGCTGCTAATTTTGGCATATAAACAATTGGAATTGAATTGCTTCCATAGGAAATTTGGTTATACACCAGGTAAATCGTGTTTTTCCGCTTTATATGGATATGATAGCGATGATAAATTTTGTTGAAACCGATATTTTGAAAGAATCTGTTACAAATAGAATTTTAATCACTGGGGGTTCCAGCGGAATAGGAGCTGCGATCGCTGAAAAATTCCACAAAGAGAAATGGAAGGTTTTCATTGCAGATAGGGATGAGCCGAGAGCAACTTTTAATGAAAATTATTTTTTCTGTAAAACCGATGTGACCAGGGCAGAAGATATTGGGGATTTATACCAGTCAGCTAAAGAAAATATAGGAATTCCGGATGTATTGGTGATCAATGCGGGAAGAGGAATTCGCGAGAAACTATTGGAAGGAGATCCTGAAAAATGGCAGCAGGTGATCGATACAAACTTAATGGGAGCTTTAAGATGTATCAGGGCTTTTGTACCGGAAATGCTGGAAAGAAAAAGCGGTAATGTGGTATTTATCTCTTCCGTAGCAGCAAATCAGCCACACGAGTATGGAGGAATTTATAGCGCCAGCAAAACAGCTTTAGAAGTCATTGCAGAAACTTTAAGACTGGAAACCCTGCCACATCTGAATGTTACGGTGGTAAGTCTGGGAATTACCGAAACCAATTTTTTTAAAAATGAAATTTCGGGCCATACTTCAATAGAAAAACTGAATATGGGTAGTATAGAACCGGAAGAGGTTGCGGAAGATGTATTCTATGCAGTAAACAAGAAGAAAAATACAAGTATTAATAAAATTATAACCAGACCATTAAAACAGAATTTCTAAACAACCAAAAAATTTTTTATGATCAAAAAAGTCTTAGTAACCGGGGGGGCAGGTTTTATAGGTTCTCATCTTACCGATGAGCTTATTAACTGCGGCTATGAAGTACGAATTTTAGATAATCTTTCTAAACAGGTTCATGGAAAGGAACAAAAAAAACCGACCTATTTAAATCCTAAAGCAGAATTTCATATAGGTGATGTTCGGGATAAACAGGCTGTTCAATATGCCCTGAATGGTGTGGATGCTGTTTTCCATTTTGCAGCTATGGTTGGTGTGGGTCAAAGTATGTATCAGATAAGGGATTACACCGAAGTTAATAATGTAGGGACGGCGACTTTATTGGAATGTCTTATAGAAAAACCGGTAAAAAAACTGGTGATGGCTTCCAGTATGAGTATTTACGGTGAAGGTCTATATAAAGATTCCAATGCTAATCTTATTACAGAATGTGAACGGGAATTGGAAGACCTGAAAAATGACAAATGGGAGATGTATAAAAATGGAAAAGAATTGCAGCCTATTCCAACTTCAGAAGATAAAAAACCAACCTTAGCTTCTGTGTATGCACTCTCCAAATACGATCAGGAGCGACTGAGCCTAATCACCGGCAAAGCCTATAATATCCCAACCACGGCACTTCGATTTTTTAATGTTTACGGAACGCGACAAGCGCTATCTAATCCTTACACCGGTGTTCTGGCCATTTTTGCTTCCAGGCTTTTAAATAACAATCCGCCGATGATCTTCGAAGACGGAAATCAGAAAAGGGATTTTATCCATGTAAAGGATGTGGCCCGGGCTTGCCGGCTGGCCATGGAAAAACCCGAAGCAGATGGCGAGGTGCTGAACATTGGGAGCGGTAATCAATACACTATCACTTATATAGCCAACCAACTTGCAGAGGTGATGAATAAGGATATCCCTCCGGAAATTACCGGAAATTATCGTATCGGCGACATTCGCCATTGTTTCGCCAATACATCCAAAACTGAAAAAGTTCTCGGTTTCACTCCTGAAGTCGATTTTAAAGAAGGTCTTCTGGAGCTTGCTCAATGGCTAAAAGGAGAAATAGCCGAAGACAATGTAAATAAAGCCAGTGATGAACTGGCTGAAAGAGGATTAACCGTTTAAGAAACCCAATATGGAAAAGAAAGATCGAACAGAAACTCCTGTACTTGGTATACTCGAATGGTTTAGACCGGGAGAGAATAAAGAAGTGGAAAATACACTTCAGGATCTGGAAAGACTTGGTATAAAACATTTAAGAACCGGGATTTCCTGGGCCGATTGGTATGTGGAAGGTACCGAAGAGTGGTATGACTGGCTTTTTAAAGAAGTAAGTTCTAAAGTAGAGATGCTTCCCTGTTTTCTTTATACTCCGCCTTCCATCGGCGAAACACCTAAAACTTCATCTCCTCCAAAATATTTAAAATCCTATGCCGATTTTCTTGATGTAATGATCAATAAATATGGGGAATATTTTGAATGGATGGAGCTTTGGAATGAACCCAATAATAAAATCGAATATGATTTCACTTTGGATTTTTCCTGGAATAAGTTTTCAAAAATGATCGATATGGCCTCGTATTGGGCAAAGCAAAAGGGTAAGAAGACCGTTTTAGGAGGAATGAGTCCAATAGATCCTAACTGGCTTAGAATGATGGCTGAAAATGGCACCCTGGAGAATATCGATGCCGTAGGAATTCATGGATTTCCGCATGTTTTTGACCAGCAATGGAGCAGTTGGGAAGAAAATATCAAACAGGTAAGAAAAGTACTTACCAATTTTGATCTGGATAAAGAGCTGTGGATTTCGGAGGCAGGTTTTTCTACCTGGCAGCACGATGAAGTAAAACAGTACGAAGAATTTAAAAAGGTACTGAAAACTTCAGCAGACAGGGTTTACTGGTATAGCATGAATGATCTTGATCCTAAAAATGCTACCGTAGGTGGTTTCCATCTGGATGAAAGGGAATATTTTTTCGGACTTAAAAAAACAGACGGAACTAAAAAATTACTTTACCGATTACTGGAAAAGCATGGTGTGGAGAATATTCATCAGCATACTTATATCACCAAAGAATATAAAATTGAACCTGAAGAAAATTATAGCCTAATTACCGGGGGAGCAGGATTTATCGGGGTTAATCTGGCAGATCGTCTATTGCAGGAGGGGAAAACCGTAATGATCTATGACAACCTTTTCCGGGATGGGGTAGAGCAGAACCTGCAATGGCTTCAGAAAAAATACCCCAGGAATTTAATAGTGCAAATTGCAGATATCCGGGAAAAATCTATCCTTGAAGCCTGTGTTAGAAAAGCGAACGAAATCTTTCATTTTTCTGCACAGGTCGCTGTAACCACTTCGCTTACCAGTCCCGATATGGATTTTGAGGTAAATCTGCAGGGAACCTTTAATATCCTGGAGGCGATTAGGAAAACGGAACATAAACCATCACTGATATTTACTTCTACAAATAAGGTTTATGGAGATCTTAATGATCTAAAGATGGGTTCCAATGAAACCAGGTATTTTCCTTCAGATAAAAATATTGAAGAAAACGGCGTAAGTGAGAAAAGAAATTTGGATTTCCATAGTCCGTATGGCTGTTCTAAAGGAGCAGCAGATCAATATATTTTGGATTATTCTCAATCCTACGGATTAAAAACCACGGTCTTTAGAATGAGCTGTATATATGGTCCGCACCAGTTTGGAACGGAGGATCAGGGCTGGGTGGCCCACTTTCTCATAAGCGCCCTGGAAAATAAACCAATTGTGATCTACGGAAATGGAAAACAGGTGAGGGATATCCTTTTTGTAAAAGATCTGGTAAATGCATTCATACTGGCCGGTAAAAATATAGAGAAAATAAAAGGCCAGGTTTTCAATATAGGTGGTGGTCCTGAAAACACCGTGAGTTTAATTGAAATACTTGATAAGATCAAAGAAAAAACAGGAAAGGAAGTGCCGGTTTCATTTGAAGAATGGAGGAGGGGAGATCAGTTATACTACGTTTCAGATACTTCGAAATTCAGCAAGGCAACAGGATGGAAACCTGAATATTCAGTGGATGAAGGTGTGGAAGAACTAATGAACTGGTTAATTGAAAATCGTAATCTGAAAATTGAAAATAAGAATTCTTCAGCAAAAGAAATAGCAGTATGAGGATTAGCAGGGAGATACAGGAAATGCCAGCCTTACCAAAAGAAGATTTGGTTTATAAGGCGGCAGTTATAAAGCAACCAGGTAGAGTTTCACTTGAAGAATATAAAGTGCCTAAACCTGATAAGAACGAGGTAAGGATAAAACTAGAAGGTTCCGGCGTTTGCACCTCTAATATTCCTCTTTGGGAAGGTCGTGAATGGTTCGATTATCCTATTGAACCAGGCCAACCAGGGCATGAAGGCTGGGGGATCATTGAGGAAATTGGCAGTGAGGTGAAAGGTTTTACAGTAGGTGAAAGAGTCACCGGATTAACCTACAATGCCTATGCGACTTATGATATCGCTACTCCGGAAAATCTGGTGAAACTGCCCGATTTTTTGGATGATAAACCTTTTCCTGGGGAGCCGCTTGGCTGTGCTATGAATATTTTCAACAGGAGCGATATTCACGCTGGGCAAACAATTGCTGTAGTTGGTTGCGGATTTTTAGGCCTTCTTTTGATCCAGCTGATCAAATCGAGAGGTGCCAAAGTTATTGCCATCTCAAAAAGAGAATTTTCCCTGAAAGCTGCGGAAGAAGCCGGGGCAGATGAAATGATTCCGATGGATGATTATTATAAAATCATTGAAGAAGTAAAGAATAATACTGGCGGATTATTGTGTCATCGGGTCATTGAAGCTACCGGCAAGGAGTGGCCGTTGAACCTTTCTATAGAACTAACGGCAGAAAAGGGGAAATTAATCGTAGCCGGATTTCACCAGGATGGTATGAGAAATCTTAACGTTCAAATGCTGAACTGGCGCGGTATCGATATGATTAGTGCCCATGAACGGGATCCGAAACAATATAGCAAGGGAATTAAAGATGCCATTGAAGCAATTCGAAAAAATGAAATGGATCCATTTCCGCTTTTTACACATAAGTTTTCCCTGGAGGAAATGGAGAAAGCCTTCCAGCATCTTACAGAACGCCCGGATGGTTTTATAAAAGCATTGGTAATCAATAATAAAAGTTCTAAATGATAGCCACAGATTCGAAAGAGAAGAATACGAACTCAAAAGACCTATCAATGGGCTTTATTGGGGTGGGCTGGATAGGCAGAAACCGAATGGAAGTAATGCTTCAAAATCCTAATTTACAAGCTGCCGCCATTGCCGAACCTTTCAACGAAAATGCCGAAGCAGCACGAAAAGTAGCACCTGACACAAATATCACTAAATCTCCAGAAGAGATCTATGAAAATGAAGAAATAGATGCCGTAGTGATCGCCACTCCCAGTGCGATGCACGCGGAACAAAGTATAAAGGCACTCAATTCTGGGAAAGCTGTTTTTTGTCAGAAGCCTTTAGGACGGACTGCTGCTGAGGTGAGAGAAGTTATAAATGCCTCGGCAAGAAATAATAAATTATTGGGTGTAGATATGTCTTACCGTTACACGAAGGCATTTAAAGCGGTTTATGAGGTGGTAAAAAGAGGAAACCTGGGAAAGATATATGCGGTAGACCTGGTTTTCCATAATGCTTATGGCCCGGATAAGGATTGGTTTTTTGATATTAAAAGATCTGGTGGTGGCAGTGTGATGGATTTGGGAATCCATTTAATAGATCTAGCCTTGTGGAGCCTGGATTTTCCTGGAATACGAGAAGTGAATAGCAAATTATATCACAAAGGCAAAAAGCTGAAATCTTTTGAGGAAGAAGTAGAAGATTTCGCTCAAGTTTCTATGATTTCTGAAGATGATACAAGTATAAATTTACAGTGCTCCTGGCATGTTTCCGCAGGTAGGGATGCAGTGATAGAAGCAAAATTCTATGGCACTGAAGGAGGAGCGGCATTTAAGAATGTTGACGGTTCATTTTATGATTTTGTTGCTGAAAAATATAGCGGAACCCAAACCGAAGTATTGGTATCTCCACCAGATGATTGGAGTGGAAGGGCCGGTCTCGTCTGGGTCAAAAATTTACTGAAAGATGATACTTATGATGAGCAAAGCGCAGAGGAATTTTTGAAGACCAGTGAAATTATAGACAGGATCTATGGAAGATAGCAGGATCAAAATATTGATGACTACAGATACACTGGGAGGAGTCTGGACCTACACCCTGGAGCTTTGTAAAATCTTGGGAGTTTATGGAGTAGAAGTTCACCTGGCCTCACTGGGAGCTCTGCCTTCACCCGGGCAGGAAAAAGAAGTTTCCAGTTTGGAAAATGTCTCGTTATATCGTAGTGATTTTAAGTTAGAATGGATGCAGGATTGTGCAGAAGACCTTATAGAAATGCGCAAATGGATCTATAGCCTATACCGGGAAATTCAACCAACTCTGGTACATTTCAACAATTTTGTTCCGCTAAATTTTAACGGTACGCCAATCATAACTGTTTTCCACTCCTGTGTACAAACCTGGTGGGAATCTGTAAAATCTAAATCTGCTCCTGCTGAATGGGAAAATTATAAACAGCATGTAAAAAATTCTCTGAATGTATCAAACCTGGTAATAAGTCCGAGTTGTGCTCTATTGAGACAGGCAATGGAAATTTATGAATTTTCCAGTAAGACAAAGGTGATCCATAACGGCAGAGAATTAAAATTTTCCGAAGAAATAAATAAAGAGAAGATTATTTTCGCGATGGGCAGGATCTGGGATGAGGCAAAGAATCTGGAAATTCTTTCTGCAGTAGCGAAAAATTTAGCCTGGCCGGTTTATATCGCCGGGGATAATAAAGATCCTCATACAGGAAAGGAGCTTCAGATAGAAAATGTGCATTTCGTGGGACAATTATCTTCTTCAGAAGTAAAAGAATATTTGCAGCGCGCTTCCATATTTGTGAGTCCGGCGAAATATGAACCTTTCGGGCTTTCCATTCTGGAGGCTGCAAAGGCAGGATGTGCTTTGGCCATAAGTAATATTGACACACTGCAGGAATTATGGTGTGGAGCTGCCACATTTTTTGATCCTGGCAATAAGAATGAAATCCAGAACAAACTACTTCAGCTAATTGATGATGAGAATAAAAGAGAAGAACTGGCAGCTAAAGCTGAAAAAAGAGCGGCTTCTTATGATCTACAGAAAATGGGAGAATGCTATATGGAGCTTTATAAGGAACTAATATATACTAACCAACCAATTAGAAAACCAAGTTATAGCTTATGAAATTTGTACTTTTTTATCACTCACTTTATTCCGACTGGAATCACGGAAATGCTCATTTTTTAAGGGGTATCGTAAAAGAACTCAAAATGAGAGGACACGAAGTGGAAGTTTTTGAACCGGAAAATGGGTGGAGCCTGAAAAATCTCTTGAAAGATCACGGCGCGGAAAAACTGGATGAATTCCGACATTATTATCCTACTCTAAATCCTCAATTTTATAATGCCGATAAACCTTTAAACCATGAAGCTATTTTAAAAGATGCTGATGTGGTTATAGTTCATGAATGGAACTCTCCGGAAATGGTAGCCGATTTAGGTAAAAAGAAAGGACGATTTGGCTATAAATTACTATTTCATGATACTCATCACCGGGCTGTTTCTGACGTTGAGAGTATGGCGAAGTACAACTTTCAAGATTATGACGGAGCCCTGGTATTCGGAAAAGTGATCAAGAAGATCTACGAGGAAAAAGGCTGGCTGGATAAAGTCTGGACCTGGCATGAAGCGGCAGATGCAGAACTTTTTTCTCCGGATAGAGATCAGGAAAAGGGAGGAGACCTGGTTTGGATTGGAAACTGGGGTGACGATGAACGAACTGAGGAATTAATGGAATTTCTTATTGAACCCGTGAAGGAATTAGGTATAAAAGCTAAAGTTTATGGAGTGCGATATCCTGAAAAGGCGAAAAAAGCGCTTGCAGATGCGGGGATAGAATATGGAGGCTGGTTACCGAATTATAAAGTACCCGAAGTTTTTGCGAAATATAAAGTCACCGTTCATGTACCTCGTCGCCCTTATGTGGAGATGTTGCCAGGAATTCCCACCATTCGGCCTTTTGAAGCTTTATCCTGCGGAATTCCGCTAATCTGTAGTCCCTGGTCGGATGAGGAGAATTTGTTCACTCCTGGCGAGGACTACTTGTTGGCCAGTGATGGAAATGAGATGGGTTATCGCATTGCTGAGGTTCTTAAAAGTGCCCAGCTTGCACAAAGCCTTTCTGAAAACGGCCGAAAAACCATTCTGGAAAGACATACCTGTTCCCACAGGGTGGATGAACTGGAAGGAATTATTCAAGTAATAGAAGCAACTAAATCAACAAAAAAGACAGCCTGATGAAGAAGAAATTAAATATAGCATTTTTTGGCTCCAGTATTGTTTCAGCCTACTGGAATGGCGCAGCCACTTATTACCGTGGCATCGTAAAAGCCCTTCATAAAAAAGGTCATTCGGTTACATTTTATGAACCGAATATTCTGGATAGACAAAAACATCGCGATATCGAAGATCCTGAATGGTGTGAGGTCGTGGTTTATGAAGAAGATAGTGTGACTCTACGGGGCTTACTTCGTAAAGCACAGGAAGAAGCTGATGTTTTGATTAAAGCAAGCGGTGTGGGAGTGTTTGATGAACTTATAGAAAAGGAGATAACGCAGCTTAAAAGAAAAGATAATTTGATCGTTTTCTGGGACGTGGATGCTCCGGCAACTTTGGACCGAATGGAGAATGATCAAAACGATCCTTTCCGGGAAGTGGTGCCAGATTATGATCTTATTTTAACGTATGGGGGAGGCACAACGGTACAGGAGGCGTATAAAAAATTCGGGGCGAAGGAATGTATTCCTATTTATAATGCACTGGACAGGGATATACATTTTCGTGTGGAACCCAATTCAAAATTCGATGCTTCCCTGGCTTTTCTTGGGAACCGTCTTCCAGACAGGGAATCCAGGGTAGAGGAATTCTTTTTACAACCGGCGAAAAATTTAGACAATCAAAAATTTATTCTGGGCGGCAGTGGCTGGGGAGATAAAGAGTTGCCGAAGAATGTGAATTACCTGGGCCATGTTTATACTAAAGATCATAATGCCTTTAACTGCACACCAAAAGCGGTGCTGAATATTAGCCGTGACAGTATGGCCCGATATGGCTTTTCACCGGCAACGAGGGTTTTTGAAGCAGCCGGTTCCGGAGCCTGTATCATTACCGATTACTGGAAAGGGATTTCGCAGTTTTTTGAACCTGGTAAGGAAATTCTGGTTGCTAAAAATGGAGAGGAAGTAAAGAATATTTTGAAAGAATTAGATGATGAGGAGGCTAAGGCGATTGGCGACGCGGCTTATGAAAGGGTGCTGGCAGAACATACCTATGAGCGCAGAGTAGAACAATTGGAAAAACTGATTTCAGAAAAACTGGCTCTGGATAAAAAAGAACCCTTAAATCAGCAATCATGAAATATGTCATTATAGGATTATCTGTTACTTCCTCCTGGGGAAATGGCCATGCCACTACATATCGCGCCCTGTTAAAGGAACTTGCGAAGCTGGGGAATGAAATTCTTTTCCTGGAAAAAGATGTGCCTTATTATGCCAGGCATCGGGATATGCCGCAGCCAGATTTCTGCAGGCTCGGTCTGTATAAAACCAATGAAGAATTAAAAGAAGAATACAAGGATGAAGTGACGAATGCCGATGTGGTTATAGTTGGATCTTACGTACAGCAAGGGGTAGAAGTTGGTAACTGGGTGGTGAATACAGCAAAAGGAGTGACCGCTTTTTATGATATAGATACCCCGGTTACACTGGCCAAGTTGAAAAGGGAAGATTATGAGTACCTCGATAAGGAGCTGATAAAAAAATATGATGTTTTTCTTTCTTTTTGTGGCGGACCTGTGCTGGACTACCTTGAAGATCATTATGGATCTCCGAACGCCAGGGCATTATACTGTTCAGTAGATCCCGATCTATATTTTCCAGAAAAAAATGAAATCAAGTGGCAAATGGGATATCTAGGTACTTACAGTGATGATCGGCAGCCTTCAGTACAGGAATTATTATTGAAGCCTGCGGGAAAATTACCAGAGGGGAAATTTATAGTCGCCGGGCCACAATATCCTGAACACATTCAATGGCCGAGTAATGTAGAGCGCATAGAACATTTACCTCCTGCTCAACACCGAAATTTTTATAACTCACAAAAGTTTACGTTGAACATCACCCGACAGGATATGATAAAGGCGGGACATTCGCCCAGCGTTCGGCTTTTTGAAGCCGCCGCTTGTGGGGTGCCTATTATTTCTGATTTCTGGAATGGGATAGACAGTCTTTTTGAGATCAATAAAGAAATACTTATTGCCGGTTCAGCTTCAGATGTATTGGAATGTTTTGAATCTATAGATGAAGAAGAACGTAAGGCGATAGGAGAAAGGGCAAGACAGAAAGTACTAAAACAGCATACGGCCAAAGCCAGGGCTAAGGAACTCCAGGAACATGTAAAATCAGTGATGAAAACTTCAGAAAAGATCTAGATGTCTATAGCAAGCGATATAAAAGAACTGGAACCCTGGTTCCATAATCTTCACCTTCCCGATGGGAGCCAGACTGCACAGGAGCACTTTCTAGGGGATTTCCCTTCTTTTAAGTGGCAGAATATCAAGAATAGTATTCCGGAGGATCTAAGCGGATGGAAAGTACTGGATATTGGGTGCAATGCTGGTTTTTACTCAATAGAACTGGCCAAACGCGGAGCTGAAGTAACGGGAATAGATCTAGATGATCATTATTTAACCCAGGCACAATGGGCTGCAGAACAATTCGGCCTGGAAGATCGCATCACTTTTAAGCAAATGCAGGTGTATGATCTTGCCCATACTTCAGAGGAATATGATCTAGTCTGGTTTATGGGTGTTTTTTACCATTTAAGGTATCCGCTTCTGGCCATGGATATAATTTCCCAAAAAACAAACAAAATGATGGTTTTCCAGACGCTTTCCTTACCGGGAAAAGAAAAGATGGAGGTGCCGGATGATGTGGAATTTCATAAGCGGGAAATCATGAAAACGGATGCCTGGCCAAAAATGGCTTTCATCGAAAATAAACTTGCAGGCGATCCTACCAACTGGTGGGCGCCTAACCACCAGGGAATAATTTCCATGCTTCGAAGTTGTGGGTTTAAGGTCATGGAGATGCCAGAGGACGAAACCTATGTGGCAGAAAAGGATTCAGGTATAGAAACCAGTCTCGGTACCTGGAATTATTCAGAATACCTTTCGGCTATAGGAAAAGACTGGAAGGATGAAATTCAGAATAAAACAAAAAAATAATTGTAGAATTTAAAATAGAAGATGATGTCAGATTCAAAAACAACAAAAGACCACGAAACAATCAAGAATTGGGTGGAAGAGAGAGATGGAAAACCGGCACTGGTTAAAGGAACCGGAGATAATGCGAAAGGTAGTGGCTTATTACGGATCAATTTTCCAGGAGGAGCAGAGGAGAGTTTGGAGAATATTTCGTGGGAGAAATTCTTCAGCATTTTCGATGAAAACAACCTGGAGTTTTTATACCAGGAAGAAACCAAAGATGGCGATGAAAGCCGCTTTTTCAAATTTGTGAACAAATAATCACTGGAAATTATGAAAAGGGTATTAATAACCGGTGCGGCGGGATTTTTAGGTTCACATCTCTGTGATCGTTTTATAGAGGAAGGTTTTGAAGTGATAGGAATGGATAACCTCATTACCGGCGATCTGAAGAATATTGAACATTTGTTCAGTAATTCAAAATTCGAATTTTACCATCACGACGTAACCAAGTTCGTGCATGTGCCGGGAAAGATAGATTATATCCTTCATTTTGCGTCACCAGCCAGTCCTATAGATTATTTGAAGATACCCATTCAAACCCTTAAAGTGGGCGCGATGGGGACTCATAATCTTTTAGGTCTGGCCAGGGTGAAAAATGCCAGAATTTTGATAGCTTCCACTTCTGAAGTATATGGCGATCCTCTGGTGCATCCTCAAACGGAAGAATATTACGGAAATGTAAGCGCCATTGGTCCTCGCGGGGTTTATGATGAAGCCAAGCGTTTTATGGAGTCTATCACTATGGCATATCATCGTTACCATGGTCTGGAAACAAGAATTGTGCGTATATTCAATACTTATGGACCAAGAATGAGGTTAAATGATGGCAGGGCTATTCCGGCTTTTATAGGTCAGGCATTGAGAGGAGAAGATCTTACCGTTTTTGGAGATGGTTCCCAAACCAGGTCATTCTGTTATGTAGATGACCAGATAGAAGGGATTTTCAGACTATTGATGAGTGATTATGTATATCCTGTTAATATTGGAAACCCGAAGGAAATTACCATAAATCAGTTAGCAGAGGAAATCCTGGAACTAACAGGAAGTAATCTTAAAATTGCAAGAAAACCATTACCAAAGGATGATCCTACCCAGCGAAAACCAGATATTACTAAAGCCAATGAGATCCTGGACTGGTTTCCTGTGGTTTCCAGAAAAGAAGGTTTTAATAAAACTCTGGAATATTTTAAAAGTCTTTCAGAAGAAGAACTATTTAAAAAGGAGCATAAGGATTTTAAGGAATATCAGAGAGTATAAGGAATATCTTATCTTGTCTTGAAACGGTTACGGTATTCGCAAGTTGCGGGAGTAAACTCAGATTTGTCGGTTTAGTGGTTTATAAATAATAGCAATTTTCAGCTAATTATCTGTTATTTGAGATGATCTGATGTTGGGCCAGGTGGTGTAAATAAATATGTAACCCGTTAAATTAAAAGGATAAGTCTTGTGTACTTAAAAATGCAATTAATATTATTCTAAATTAGAACTTTCATATTTCATTGAGTTTCAAAGCTCCAGACTTGTCCAATAGCTACTCCACTATTTTCATCTCTAACTTTTATATGCCAGTAGTATGTTGTGCTAGGACTAAGATTGTTAATTGAATAGGAATTTTTTTCCAGGTTTTCCTCAATCAATACAGGGGACGAACTAGTTCCAAAATATAGATCGTATCGTAAGAGATCTTCATCTTCATCTGTTGCCTCCCATTGAAGTTCAATTTCTAATTCGGCAATTACAGAATTGTTATCAGGGGTAACTAATTGAGGAACGGAAGGTAGGGAATTAGAGGTTTGCTCTGCCTCAGTATAAAAGTTTCGGGTTGAAGAATAAGTGCTGTAATTATTTTTATCATCTTTTGCCCTAACTCTCCAATAAAAATTTTTTCCTTTCGGAACCTCTTTACTTATAGTTGAATTAGAAATTTCAGTTTCAAAATACATCTCAGAAAAATCACTATCTTCAGCTAATTCAAATAGATATGAAACTTCATCCCCTTCCGGATCTGTAGAAGAAGACCATTTGAAATTAAGCTCATTTACGGTACAATATAAATCATTCTCAGGAAGTGAGAGTGAGGGTGTATTAGGTGCTTCGTTTTGATATTCTATTTCGTCGGTACTATCCGATTCTCCTGAACAAGAGGTTAACAGAATTAGACAGAAGAAGAAAATGTTTATATTTTTCATTTCTTATAAAATTTAATGAATCGGGAGGTTTCTAATTTTAAAATAACGTAATAAATACCTGTGCTGAAATCTTCAACCTGAAGTGTTATTCTCTTATTTTTGATAGTTTTTTTATCTGAATAAATAAGTTGACCAGAATTGTTATAAATAAAAACTGGGACCTGAGAAAAACCTGTTTCCGGTATGGTTATATTAACATAGGAACTGGCAGGATTAGGATAAGCAAATACAGATGCAGGATTCTCTATATTAAAAAGTAATGTTCCTTCACATAACTTATCTGATGTAATTTTAAGTATTCCTTCCTCATCCGTTTTTATGGTGAAAGTAGAAGAATTATAAGTACCTAACACTTTTCCATTAAGGGTAGCTAAAAAGGGACCTGATCCTTTTTCAATATCAACGTTCACAATGACCTCCTTAGATTGATTTTGCGATTGTATTCTTCCTTCTAATTCACCACCTGGTTTGATTATAGATTCAAAACACTGTTCAAAATCTGGGTTAGATTCTGTAGTTATGCAATAAGAATAATTATCAGCAGGAAGATCTTCGAGAAGCAACCTTTGAGTGAAGTTATAATTTTCACCATTAATAGATACAGAAAATTCGTTCTCTACTGAAGTTTCAATTAGAATGATTCCGTTATTCTTTTCTGCACAAGTTTCTTGACTAACTTTAATTGAAAATATATCTGTATCAATTTCATTCTCAAAATTGAATCCTGTTTCACTTCTGTAGATCTTGCCATTAGAGCCAGCAGTAAAAATGTTTTCAGTAGTTAACTCAATAGACCTGGTTCCATACTGGGTGGTAAGAAACTTCCAATTCTCTCCCCCATCTTCAGTTTTATAAATCTTTCCCTCCTCGTCTACAATAAACCCTATATTTTCCGTATAAAATTCAACCAGTTTATAATACTCGTATGGAATCGTAAGCTCCTCCCAGGTTTCCCCTCCATCATTAGTTTTCTGCATTAAGGCATTGTCTCCAATAACATAGCCTGTATTTTCATCTATAAAATGAAATGAATTTATGTCTTCATCAACCTCAAGTACAAAATCCCATGTAGTGCCACCGTCTATTGTTTTATATAACCGCCCATCAGAATATCCTATTCGATTACCATATCCAACCTGGTAATTTAGAAATTGAATATTTCCAAATTCAGTATCTAATACCTGATTCCAAGTATTCCCGCCATCAAAGGTTTTCATAACTTTTTTACGATTAAATCCACCTGAAATAAATCCAATATCTTCGTTAATAAAATAGATCGAACTTAAACCTTCATCAACAGTTATATCTAGTTTATTCCAGGTCATTCCACCATTAGTAGTTTTAAAAACATCACCAGAAATACTTAAAGTTCCTCCTCCAATAGAATATCCTGTATTTTCATCTACAAAGAAAAAACCACTACAATATGAATAATGGCTCGCAGTGCTAAAATAAGTCCAGTTATCACCATGGTCATTTGTTTTATAATAATCTTTACCAACCTGAGCATATCCCACTCCGCTTTCAAAGACTTTTATTTGATTTATATCCTTATAAAATAAAGAGTTCCCCTCCCATGTAAGTCCGCCATCGCTAGTTTTTATTATTCGACCTCGAGCACCAGTTGCAAACCCAATATTACTATCCTCAAAATAAATTCCGTACAAGGACGTATTCCCCACATAGCCATCTTGGAAGAAAATTGGAGTCCATGTAGTTCCCCCGTCTTCTGTTTTGAATGTTGCGCCGTATTCTCCTGTAATAAAACCAATATTTTCATTCAAAAAATAAAAATCATATATCGCAGAACTTATTCGTGATAACTCTTGCCAGGTCTCTCCTCCATCTATAGTTTTATAAATTTCATTATGTTCGCGAGAAGAAAATCCAATATTTTCATTCAAAAAATATACGGTAAAAAAATCTGACGGAATTATATTCGAGCTTTGAGTTTCATACCAATTCAAGCCACCATCAATAGTTTTTAACATTGTTCCATCTTTACATGCGGCATGCCCTACTAGTTCGCTAGTAAAATAAGTTTTATTAACATCTACCTCGGGTATGCTATAGCTTTCCCACGTATTACCACCATCGGTAGATTTCACAGTATTTCTTGAACTTGAAAGAATTATGATATTTTCATCAATTACATTAACCGTATTGTAAGAAAAATTAAAACCGGTAGAGATCTGATTCCAGGATTCTCCATTATTGGAAGACTTTAAAAGAAACCCGTTATTTCCTGCTATATAACCAGTACTATTATAGAAAGTCAAGTCATTTCCGCTGAAAATATCTCTTTTTTTATTCCAAGTAACACCTGAATCTATAGTTTCTAATAACTCATTTGAGGTTATGATATATCCGCGATTTTCAGAAACGAATTGAATTTCTTTTCCGGTATTTGTTGTAGGTTTCGGATTTAGAAGCACCCAGGACGTCTGAGAATTGGTTTTAAATGCACATAAAAGACAAAGAATAAGTAATTTTTTGACCATTGAAGTTTATTAAGATTATCGGAAACACATGAAATAATAAAAACTGGTTTCTATAAAATAACTAGTATTTCTAGACAAGGATTTGCTGAATTATATTAATAAAGGCTAATATATAATTATTTCCTAATAAAAATTGAAGTATGTTGTGTTATTCAAATTTCATAGCAATTTGGCCCAATGGTTAGGGTTCGTAAATTTCTAAAGCTAATTTAGCTAAAACTTAGAAAGAGATTTGAGGTTACAGTTGAAACAATTTCTTTAAGGATATCGGGGGATAGAAATTATATCCTTCCAGAACTTGAACAGTACCTAGATCCTTTAGAGAACGTATTAAAGACTAGCAAAAGTGAAAGAGAATACGGTTTATAATTAAAGAATTATGGAGCAACACATTTTAAAATTAGCCCTGGGAGTAGATGTATCAAAAGAGAATCTGGGTGTATCCCTTTGCCGTCTAACGGTTAACTTCGCAAAAGAGTTTGAGGATTCCTTTAGAGTAAGTAATGATCTTTCCGAATTTAAAAATTTATATTGACTTGATGAAGAAGTAGCCTCTAGAGCTGATCTTTGGATGGTAATGGAATTTACAGTAATCTTTCATGAAGCTAGTGATTGTTAGTGTGATGCAATCTGGAGGTGTTAAACGTTATGCCTAAAGGACCAAAAGGGAAGACCGATTCATTAGATAATCGTATACTAGCCATGATTAGTTGTGAACGAACATTTCTTTTCTGGACACCACCAACTCCTACTATGAGAGGTCTGAAAGGTCGTCCTTTCCTTTTAAAGAGAAATAAATAGAGCGCCACAGGGCATGCGGCATATGCCAATACAAGAGAACTAAACTGGTACAGGCAGCGCTTAAAAATTGGTCACAAAATAATTGCAGGAGATAGAGAAAGAGATGGCTTTGTTGATTAATGCCAGTCCTGATCTTAAACGAAGAATTAAACATTTAGAAAGTATTCCAGGTATTTTCTTTGTTTCAGCAGCTATGGTGCGAGGTGAAACCTTAGGCTTCACTGGCTTTACCAATGCCAAGTAGCTGGCTAGTTATGCTGGAATTGATGTCGTGCTGAAAGAATCCGGAGCTTACATAGGTAAGACCAGGATCAGTAGAAAGGGAATAAGAATATTCGGCAAGCACTCTAAATGCCAGCGATGACCGCTGAACGTTGGAATCTAACGTTGAAGAAATACTATGAGCGCGTAAAACCTACTAAGGCTAGACCTATCATTGGCCTGATGGCTGTAGAGCGAAAGCTGTTAGTGTTAATTTATAGCTTATGGAAGAATATGATCAATTACGATCCGGAATATGAGTAAAAAAAAAGATAGCAAGAACCGAAGTCCTTCACAGAATAGAAGCAATTTAGCATTATCTTCTTCCTAAAATTTTCATCAAAAATATTTGTTTTATAACTCAGGACCTGTCGCCAGTTGCGGGAGTAGAGATACGGATTTGTTTCATTCCTGGCGATGAACCGAGGTTGGCAGCTGGTTATTAGATTTAATTTTCGTTATAGATTTTCGTGCAAATATTTTTTAAAGTATTTAGCACTATCAGCTATACTTCTCATGGGGTTGTATTTGTAGTTACCCCCTTGTTCAATGTAATAGAATTCAAGTCCTGAATCAATTGGATCAGGAAGTATTGTTTTATAATCGATTGAACCATTACCTAGCTCGGTATAATCTTTATTAATTTTATCCATATCTTTTAGGTGCCACATCACATAACGCCCAGGTTGATTTTTAATTAATTCCTTTGGAGTAATATTCGTTGAATGCATAATCCAATACATGTCTAGTTGAAACTTGACAAGTTTGGGATCAGTTTCTCTTAAAATAATATCAAATCCAGTCTCACCATTATATTCTTTAAACTCAAAGCCGTGATTATGATATGCAAATCCAAGGCCTGTGTTAGTCACCTGTTCACCTATTAAATTTAATTTATTCGACATTATTTTAAAATTATCCATGGTTCGTTGTTCAGGTGCTATCCATGGCCATGTGATATATTTCATATCTATCTCTTGAGCACCTTTAATACATTGATCCACAAATCGTTTTAACTCGTCGTTTGATTTATTGAGAAATGATGAAAATCCAAAATGCCCACTAGATGCAGTAATTTGTAGTTCATCAAGAATTTTTTTAAAATCCGAAGTTTTATAACCATAAAAAGTATCTTTTTCACTGTTAAAACCAAATGTTTCAAAATCTTGATACCCCATACTTTTTGCAGCTTTTAGTGTTCGAATTGCATCTTTATTCATGTATTCGTTAACTGTATATAACTGCAGCCCCATTTTAAATTTTGGCCTTTCAAACATTGAATAACCTGTTAGAGGCAATAATGTGGAGGCTCCTAAAAGGCCCATGTTTTCAATAAAAAGTTTTCGGTTCATATTTTGAATTTAAAGACTTATACTTTATCAAATTCTTTTTTCGATAATGAAATTTGTGAAGGAAGTTTCTATTAACACTTTTATCATTTAGCTGTCTTTTCCGGAAATACGGCTACAGGTTAAAATTGATTTTACGCTGTTAATTTATATACCATATTTGGAGTTTGATAGTCTAAAGATAAATGTAATCTAATTTCATTGTATAATTTAATGGCATTTTTTGCAGCTATTTTAGCGTGAGCCAGATCTGTAACGGTCTGATCTAGATAAAACTCATCTTTAAGGATTCCGTTCACCCTCTCTGCCATAGCATTTTCGTAGCAGTGATTCTCTTCGCTCATACTAATGCTGTTTCTATGAAGGTTCTGGGTGTATGTATTGCAACAATACTGCATACCCCTACCTGATTGATGAATTAAGCCTTTAAACTCTTTGGTTTGATATAATACTTTGTTTAGAGCTCAAATGCACCCTTTGAGATCCAGGCTGTTGCTAAGATCATATCCTACGACCTTTCTGAAGTGCATATCTTTGATAAGACCCAGATAAGAAAAATCTTTTACTGTTCTGATATAAGTGATATCGCTTACCCATACCTGATTAGTCTGCTAACTTCGATATCTTTAATGATATTCTTGTATTTATGGAATCAATGCATTGAGTTAGTTGTTTTTGTGGTGTATTTTTTTCTAAGGGTGAGCATTTTATGTTCTCTAAGTACATTGAACAATGTATCCCTGCCAACTTTCAAATGTTGTTTTTCAAAGTCCTGGCTTAATGACTTCATAAGCTTTCGAACACCTTCTCTAGGCAGGGATTTGCGTCGTTTCTTTACGATAGGAACAATATGTTGTTCGATCTTTTTTCGTTTATCAGCTCTGCATTTGTACTTATAATACGCATCACGTTTTAAGTCAAAACAAGCACAGACCTGAGTTAACGAAACAAATCCCTTAGCTTTTTCCTTTGTTATGATTAAGGCTTGATACTTAGTTTTTTTTAAGTTTCAGGACGCTTTAATAGCCAAGTTTTTGAGCAGCCACTTCTAAATATGCATCATCGACCAATTGATCCATATCTTTTTTAAGCAGTAGCTTTTTAAGCTGCTCAATCTCTTTCTGAAGTTGCTTGATTCGTGTTATTTCATCTTTTGTATTCACTGTAACCCTAGTGTTCATAAGGTCTTTCCGGTTGTATTTTTTGATCCATTCATTAATAGTAGAAGGAGCAATACCGTAGAGTTTCCCAAGTTGATATTTGTTTAATTTACCTGAGGTAAGTTCGTTTAAAATTTTCAATTTGAAAGATTCCGAATACCGTCTGATTACTTTGTCATTTTTATACATAACTGTTTAGAATTATGTAGCCTTTATTCAGGACGGGTCAAAATGCTGTACAACGGTTCCGGTTATCGCCAGTTGGCGGAGTAAGGGACGCGGATTTGTCGGCTTAGTATTGGTTTGTTGGTCAAGTTAATTATTTTCTTTCTAACGCTGCCGCTTATTGGCGATGAGCATCAATGAAAAAGCAGTAATCGGTTATCTTTAAA
>NZ_JAPYPC010000022.1 GCF_029937855.1 Christiangramia sp.
TAATGGACAAATTATTGAACGGAATTGATGGGACAGATATCTGTGCCGAAATAAGGAATACCATTCCTATATCAGACACACCCATCCTTATGATGTCGGGCTGGGACGGCGCCAGAAATATCTGTATCGCTGCCGGAGCCACTAATTTTATCGCCAAACCATTTGAGGTGGATAATTTGCTAGAAAGTATTAAAACTACACTCGATAAAGCAAAGAGTTTTCAAGGTTAAAATAAGCCTTTATCCTAAACATGTCATAAAAGCTAGAACTATATTTATTAGTTCTCTGACTAATTTCAGTTGAAATAGGCATCTAATACAATATCTTACCCTTCTGGTTTTTGAATATTTCTTATCATGAAATTATTATTCCTTGTCATTTTTTTAAACAAATAATATTTCTTTCTCAATTATTCAATATCAAAAAAGGATAATTACCCACAAGTACCCATAAAATTATAAGAAGTGGATTCTATATACCATTCATTGTACTTATTCCTTAAACATTCCAATACCACTATGATACTGTTTTTGGAATAAGCCTGCTACAACCTAGGATAATTCATTTAAAATTAAAGAATAAAAGGCGTTTAATAAACTTATCTGAATATACTTGCCCAAGCTCTAAAATTTAATCCTTTTGTATTTAGCAGAACATTTTTTAGGGGCGCGGTTTTAAGAGTAATTGGTGGTTTTAATTTCCTTACTGGATCTTCCTCGAAAACCTTAATCATTTATTATTTGATTTTGAAGATATCTACATTCTACCAACGTGCATAGAAGACTCTACAGGAAATTTTTTTAATACCGTCAGAAGAAACTAGTGATTTAAAAACTTAATAGTTGTACCACATAGTTCTGAAAAACAAATTCCTTTAACTGATCAAAAAAATTATTCTTATTTACTACTTACGGATTATTTTCTGCCTCAGCCTTCCTGATCTACCCCTTAGCCGCTGCCATTGTTCCCTTTTCTTAATGCAAAATACCAGGAGATAGAAGTTAGAGGGACTGCATAAGCCAGTCGGCTACGCTTTCCTTTTTATAAGTATCAGCATCGAAAAGGAAACAGCATACGGCTCTGTAAGAAGTAAATCAAAATAGGACCGCTATGAGATCATTGAAAATAAATATCCCCGAAAGAAGTAAAAAAAATCGAAAGAAAAAGCTCCGGATATAAAAAGTAAATCAATTATTCATTTAAATATTTCAATTATGAAAACGCTTAGAAACAAAGTTCAGTTAATCGGCAATGTAGGGAACGCCCCAGAGATCAAAAACCTTGAAAATGCTAAGAAAGTAGCAAGCTTTTCAATGGCCACCAATGAATTTTATAAAAATGCTAATGGTGAGAAAATACAGGATACCCAATGGCATAATATCGTTGCTTGGGGTAAAACCGCAGAGATCATTGAAAACTATGTTGGAAAGGGAAAAGAAATCGCTATTGAAGGTAAACTTTCCTCCCGTTCCTATGAAACCAATGAAGGTGAAACGCTATGTAACCGAAGTTATAGCCAGTGAAATTCTTTTGCTGGGAGGTAATGCCGATAATGAAAATGACTCCAGGTCGTAAGGCTTAAAATCAAAGAGGGCGTACTTGCTAATGGTAGCGCCCTCTTACTAACCTTTAAATTGATTAAATATGAAAACTAAAGTTAATGAAATAGCAATAAAGTATCAGGGAAACTTTAAAATTTCCCAGGCTCATAAAATAACCTCTTCCATTTGTGCTGTAGAACTTTTATTTGATACATGGAATAAAGACCAGATTGGACTGCAGGAATGTTTTAAAATCATGCTGCTTAACAATGCCAATAAGGTAAAAGGAATTTTTCAAGTCTCTACCGGAGGAATTACCGGTACCCTAGTGGATCTTAGAATTGTGTTTGCTGTTATTCTTAAAAGTTTTACTACCTCTATAATACTTGCACATAACCATCCCAGCGGCACCCTTAGACCCAGTATTGCAGATAAAAGAATCACTGAAAAAATAAAAAATGCAGCTATTCCGTTTGACATCAAGGTTCTTGATCATCTTATAATTACGCCAGACGGCAACTATTTTAGTTTTGCTGATGAAGGAATTCTATGAGCTTTTTGTCTCAATGTTGGAAAGGTGATCTTTTTAAGGTCACCTTTTTTCTTTTATAATATTCTCAACAAAAATATAGAATTCATTAAAAATCGGCGGGGCGATATAAAGGAATAGCAAGTTTGATAGTATTATTTGTTCTCTTGTCTATTGTTAACCGAAGACCGGGAATATTGAAACCATTTTAAAGCCGTTTAATTTATTCTTAATGGTGAAACTAAGGTAGGGAAATCTGTAGCAGTTAGTGAAGGAATTAATTACCATATAGCAATTACTCTTATTCTACTTATGTATATTTAGGTGTATAAATCGGAGAGAAAACCGAGCGTTCATAAAAAGTTTTTAAAGGTACTTTTGGGAAGATAAGGTATATTTGGTATCTGGATTTTTTAATCATAGCAAATTTCATTGCATAGCAACAATTTTTTTACCTCAATGAATACACTAATTTTATTAATAGATGATGATAAAATAACAAATATTGTAAACAGGAAAATCATCCGAAAAAAAAAGGCTGATGTGATCATTAAAGATTTTCAGACTGCTAATCACGCTTTGGAATTTTTAATGCATAAAAAACCAGAAGATTTTAATGTCATTATATTTTTAGATATAAATATGCCGGAAATTTCTGGTTGGGAGTTTATTAGCCTTTTAGAGAAAAATATTAAATATAAATATGTATTGTACCTCCTTACCTCCTCAATTGACGAAAATGATAAATTAAGATCTGAAAAATTAGCTTCAGTCAGATCTTTCATATCTAAACCCCTAACAATTCAAAAATTGGATAAGTTGGATCTAATTTAAGGTCTTGTTAGCACTATAAAACGATTTTTCAATATCCCTTTCCTCAGCGTAAGTCTTATATAACTTATCGGTAAAGACATCCAATTCTTTGGAAACTGTTTGGATGTATCCGCTATATTCCCTTATTTCCTTTTCTTCCATTTTGTCTTTTTCTAATATGGAAGTAAGACTTAATAATGTTGCCACAGGCTTTCGTAAAACATGAGAAATATCAAAAGCTAATTGTTCCATCTTGTTTTGGTACGCTATTTCTTTTGTGTAATCCTGAATAAAGCCACACCAAATTACCGAATTATCATTTTGTTTCTCCGGTATTGCTTTGACCTTCCTCCATTCTATAGTCTTATTTTTATTTATAATGCGAAATTCATCTTCCCAAATTTGAAGATTATTAAAGGAACTTTGGATTTTTTTCTGCACTCTTGCCAGATCTTCTTCATGGATCAGGCTAAATATCAAATGGGGATCCGTGTATATCTGTTCTCTGGTTACTTCCGGATTTAATAGCTCTAGCCCCTTACTGATAAAATTAAATGACATTTCACCGTCTTCTGTCATTTTACACTGATAAATCATACCTGGAATTTCATCCGTCAATTTTATGAGGTTATCTGTATGAAATTGGATTTTCTGTTGTTGAAGGTGAATCTTCTTTTTATCATTTAGATGATCCATGGCTTTTTTAGCAAGGATCTTCAAAGCTTTCTTCTGGTTTTCAGATATCTTCCTTGGCTTAGTGTCAATTACACATAGAGTACCTAAAACATTTCCGTTAGGTGTTTCCAGAGGAGCTCCAGCATAAAAACGAATATGTGGATCTCCTTTAACTAATACGCTGTTTTTAAATCTTTCATCTTTTAAAGAGTCCGAAACAATAAGAACTTCTTTGGGTTGATGAAGGGTGTGTTGGCAGAAGGAATCTTTTCTCGATGTTTGAGAAAATGATAATCCACGATGTACTAAAAAATCCTGGGTATCATGCCCGATTAATGTTATTAGCGAAATTGGAACATCACAAATTAAAGAAGCTATTTCCGCTAATTCATCCAGCACTTTTTCTTTAGATGATCCCAATATATTATAAGATTGGAGCTCTTGAATTCTTTCTATTTCTTTCATAATCTCAGGGAAGAATTTTTTATGAGGGCTTTTGACACATATTGATCTAATAGTTTTATAAATAACATGCAATGAAAAGTTGGTTCAAAAAGATCCTTTATAATCTTTTTCTATTTGCCGAGTCCTATCGCATCTAGCCAAACAAATCTTTTGAGCTGCCATCCTTTTTTGGTGAGGCAAATCTGGTCTAGAAATCAGATTAAAGGGGTATAATTTTCATGAAATTTTAACAACCCGTTACTAAAAATTTGGAAGAGATATCCTTTTTTAATAAATCAAGGTTATAGAAATTACTGGTATTAAACATGCTATTGATTTTATATTAAATTTAAATCTTAATAAAATTACATATTATCGATAATATTCGCGTTTAATCGATTTAAAATGATATGTTAAAATTAAATTGTTACCTTATTTTATCGTTTTCCGTTAAATATAAAAGGCTTAGCATTAAACGATCTTAACATATTTTTTTATTTTTGAATAGGATCATGAGGTTGAAGAATAATTAAAAATTTAGTTTTCAGAGAGAAGTTTTTTTAACTTCTCTCTCTTATTTATAGGAACCATCAGGTCTTTATAAAAAATTCTTGAGATCATTTAATAAGATAATCATTCTGAATTCAGTTTCGATATCATTAAAGATTTCCTAAAAGTATGTTAAATTTGTACTTATGCCTTTTTTAAGGAGCATTCAATTCCTATGTCTAAATTATTTGATCATCTAAAATTCAAGCGGAAGAAAAGTTCTAAGAATCTTTCCAATGACAACGCAAAAAGATTATTGCAAACCGTATTTGATACCACAAACCAGGGAATTGCGGTTTTTAGAACTATTTATGATAATAATGGTTCTATCAAAGATTTCAGATTTATTAAAGTAAATAAGGTACTTAAGGAAATGTATCTGAATATGGATCCTTTAGGAAAAACCTATTTGGAAACGTCAAAATATGGAGTAGAATTGGGAATTTTCGATGCGCTGAAAACCGTCATGAAAACCGGTAATCCTATGGAAGAGGAATTTCATTTTCAAAAAGAAGGTTATAATAACTGGTTCAGAATGACAGTTAAATCACAGGACAATCTATTAATTGCCACCATTGAAGATATTACCGCAAGAAAGAGGGAATCTGAGCATCTTCAGGAAACCTTAAGATTTAAAAATCAATTAGAACAAACCTCTCTTGAAACGATACTTATTATTAACCTGGATTCCTATAATGTCCGGTATATTAATAAAGATATATTTCCTGACGCGGGAATGACTGTAGAAAGAATTCAAGGAACTCCATTAACAGAAATCGTCCCTTTTATACATCCTCAGGACCGGGAAAAAATAATTGATTTCCATAAAAATTTAGTTAAATCGGATGATCAGGATGTACTTGAAATTGAAGTACGCCTGAAATTAAGGGGAGCTTCCTGGGAATGGTTCAGTGTACGTGGAAAAATTTTTAAGCGGCGAGATGCTAATTGGGTGAGCGAATATGTTCTACTGGTGAGAAATATTACAGAGCAGAAAAATACACAATATGATTTATTAAAAGCAGAAAGACTTTCTATACAAGGGGAGGTTGCCAGGATTTTTGCTCATGAATTGCGCAATCCTTTGGCAAGTATTGGAATGGCTGCCGATATTTTAAACAAAAAATTCACTCCAGGTAAGGAAGAACAAGTAGGTAATTATATAGGTATTATTTCCAGAAGCACCAAAACTTTGAATAATTTAGTAAATAACCTATTAGATTCTTCCAATTATTCATTGTCTGAATTAAAGAGAGAAAATCTTGCTGAAATTCTAGATCAAACTCTTGAGAGAGCTTCAGATAGAATTTATTTAGCGGGTATAACCGTGAGAAAGAACTATGCTCCCAATTGTTATATCCTGGCAGATAAGGAAAAGCTCATCATCGCTCTACTCAATATTATTGTAAATGCCAGTGAGGCCACTACTCCCGAAAAGGGAATTATAGAAATAGAAATTAAACAAAATACTACAGATTGTATTCTAAGTATCCGGGATAATGGACATGGCTTAAAGCCAGATGAAATAAACCGCATATTTGATGCTTTTTATACCAATAAAAATACAGGAGTTGGTGTAGGCTTAACTTCCGTAAAGAATATACTCGAAGAACATGGTGCCCAAATAAATGTAGATAGTAAGCCTAAAGAGGGTACCTGCTTTAGAATAACTTTTCATACTGCTGATAGTTAAATCCTAGGATTACCATTTGGAATTTACTTAAAACAAAAGGTGAGCAAGAATTATTTCAGCCATAATCTTAGGAGGTTGCTTAGCAGAAGTTTCTGCTCGTGAAAATCGCCTTTTTATTCAGAGCCTTTTTTTATTTTTGGCATGTTATTTTTTCCTTCTATGGTTTGAAATCGATATTGCAAAATGCTGCTATTTCTGAGTTCAGTGCGCCGGCAAGACTCTTTTCTAAGATATTTCTGATGTGTTTATATTTTAATCCCAATGCGGGAATTCAGGCGTCTAAGCATCTTCCTGTATGTTGCTAACTCTTTGCACCCAGCATCATACTGGTTTCATCTCTTTTTATTTTTACCGAAAGTATTTTCGGTTTATTTCAGGACATTTGAACGGAATACCCGTTCAACCGGGACTGCAACAGTGAAACTTCGGCTTCGGCCAACTTAAGGAAATCCTGAAATTTTTGCTTTTCACAGATTATCCCTTCCTTCAGCAAAGCCCTGTAATACTCAATCCCGCTCATCAGGTTTTCACAAAACCCCTTCCATTCCCTGATCTTCCTTTTGCCTGGTGAATTTTCTTCTGCCAGCTGCTCTTTTATAAAATTCAGGTATAACTGAAGTTCTTTTACAAAAAAATGTGGCCTGTTTTTATTCGCCATGATATCCGTCCGTCCGTAAATGTGGTCGGTCATTTCTTTTAAACTTATCTTTCTATTGAAATTAACGATATTGGGGCCCGGGCAAACAGTGACCGAGTGCTGTTTTTTGAGGAACGGCACCTGATATTTGATCGATGCCGCGTTGCTCAATCCAACACACAGACATTCCTTGCTAATGATCTCATTCATTTTGTGGTCATGTTCTGCTGCCGGAAGGTTTAAACCCTCAAGCTCCGCTATTTTCCTTTTCTGGTATTTCCTAGAGGCGGTGCAAATTGGTTCTTTGGTGAACTCTGTATTGGAAATAAGGAACTTTTCGGTACAGGGGCTTCCGGGCACAGCATTTTTCAATCTATCCAACCTTTCGGTTTCGCCGGAGGTACCTTTCAGGTAATTGAAGCCTACTCCCAGAGGAGAAGATTTACTTCGTATCACATCTTTTTCGCCAGATTTGAGCAGTAATCCAAGAGTTTCATCATCAACCGTAGTGGCTTCGGGACACAATAAAAATGGGGTTCCCCAGCCCGTTCCGTCTATTCTGTAATGTCGGTGCAGCAAGTTATCTTCTTCAGCGGTACCAATCCCACCCTGAACCGTGATCTTTATTGGGTGTGGCCTGGAAAATACAGGTTTGCCCTTTTCTTTCAGGGCTACGGAATAGAGGCTGAAAAGACTTTCTGCCAATTCTTCCTTTTTCTCACTGAATTCTTTCAATATTGGCCCCATCAATAATCCCTGGGTTGCGAACACATGCCCGCCACAGTTCAATCCCGATTCTATTCTGAATTCACTGACCCAAATTCCTTTTTTAGCCAGGTATTTTCCCTGGATGAGGGCCGAACGATAATCACTTACTTTGATGATCACCTTTTTCCTAAATTCCCCCCATGCCGAAGCATCGAAGTCACTGAAATTTTCAAGGTAGTTATACAACCTGGGGTTCATTCCCGCTGAAAATATGATCCCCGAATTATCTAGGTTGCTTTGGGCGTAGGCTTTTAAAGAAATAAGGGCATCAGAGCCATTCTCCAGTGGCAAACCTTCATTATCAAGATTATTCTTGTCCACCTTGGTCATTACATTCACCTCTATGCCGCCGGGAACTATTAATTTCTTCAGGCTTTCTAGTAAGCTCTTCCTTTCCTGCTCATTTTCAGTTGAAAGTAATTTGAGGTATTTTACTTTTAACTTATTACCATCGGGCAACATTTCAAAATATTTGCAAAATTCAGAACCGGTTTCAAGAGCAGAAGCTTTTATTTTATCAATCTTCGAATGCACCAGTTTCTGCACAAGATTTAAATAGTCTGTGATCCGCCGGGCGCGATAATCTGGCTCATTTACTGAAATTGGAATATATTCCTCTTTATTTTCTGTGTAATAATGCTTCCGCATCATTTCGATCAGGTTGTCTTCAATAATGGAGATGGCTGATGTGATACCGTAGCAGGCAACCTTTACCGGTGAATCTATAGAATATGCGAGCCCCATTACCGGAATATGGAAACTATGTGGTGAGGTTATTTGCATTTTTTAGAATTTTAATCCTCAAAGATGCACTATTGAATTTCTAAGAAACATGATGAATATCATATTAACCAGGATGTTTAAAATTTAAAAATCCTTCCGCTTTGCCATTCGGTTGATGATGGCTACGGGGATAATTACCCAAAGCGAAAGAATTACCGAGGAAAGGATAATTCCAAAACTGGTGCCGAAGAATTTCTGAAACACGGCAACAGTATAGCCCAAAAGTGTGGAAATATCCAGCTTCAGCAAAATCAACAGATGGGGAAAGGTCTACGGGGTTCAGCATTATGGCGGTCAGCGAATATTGCAAATAGTGATTTCCTCATCGATGCCACCAAAGGAAGCTTTTATTCAATTTTTGCTACTGCTTTGGACGGGGTATCTCTTCGGGATTTTTGTTGACTCACCATACAACTAGTCCCTCTCATTCTCTTTTTTATAATGCGAAAAAACAACATCCGATCCTGGACAGCGGCATAAAGCCGCTTCGGCTTTGCCTGCTCTTTTTATACGCTTTACCAGGCCCATCTGTTGTGAGTATAATAAGCATCAAAAAAGGTAATGTGAGGGCTCTATAAGAAGTAAGTCAAAATCTATAATCATGGAATCGATACAAACACAAAAAATAGCAATAGCACAAAAAAAATCAAAAAAGGAAAATGCTCTGGATATAAAAAGTAAATCAATTATTCATTTAAATATTTCAATTATGAAAACGCTTAGAAACAAAGTTCAGTTAATCGGCAATGTAGGGAACGCCCCAGAGATCAAAAACCTTGAAAATGCTAAGAAAGTAGCAAGCTTTTCAATGGCCACCAATGAATTTTATAAAAATGCTAATGGTGAGAAAATACAGGATACCCAATGGCATAATATCGTTGCTTGGGGTAAAACCGCAGAGATCATTGAAAACTATGTTGGAAAGGGAAAAGAAATCGCTATTGAAGGTAAACTTTCCTCCCGTTCCTATGAAACCAATGAAGGTGAAACGCTATGTAACCGAAGTTATAGCCAGTGAAATTCTTTTGCTGGGAGGTAATGCCGTTAATGAAAATGACTCCAGGTCGTAAGGCTTAAAATCAAAGAGGGCGTACTTGCTCATGGTAGCGCCCTCTTTTCATTACTAACCTTTAAATTGATAAAATATGAAAACTAAAGTTAATGAAATCGCGATAAAATATCAGGGAAACTTTAAAATTTCTCAGGCTCCTAAAATAACCTCTTCCCTCTGTGCTACAACACTTTTATTTGAAACATGGAATAAAGACCAGATTGGACTGCAGGAATGTTTTAAAATCATGCTGCTTAACAATGCGAATAAGGTGAAAGGAATTTTTCAAGTCTCTACCGGAGGAATTACCGGTACCTTAGTGGATCTTAGAATTGTGTTTGCTGTTATTCTTAAAAGTCTTACTACATCCATAATACTGGCGCATAACCATCCCAGCGGCACCCTTAGACCCAGTATTGCAGATAAAAGAATCACCGAGAAAATAAAAAATGCAGCGATTCTATTTGATATAAAAGTCCTTGATCATTTAATATTAACCCCTGACGGCAACTATTTTAGTTTTGCCGATGAAGGCATTCTATGAGCTTTTTTTGTCCCAATGTTGGAAAGGTGGTCTTTTTAAGGTCACCTTTTTTCTTTTATAATATTCTCAACAAAATTTAGAATTCATTGAATTTTAAAAAATTCTTTGTCGTCTGGTATCTTAAAATCAGTTTTCAATTCTTTTAAACCAACACCTTCAAATTAACTTCTAAAAAAATCGGCGGGGCCGATAAAAAGGAAGAGCAAGAGGGTAACCCGCGATGCGAGGTTACGGTCGATTTTTCAATGGAGATACAGTCAAATGACCGCTTTTGATTGCAGAAAAAATAGAATGAATAAAAGAGTTGAAAGTTTTTTATGAAAAAATCTCCTCAGCCCAGTAAAACCGGTAAATTTTTTATGAAAAAATGGATTTAGGATATGAAAATGAACCTTTCCAGGGGTTAAGAATTAAAGCATCCGTCGCCGAAAAATTCAGGCAGTATGCCAGGAAGTTATCGAAATCACAATCGATGACCTTACTACTTATGCTCGACTTTTTTGAAATTAATGCTATTTCACCCAAAGAAAAAATAGGTCCTAAAATACAAACGCTCGAATCTTTTATCAAAAAACGGATCAATGCCCTGGTTGCTATTATCCGTGATATAGAACAACAGCAAACCGTGCCCACCAAAGCCATGTTGGAAGCCCTCTTTGAAGGGCTTCCTGTGCAAACTCGTAAAAAGGTCATTCCCTCATTCGAAGAAGCTTTTAAGAACCTGGAAAGAACCCCGGCCTCGCTTCCAAAGATCTCTTCCGAAACGGATCATAAGGATATCCGGAATATCCTAAGAAAAGTAGAAACAGTCAAACCGCCCTTTGGCAAAGCGTATTATAAACTTACCCTTGATCCTGAAGAGGTCAAGCGTCTAAAAACCAAGTACCATGTATATCACGATTAGCCCCCAGAAATTAGGTGCTCAGTATTCTTCCAGCGTAGCCGATTTTGTTGACTACCTGGAAAAAGAAAATACAGATCGCCTGCCTCAGCAAAAAGAACTATTCTTTAACCAAACCCAGGATTCCATTCCTCGGAAGGAAGTGATCCGGGAGATCGATGGCAATACGGCCAAACTCAAATCCACCGAACCTCGCTACTATTCCCTTACAATTAATCCCTCCCAGCGGGAGCTACAACACATCAAAAATAATCCGGCTAAACTAAAAGCATATATCCGGGAAACCATGAAAGACTATGCCGCTTGTTTTAACCGGGAAATCAATGGCAGACCGGTTCAAGTATCGGATATTAAATACTACGCGAAAATCGAATATACTCGGACCTATAAAGAAACTGACAAGGAAATCCGGGAAAATTCCCCCTACTCCAATAGAATTGCTAAACTGCAAAACGATATCCGAAAAGTAGATCGTGGAGAGGTTTCTGGTTCCATTAAAGGTTTAGAAAAAGAGATCAGCCGTCTTCAAAGGGAAGCACGCCACAAGCTGGACGGGCAGATAATCGAACAGGGCATGCAAAAACAGGGAAGTCAGATGCATGTTCATTTGATCGTTAGCCGGAAGGATATGTCCAATTCCGTAAGTATTTCACCAGGGAGTAAATACAAAGCCTCTGAAGTGGTCTTCCGTGGCAAAGAAATCAAACGTGGATTTGACCGGGATAAATTCTTTGAAAAAACGGAAATGCGATTTGATAAACAGTTCGGTTATAAGCGCAATTTCGTGGAAGCCTATACCTCCCGGAAAACGCTGATTAAATCTCCGAAACAATATTATTCCAACCTGCTAAAACTACCAACTTCCGAACGGAAACTGGCCATGCAACTGATCAAAACCGCCGGGGTCGCCCTGCCCAAAATCCCGGATGCAAAAGTCCGTTTTGCAATCAAACAGCTTCAAAAAGCCATTGAAATCGGTATGAAATCCAGCTCCATAGGCTATTAAAATAGATAATTATGATACTACATCTTCTATTCGCTTCCAGTTTTATTTCCCTGGGTTTCTGGGGAATTGCCAGGTTATACCGTTTTGGTCATATTATGAACCTCTTGCTCATTGCATTGCTCGCCTATATCGTGTACCTCGATACCTGTTACAACTGGATTACAAGTGCACTAATAATACTACCGCTGGTACTCATAAGTACTTTAATATATGCAGTCACTGGCACTGGCACCCATGAAAAAATCCCTAAAAAATACCGGGTTAAATTCTCTCTTAATTCCGGCAGCCTACAGATTCAAAATCTAAGGCGCGGAGTCTCTATTACAGGCGCTGCCGGTAGCGGTAAAACCGAAAGTGTAGTTTTTAACTTTATCAGGCACCTGTATAAATATGAATTTTGCGGGATTATCCATGATTATAAGAATTTTGAGCTTACCGAACTGGCTTACCCATTCTATAAAAAATCAGGGATTCCTTTTTCTATTATTTCGTTCGATCCCGTCTATCAAAAAGTTAATCCTATAGCACCTCATTATCTACCTGATGAGGAAAGCGTAAATGAAGTTGCCCGGGTACTTATGGAGAACTTACTGGAGCAAAAGGATCAATACGCCTCCGGCTCTACCCGGTTTTTTAATGATGCCGTGGAAGGTATTCTGAGTGGGCTCATCTGGAAACTGCGCACCTATCATCCCAAATATTGTACCCTGCCGCATCTTATTGCTTTGTATCAACTAATGACTAGTGAGCAGCTTATTTCTTTCCTAAGCTCTGATTTTACTTCCCGGGCGATGGCAGATGCCTTTATCAGCGGGGCCGATTCGGAGCGGCAGACAGCCGCGGTAAAAGGCACCCTGGCCAACGCTTTTAAAAAGATCAGTACCCGGAAAATATTCTTTTGCCTCTCCGGGAATGAAATAGCCCTGGACATCAATAATCCTGAAAACCCGGGGGTGATTTCTCTTGTTAATAATCCCAAACTGGATTCAGCTTACTCTCCTATCATTGCTACCATCATGCATACCGTAATTAAACAGATGAGTGTCCGCAACCGCCAAAGTGCTTTTATCCTTATGGAGGAAGCTCCGACCATTCGCCTTCTCAATATGCACCGGGTGCCGGCCACCCTGCGTAGCTATGACATTACTACCTTATACATCATGCAGGATAAGATTCAGAATGACCTGCTTTATGGGGATAAGGCCAGTAAGGCTATCTTAAGTAATCTCTCTTATCAGTTCTTCGGAAAAGCAAATGATCCTGCCACCGCGAAATACTATGAGCAGTTTTTTGAACTGGTAAAACGAGATCAAATCAGTATTAGTAAAGGAGGAAACCTGAATTTTGATACTCGAATTACCAAAACCAAACGGGAAGTTTCCAAACTACGTGCTGATCTATTTTTTAGGTTAAAACCGGGGGAATTTGTAGCCTATGCAGACGGAAAGGAAAAATTAGTGAAATTTAAAAGAGAAAAGCTACATAAAGAACTTCCTGTCAAATTTGAAGGACATTCTGAGAAAGATATCGAGGAAAATTTTAAACGCATCTATACGGATGCACAAAACCTTATCCAGCAAATATTTTAATCGCTACTTTGCCCCGGAGTTTATTCGTGCATATTTCAATTTTGTATCAGAATTGAAATAATTATTATTTGAAATTATTTGCTTTTTCAAGCTTTAAATACTGTTCTTATATATTTAATCTTATCCAAGTCCAAGCAAATCGTAAGGTAAAATATTATAGATGTGGATAAAGGCACTTTATGCATTTTTTCTACTGTACTTTCCTCCTCTTCAAATTTACTATGGAACTTATTTTTAAAGTTTTATAGTCCGTGGTAAGGGGTGGGGCGATTATATAATATATAATTTAGAGGTTATATTTTATCGAAAGCATTAAAATCCGTGGCTGAATGCTATAGCTGCTCGTGATACTAAAATTTTCATTAAAACTATCCCGATTGATTTCCTGTACATTAAGTAGGTTGGAGGTATTCAAACTAAACTCATAGGCACTTCCCTGCTTTTGATAATATAACCTGGCATTTAAAAAAGAATATTTGTTCGCGACCGTGCCCTCCGAATCATAATAATTAAAATAACTATAATCTGCCGTGAAAGTAAAATCATTCAGGAAATTATATTCTATATTGGCAAATGGCCTGTGGGTTAAAAATATGCTTTCTCTATCTCCATTTTTATATGCATTTCTTGAAAAATTATAGCCAATATTAAAATTTGGGGCAGATTTAAAATTTGTTCCCAAACTCAATTCATGATTTTGAGAAAAATTTCTGGTCTCCTTATTTAGATCATTTACCACTGTATTTAGAGTATTAAATGAGATACTGCTTTCCACATCCACGTTCAATTTTCTAAACTTTTTCTGAAAACTTCCATTTGCAGATAAACTTTCATCAATAAAATCGCTATTGATTACAGAAGTCACCTGATTTATATTTTCTAAAAAAGTATTGTTTCTTATTGCATCTATCCTTTTACTGTAGCTTAAGTTACCATACAAACTGGTAAAATTAAACATACTGAGATTTGAATAATTCAAATTAAAGTTATGAAAAATCCCATTTTCCACCTCCCTGTTTCCCCTGAACAACCTGTTATAATTATTGAAAATAAAGCCTTCCGCCACCTTATTAATATCGGCGAAATCGGCGATTTTATCGTAGGTGAAAACTAAACTCTCACTCGCCCGAAATTGAGCTTTCGCATGAAAATTGGGTAAAAGCATATTGTTGTTATTTTTATATCTGCCTTGTAGGTCGCTTAGCGCAGTGTGAAAAGTATGGAGGGTAAAACCTGGGGTGAAGGTGAAAATCCCTGTTTTCAGTTTATACTTTACTCCAAGGAAAATATCGGAAAAGCTATATTTTATATTATTTATAAAATCCTGATCTTCTATATAATTGGTGCTCTCTTCATCTGTAATTTCAAAAATAGATGAATTGAATTCTTGTTTGCTATAGGTACTTCCAAGATTGATATTAATATTACTTAAATCATTTATTATATGGTAATAATCAATTTTAGCATCCAATTTATTGGTTCGTATCAATCTGTTTTGATTAATGTTAAAGCTCGCTTGATCTTCGGTCAAAGGCAGAATGGACTTAAAAGGTTGTAACCCTAAAATCGCATTATAAAAAGGGTCTTCATCCTGATATAAATGTTGAAAATAACCCGCAAAGATATTAGCGGTGTTAAGGGTATAATACGTATTGATATTTTGATTTATGGAAATCGGTGAATTTCTTTTATTTTCTAGAATGGGATTTTTTACGCTTTCATTCTCATTGGAAAATTCAGATATGGTCTCTCCATTTTCTTGTTGTTGAATATTTTTCAGGAAAAAATCATAATCAAGTTGAAAGTTGTTACCGGGTTTATAAACAGTGCTGAATTTGAATAATCCTAACCGGTTTTGTTGATCGTTTATATTAGAAACCGATTCGGTTGCCCCGGTTTGTATATACTTCTTAATAGCATTTTGTATAAATTGGGTTTTATTATCACTGTAGATGGAAAATGCGCTAAAACTAATTTTTTCTGACAATTGGTGCGTGGCATTTGCTGCACCAAAATAGCTTTGTAATTCGTTGGCACGATCGTTTTGGGCCATTAAAAAGCCCAGCCCGCTATCACTGATGTTAAATGAAGTTCCCTCACCCTTATTAAAATTTCTAAATCCTCCAGTAAATCTGAAGTAATCCATAAATGTAAAAGGTACATCCCCTGTATTGTTGCTTTTTCCAATTAAATTCACACTGGTTTCCGGACTGTAATAAAACAACTTGGAACTGCCCAGGTATCTTGTTTTCTCACCGTAACCTACACCGCCTTCAAAATCGCCAAACCAAAAGTTCTCTTTTCCTTCTTTTAATTTAATATTGATGGCAATATTGTCTCCGTCATTTCCCAGACCCCGCATTTGATCCACTTCATTGAAATTTTTCAGAACTTCTACTTTGCTTAAGGCATCGGCAGGAATATTTTCGGTAGCCAGCTTAGAGTCACCGTCAAAAAAATCTTTCCCGTCTATCATTACTTTGGAAACATTTTTACCTTCCACTTTAATACTCCCATTATCATCTATCTGTATTCCGGGTAGCTTTTTAAGTACATCTCCCAGTTTTCTCTCATTGCCGGTTGTAAAAGAATCAGTATTATAAACAATGGTATCTCCCCGAACTACTACCGGCATTTCATATACAAGTTCAACATCATCTAATTGATTTTCATCCGGGTGCAAAATAATTTCCAATACATCCAGTGTAAGATTTTTTGTCAAATCAACTTCAATCGAAACCGGTTTCATACCCAGGTAAGTGACATTGAATAAATAAATAATTTCTGTTGGCAGGGAGATAGAAAATTCCCCTTTATAATTGGTTATGGCATAATCCTGCATACTACCATTTGAGCTTTGTGTAGCTATGATATTGGCCATTTCCAGGCCGTTGCCCAAACTGTCTTTTACAGTCCCCGAAATTTTTACGTTTTGAGCGTTTAAGAAAGTACATAGGAGTAGTGATGAAAACAACAGAAGTTTTTTCATATGATCATTAATATAAGGTTGAAAATCTGAGTTTCTGGTTAGCTTTAAAAAGTAGGTTATTGGCCACTGGAAGTTTTAACCGAAATTATTTTATGTCCATCCTTTGTTCGACCGGAATTTCGTTCTATCCATTCCTTATTTTTTTCCTCCTGAATAGTATTAAATTCCTCTTTCTTCACCACCTTTCCTTTTGAAGGCACTTCTATACTGAATTCTTCTGAAGGATTTATAACAATTTCAGTACATAATAAGGACATTTTATCCTCCTGCACCTCCAGAATTAAACCGGGCAGGCCCCAATAGCCTGCAGGCCCGATGCTAACGGGAATTTCTGGCGTGTACCAGGCGGTGGTGGTTACCTGCTTTTTAGTTTCCTCCATTCCATCTTCTTCGGTATTAAATTTTTGTACTGTCACCTCTCGTGTATGAGTCGCTTTATAAGCTGTATAGCTGCCTATCTTTTTTGTCTCCCTTTCCAGGGTCCAATCCAGAGGTTTTAGGGAATCTTTAATCAAAAAAAGTTTCCCCATAAATTCCGTTTGATTTATATATTTTTTGTCGGCTATATTCCTATACACAATATCATTCCCTCCGGTTATTTTAATTTTAATGCCATTAGATTGAGTTGAAGGAGCATCCAGTTTTTCGTTTTCGGTGTAAATTGATTCTATTCCGTCAAACTTTAGGGTGTAGTCCTTCTGAAATTGACGATTTAATTGCTCCTGAATACTTTTATTTATTTCATTACTTACTTTACTGCTATCCATTTTGATTTCTACATTGCGTTTGGACTTATAAACTGCAATGCCCTGAAATTTTTGACAGAAAATAAATTGGGTGCTAAAAAAAGCAACAAGGATAAAAATGATTGTTTTCATGATGTTAGTTATTATTATTTATAGTTTCAAAGTTGGTAAAAGCAAGGCTTGGATTAGGTTAACTAAGGTTAACGAGTGTTAAGCGTTTTGGAAAAAAGCTTTAAAATATCCTACTTTTGAGTATGCATAACCGCAATTATAAAGCAATACTCTATTTTATAGGGTTGGTGATCTTAGTCACACTTTCCATACAACTTTATTGGAACTACAAAAATTTCCAATCTGGAAAACAACAGTTGATCAATGAAGTACAAACAAGCCTGGACAATGCCATTGATGCTTATTATGTTGATCTTGCCGATAGAAATACGGTAGGATTAACTTTAAATGATGGTGGGGATATTACAAAAAGTAGCCGGTTGGATAGCTTATATAAATTTTTGGACAAATCAAAAACAGATTTAATAAGCAGCCTGGATAGCTTAGATCCTAAAAAATTGGAGGGGCTTAAAATATTCAAAAGCTCCACATTTAACGATACTTCCTATCCAGATTTAAAAAAGTTCACCTTTTCTAGCAAGAATAAAGCTGCTCAGGATAGTCTTTTCGGATCCGTGAAAAAATTAAGATTTCCTAAAGACAGTATTTTTAAATTAGCGTCTAAAGTAATTATATCTATCACCACCGATACCTTACAAATCTCCGATCTAAATAATTTTATAGATGAACAGTTACAACAAAAAAATATAGAAACCGGCTATGGCTATGTTTTCGAAAATAACAGCGGTGACGTCCAGGAACATAATCTCCAAATTAGGGATAATGCAAGTCTTAGCACCACTTCTAAATCAGCTTATTTACCGAAAAAAAGTTCATTTAAATTTTATTTTAACCCCAATACAGGACTTATATTAAAACGTAATATGATGGGTTTACTGCTCTCGGCAATCTTAATGTGTTGCGTAGTAGGTTGTTTATTATTTATGCTCAAAGTTATAAATCGACAAAAGCAATTGGCAGAGATAAAAAATGATTTAATCGGCAATATCACCCATGAGTTTAAAACCCCTATTGCTACCATAAAAGCTGCTTTGGAAGGTATAACCAATTTTAATAAAAATAACGATCCGGTAAAAACCAGGAATTACCTCGAAATTTCCAATGCCCAACTGGGGAAACTACAGATGATGGTAGAAAAATTATTGGAAACCGCCACGTTAGACGGGGATCAACTAAAACTGAAAAAAGAAGAAGTTTCTGTCGATGTATTAGTAAAAGAATTAGTAATGAAACATCAAAGGTTAGCATCAAACAAGAATTTTTATTTGAAGCAGAACCTAAAGAAAACCTGGATACTGGCAGACCCGTTTCATCTGGAAAATGCTTTGAACAATATTCTGGACAATGCTGTAAAATATGGAGGAGATGAGATCAATATTCAACTACAGGATTTTTCTGGAAATATTAAAATTACCATTGAAGATTCTGGAAAAATGCTAACTAAAGAACAGGCTGATAAGGTTTTTGAAAAATTTTACAGGGTTCCGCATGGAAATATGCACGATATAAAAGGCTTTGGAATTGGTCTTTATTATACCTTAAAAGTTATAGAAAAACATCACGGACAAATCCATCTTGAGATTAAACCGAATACTAAATTCACAATTTTCCTGCCTCATGAATAAAAAAATTCAGGTTCTGCTAGCAGAAGATGAACCTTCCTTGGCTCAAATTGTCAAAGAAAGTTTAGAGACCCGGGACTTTCAGGTGATCTGGGCAGACAACGGTCTACTTGCCCTTGAAAAATTTCATCAGCAACAACCGGAAATATTGGTTCTAGATGTGATGATGCCGAAAAAAGACGGATTTACTCTGGCCAAAGAAATCAGAAAAATTAATGACACCATTCCAATTATATTTCTCACTGCTAAATCTCAAACCGAAGACGTGGTAGAAGGCTTTAGTATCGGAGGCAATGACTACCTGAAGAAGCCTTTTAGTATGGAGGAATTGATAGTTAGAATGAATAATCTTCTAAATCGGAAAAAACAACAACTCGAACATGCAATTATTGAAATTGGAGATTATAAATTCGATTTTCCTAAACAAACGCTGCAATATAAAGAAGAGGAGAAAAAATTATTGACCCATCGTGAAGCTCATCTCCTTTTCCACCTCAGTAAGAATAAAAATAAATTACTGGATAGATCTCTAATATTAAATAAACTATGGGGTAATGATGATTTCTTTAGTGCTAGAAGTATGGATGTTTTTATATCAAAACTTCGAAAAAAGCTGGCAAGGGATAAAACCATTCAAATAGTAAATGTTCGCAGTTATGGATATAAGATAATTTATGACTAAAATTTATGTATGATATATTAATAGAAAAAAGGTAGGAGCGCAGTGATTGGTCTAAAGTAAAGAGCTATAACCTGTCCTAAAAAAAATATTATACAAGAATATCAAATTAAAATTACACACTCAAACCAAGAACTTATCAACACTAAAACGTTTTCGTATATGGTATTCTTACTTTATTCGGTTTAAATATGTGAAGTTTTCATAATTTATAAAAAACCTAAATCTATATATTATGAAATTTACAAATTACTTATTGGCACTGGGACTACTATTGGGACTGTTCAGTTCCTGTGAAAAAGCAGAAGTTCCTGGCGAAATTCCGGCAGATGAAATACATTCCGCTATGCCTAAAGAAAAGCACGGAAACTTTTCAAAGGCTCCAATAGGAAGTAAAGTTATGATGCAGGCTTTTTATTGGGATGTTCCGGCCGGGGGCACCTGGTGGGAAACGATTTCCTCAAAAATTCCTTCCTGGAAGAACGCTGGAATCGATGCAATCTGGCTCCCTCCGGCATCAAAAGCACAAAACGGCCCTTTTTCTATGGGATATGATCCTTTTGATTATTATGATTTTGGAGATTATGACCAGATGGGATCTGTTGAAACCAGGTTCGGATCCAGAAATGAATTGGAATCCCTGATTAGTACCGCGCATAATAATAATATTAGCGTCATAGCGGATATTGTATTGAATCATAATAGTGGAGGTGCACTCGAAGACAATCCATTTACCGGAACCTCGACATATACAGATTACGATCCGGCCTCCGGCCTATTTTACAGATCCGCAACAGATTTTCATCCAAACGATTATCATAACAATGATTCAGGAGCTTTTGGTGGTTTTGCGGATTTATGTCATGACAAAGCATACGTGCAGGACTGGCTATGGAATAAAACCAATTCAGTAGCTAAGTACTATAAAAATACTATGGGATTTGACGGGTGGCGATTTGACTATGTAAAAGGCTTTGCCCCCTGGGTGGTGAATGTCTGGACTAATGAAGTTGGTGGTTTTGCCATAGGAGAATTATGGGATGGAAATGCTTCAGTTTTAGAAGCATGGGTAGATCAATCAGGTGCATCTGCATTTGACTTTGCCTGCTATTACCGTATGAAAGATGCATTCGAAGGAAATGATCTGACAAAGCTTCAGGGGGATATGTTATGGAAAAGAAGGCCTACAAAGGCAGTAACTTTTGTAGCCAATCATGATACTGATGAAATTTACAACGGTAAATTACTCGCCTACGCCTACATACTCACTCATGAGGGTTATCCCACTGTCTTTTACAGCGATTACGAAGAATGGCTTGATAAGAATAAACTTAACAACTTAATATGGATTCATAACAATAAAGCGGGAGGCTCAACCTCAATATTGCATGCAGATCAGGATGAATATGTGGCTAGACGAAATGGTAATCCGGGTCTGATAGTTTATATAAATAATAGTAGTTCCAGGAAGGAAAGATGGGTATCTACTAATTGGAATTCTAGTAGAATAAAAGATTTTACCGGAAATTCCGGTTGGGAACCGATAACTCAAGCTGATGGTTGGGTTAAAATAGAAGTGCCGGCTAAAAGCTATTCGATTTGGTCTACCAAATAATTTTAAATCAAAATGAAGAAGTGTATCCTCCTGGGGTTACACTTCTCTTTACTTCATTTCCCTACATTCAAAACCAATATTACCTTAAACGCCTGGCAAGTCTATGGTACTGGGAACTAATACTACAGCATTAATTTTAAATATCTATTGCCTTTTGTCTCAGTCAGCCCTATTTTTAGCTTTTCATTAGAGCCAATGGTAAATTTAGGGTAGGTTATTACAAAATGAAGCTTTTCTGCTTTATGTATTTTTTCCGGAAGCCTGTAGCTATATATTGGTTGAATTATTAATTTTTGAAATGAACTTTTCCTGTTTTTCCTTCCCTGTACTTTATAAAGCTCCACGGTATTAATTTCATAATCAATATTAGAGTTATTTTCAATAGCATATTTTACAAAAACATGATCTCCGTAATGATTGATGGATTTCACTTCCAGTCTTAACCCATATTTTCGTTTCACCTTTATTCTTCCTATGGAAGCCTTAAGGTAATATTTTGAGAGGTTTTTAAAATAACTTTCATTCTTTAAAGCGTAGGTAGACTTACCAAATTCTTTTTCAATGACCGTTTTCCCCTTTAAAGATTTCGGAGGATTTATCTGCTCTTTTGCTGAAATAAAATAATTAAACCTGGAAAGTGTATCCTGATACTTCAGGATATAGGAATAGACACCGCCATCCTCTGTGCGGATTAACAAATTACTATCCAGCCCCGGTTTGCCCTGGAGTAGGCCAAGGCTGTCTGGTGCCGCCACGTTATAGCTAAACACAAAATCCTCCGAACCTGTTACCGCCTGCTCAATTGGTGCGGGCATAATAAAGGCTACGTTCTGATTTTGATTACAATAGATAGTTGCTATTTGCTCCTGCGCAAAACTTATCGCCGTGAAGCATAATACATATCCTAAAATAATTCTTTTCATAATACTGGTTTTAAATAAAGTTGATACTGGTGAAGCACCTTCACCTTTACATTGCGGTTGCTACGCTGGAAAATACTCTTAAGACCGCTAACCTGTGGAACACCTGAAATATTAATATCCTGGATCAGATCATCGATCACTTCCGTGGTCGCCTGACTACGAAAACTGTTTTCGATATAGATACCTTCCTGACCATCTGAAATATCATACGCTTTTAATGCGGTTTTTAAATCTTCAGTGGGATGTATGTTTAGTAAGAGCCGGTTCGCCTTAAAACTGCAGTTCGCATATATAATGCTGTTTTTGGTTAGGGTATCTGATTCATGGATAAAATCCTCGGTAAATCGTAGCTCAAGACGTTGATCTTTTCGCACTACCTGGTTCCCATTTACTTCGGCCCGTATTAATAACTTTCCCGTTGGTGATTGTTGAACATTTTTTTGCTGAGAAGCCAAGAAAAATGAGCGGTGGCCATGACCTATACTAAATACTGGATCTTTTGGCGATATCACAACCAAGGGTGTTTTCACCGTATCCTTCTCCAGGATACTCTTAAACGATTCCAGGTGATAATCTTCTGGCTCCGGACCACTGGCCAAAATACTATCCATTAATTTTATTTTCTCTTTCTCTTCCAGGTAAGGATCATAAAGGCCATCCTTATCGATCAACTTTTCATCATATATACTCGGAGCGATGCCGGATCTTGTTTCTTTTAAATTATCCACCGCCTCCTTCCGGCTCTCATAATCTTTTTGACTCTCCTCCAATAGCGGTACTTTAGGCTGCTCCAGGGTTTCGGTTTCTTCGGAATCCTCACTGAATAACATAAATCCGTAGATCCCGATAAACGTGATTATTAATAGCACCACGATACCGAATACAAATTTTTTCTTATCTAGGTTCATCATTTAATTTTTTTAAACTGTTTTCGAAATAATTAGTAATTAATAATCCATGGGGATTCCTGGGGAAATGACGATCTACCCGGATTAGTTCGCCGCTGGTAACTAATTCATACCGGTCGATAATACTGCCCCGGTTGATCTCAAAATGAACTTTTGTTTTAAAGGCATACGGAGCTTTGGTCATATCAATTTTTGAATCCAGCCTGGTAACTTTTTGCACCAGGGCATATTGCAATAGCCGGTTGTAAACGCCATCCTCCCTTTTCTGCCGATATACTTCATCTACCGACTGGTTGCCCAGCCATAAGGCTTTCTCCAGGTTGGACTCATAATTGCTGGTGTTGAGATCATAAAAATATCGGTGGAACAAATCCAGGTGAGAAAGGCTTTCCACTACCAGGTGTTCCTTTTTATCAGTTAATTTCAATGGTATAACCATTCCATTGCTATCTATCGCAAAAGCTTTATCTAGCATCTCCTGGTATACCTTTCGTACCTGGTATATGGAGATCATACTGCTGGAAAAAGCAATAATGATGACTGATAATACAATAAAGCGGTTTAACCGGAGTACGTTGTAAATATGTGTATAAGGTGTTTTCATATGTTCTAATCGTTAGGTTTATTAAATTTTAAATATCCTCTCTCGGGTTAAGCTGTGAATAATCGAAATGTAAAATTGATCGCTCTATGGTATAATTTGAACTTGAGTAGCAAAATAAAGGCTACGGATCCCAACTGAATCACCGGGGCCAGAATACTGCCGTCCACATCCTCACCTACCAGGTTAGGCCAGAAATTAACATTTATGGCTTCATATAACTGGTTTATAAAAATATTGACTAGGAAAAATGCCGGAACGATCATATAAACGGCAGCGTATAGCTTAAAAAACCGGTAACCCATCTCCCTGAATTTCTCAAATACGGCTAAACTAATCACCAGGGGAAACAACACCTGCATCAGACCCAGGATGAAAAACCGTTCCGCAAGGAACAAGGGATAAATAAAAAGATCCATGATCCATAAGAACAAGCTGAGGATAAAGGCAATCATCTTCATCGGGTAAAATGGGGTGACCAGATACTCATACAACATAGCCAGAGCTTTGCTCCCGGCTTCAATCAGGCTGATATCCTTTTCGACTTCCATATCTTGTAGCTGTAAAGGAACCAGGGCTGGTGCAGTATTACGGAACTGGTTTTCGATGCCCACCAGGATACCATCAAAAACTGCCAGTATTTCCGTAGAAAACACAACCAGCAATACCACCATAAAATTCTTTATTAGCCCTCCCGGGCTTAAGCCCCAGGTATATCCCTCACTACTTACCGCCCCCTCGTGGTATTTTTTAATAATGTTTACCAGGAACAATAAAACTGCCAGGCCTTTCATACCCGCGATTGTGTACTGCGAGAAATCGGTTTCCTTGATCGTATTGAATACGGCATCAATATATTCCAGTCCCAGATCCATTGCTCTTAATATTGGGTCTCACGACTGTTAATGGCCTCGGTGGCTTTGCGAAAATCAATAATGAGCTGATAGCGTCTTTTTTTGAGCTCGATCTCACTGGCCATCTCCCGAGAGCGCATACGCTGCGCCTCTAGAATTTCCAGGCGTTCAGCATCGGTCATATTCAGGTAATTATTGGTGAGTAGCTCTTGCATAAAGCCTAGATCTTCCAGGGCACGAGCTACAAGACTGTTGAAAGAGTCACTTATCCGATCCACTTCATCTGGACGGATATAGGGAGAATTAAGAATATCTCGCAGATCATTCTCCACTGTTTCATAGAGTCGTTGATTATTTTCAATGATTTCCCGTACGGCTTTTAACTGCTTGATGATAGAACTAACCTTTTCGATCCGTTCTTTTTGTTCTTTTAAAAAATTTGCCGCTTTTAAAAGTTGAGAGGTCTGTTTGGCCGATTCGATCAATTGCTGACCAAGAGCCAGGAAATTGGTATTGTCGTATACCGGCATTCCCTGTGCTTTCAAATTGGTAGTACCTGCCATTGCAAGTGCCACCACGAGTATTAGTTTTTTCATGATTTATTGTTTATAAAATGAGTAATTGCTTTTTCCATGGACTTATGCTGTTCATAGAGCGCCATGAGAGTGTCACTTTCTTTTCCGTCGGTGAGATAAGCGGCGTAAACTTCCGGGGATACCTCTAACCTAAAAATGTTGCTTTCTCTGCCGATCTTGATAAACATCTCTGTATATTTCCGCTCTCCTTTTAGATTATTACGAATAGAATTCAATTGGTTAAGATCATGGGCTGACAGGTTTAACCGGCGGTGTAATGCGCCATAACCTTTTTCATTATGCAGGCTATAGATCACCTGAGTGTTTTCCAGAATACTGGCAGCCGTAGAATTATCGGGGAGCTGGTTGATGGATTGTAATATGATGCCGATAGCACCATTTTGTTTTCGGATGGCCTGGTAATAAAACTCTACACTCTCCAATACATTCTCAAACTTCAGTTGTTTGGCGAATTCATCGAACAGTATAATGCCCCGCTCCGATCTGTTCTTCCAGATCGTACGTTGAATGGCAGATTTAATAAGCTTAAGCATAACCGAAAGGATTTCCTTATTATCCTTTACCTCGTCCAACTCGAAGATGATCATTCGTTTGTCCTCCAGTCTATAGGTCTGGTCTTCCTTGTTTTCAAAAAGGAAACTGTAAATTCCACCAGCCCGATACTCGGACATGATATGCAGGAAATGACCCGGATCGAAATATTCTTTTGCAATTGCCAGAGCGTCGGTAAGGTACTCCTGTAATCCTTCTACATATTGGCAAAAGCTTTCCAGGCAATGGGGCCGTTTTTCATCCTGGTAGTAACTGAAAATTATTTTTTTCAGGGCAACCTGCCGCTCCCTGGCGACCTGGAGGCCCGAAGAAGAGAGCTCCAGTAGAAACCCGGTTAGGTCCTCCACCTGCTGCGGGCCCAGGTCATCTGGATGTTGAATATAAAATGGATTAATACCTAAACTTTTGCCCGGCTCATAGCGTAAGATGACATGCTTATCCGGGTAAAGTTTAGCAAATTTGGAATAGGAACCTCCAAGGTCAATGATGACCAGTCTGGTTCCTTCTTCAAAAAACTGGCGAAGGATATTATTGGCCAAAAAAGATTTTCCTTCCCCGGTGGGTGCAAAAATTGCAAAATTACGTGCCTTTATCCTTTTCTTCCCCTCATCCCATACATCCTTCTTCACCGGAATATTGAAAAGCCGGTCATTAAAAAGGATGCCCTCGCTATCGGAGCGATAACTCGTATTGTTGATCCACAGGCAAAGGGCGTGTTTAAGATCGGTGACATACAGATCGTCCTCAGGGAATTCTGTGGAAAAACCGAAAAAGCCCGATAGGAAATACCTGTGCAGGGAAGATCCTGCTGGTTGGTAAGGGATGATATCCAGTTCTTTTAATGCGCCCTTTATACTGCTCAGTGTATTGGATAATTTGTACTGATCCTGCCCCCAACACAACACACTGGTCTGTCCTCTGATGATCCGGGCCTGGTCATCACGACTCACCGTGTCCAGGATAGCTTCGATCTTCTCCAGGATGATCTTATTCTGGGTCCCGAAGTTGATACTCTTTAGCAGTTCTTCCCGCTTTTTATTAAGGGTTCCCAGCCATCGGTTTCGATCATCAAGATAGATCAGTTGATTCACCACATGATCGGTTTGTAGATCCAGCCCTACTCCATCGATAAAACCCTGATGGAAACTGATATCATCGGAAGTGAACCTTGGGTTAATTTTACTGGTATATACGCTATCACCAAAGCACAATTCATTGTTAATGGATAGGATCCCATATAATTTATCGCCAATGGAAAGATCCTTTCCATTCATAATCACGTCGGTATCCGATCCCTCGTTAAACCCATTGAAATAAGCATTGGTAAGACATGTTACCTCAGAATTATTTAATGGCTGCAACCGGAAATTTCCAGAGTTTCCCAAAAAATTTACCGCATCCTTTACCCCCTGCTCAAAAACACCGGCGGCATGATTCAGCTGCCTGGGTATATTTTTAGGAACACCGGTGAATGGATTTCCAGCAGAAGCCTTATTAAAATTTTTATTTTTTGGCCAGCTGAAAAACAGGTAGGATTCATGAGAAAGCATTTCCCTCCCTTCAAAATAGGTTTTGGTAGATCTAGCCAGGAAGGTTTCGCTAGGCAAGTCCTTGGCATTGTAACCTCCCTTTCGATAAATATCCTGCTTATGCACTACAGTACCCGCAGGTAATGTCTTCAATGCCTGAAACCAGGTAGCATGGAGCTTTTCAAAATCCTTTTCAGATAAGGAATAAATCTCAGGAAGCTCCAGCCGATAAGCCATGCAAATATTTCCATTAGCCAAAAAGACCAGGTTTCCTTCCTGGTGAATTATTGGATATTTTGTGCGTAGATTAATCTTTGTAGCCATCGATACCTAATTGTTTATTGGAGAGTAATTCAATTCTTGAACTTACCGTGGAGAATAAAACCCTGGTCTTTGCTCGGAGCAGGAAAATATAAAGCCCCATGTTCCAACCGATAAGCAGAATGATCATGACCAGGTTAAATGAAAAGATGATCAGCAGTAGAGAGGCGATCACAGAGGTCATCTGGACTGCAAAACTCCCTACGGCTAATCCAAAGATCAATGCCTTTTTTCGAATATCGCGATATATAGTAAAGCGCTTCATTAGACAACAATCCCCATTAAATAAGTGAATATCCCAACCACTGCACCGGCGATAAGTACAAAGACCAGCACCCGGGTGATCCCTTTTTTCAGATCAGCATTCTCTCCAAAAAAATGACCGGCATTAAATAGGAAACCGATTAAAAAGATAACCCCCAGAATGATCGGAAAAACCGACCTTATGGTATCAGAAATATCTGCTACTGATTGTTCTATCCCGCCTATCTGTGCGAAGAGCGGGAAGAACGTAAGGGACAAAAAAAGACTCAGGTAGTGTTTGTTTTTCATGGCTGACGGTTTTTGATTAAAAAGTTTTTCTAATCTATAACCGACTAACCAACAAACACTTAAAACATATTACTATTAACAGGAGGCAAGCTTTACTTTTATGGAGTCTACATTAAAACTTTAAATAATTTGCGAATTGAAAAATCAAAAATCACCAATTCATAGCAATTGGATTTATTTGGATTTGTTTCAGGTATTCAGTGGGAAATGTAGTAACAGAAAGTCTATAAATGGACAAAGGGAACAACAATGATCGCATTGAAGTTCCCTTTGATTATCATAATTTCTGACTAGCATTACCTACTCAGTCAACGGGTATATTCTCAGCTCAACTAAATGAAGCACCCCGTATATGATGTTATAAATATAAATAAGATTTAGATAAAAAAGGGGTTTGAATTGAGCTTTATAAATAGTTTAACCATAGCGTTAAAACTATTTAAAAGTTTAAGCTAATTGTTGCTCCCCCATCCAAATTATTGTTGGCTTGAATCTTTCCTCCATGTAATGTCATAATTTGTTTGGATAAGCTCAAGCCTATTCCACTTCCCTCCTTTTTTGTAGTAAAAAACGGCACAAAAGCTGCCTCTTTTATTTCTTCAGAAATACCGATGCCATTATCTTTAACTCTAATAAATAAACGACCATCCATTTTCTTTCCGGCAGAAACCTGCACTTCAGGATGCTTTTGTTCGATACTCGCTTCTATGCCATTTAATATTAGATTAATAAGCACCTGCTCCATAAGATAAGAATCCATCTCAATTTCCAGTCCTTCATCTAAAAGATGGAAGGATAATTTGGCATTCGTATTCTTAAGCTGACTTTGCATTAAATGCTTCAGATCATTAAATAATTCCTTAAGCTTAACCGTCTCTAAATTAAGACTTGTTACTTTATTAAGACTCCGATAGGTTTTGGCAAATTTCAATAAACCTTCACTTCGTTTTTCAATACTGGAGAGTCCGGCATTAAGATCATCTACATCCAGCTTATTTATAGAAGGTTTTTCACGATGCATTTGTACCTGTAACTTAAGTGTATTGGCAAGCGAAGAAATTGGCGCTATTGAATTCATGATCTCATGCGTCATGACACTAAGTAATTTTTTCCAGGCTTCAGATTCTGTTTTATTCAGGGTTTCTTCAATATTATGCACTACCACAAGCTTAAAACTTTTCTCTTCTATACTGAAAATACTATTTGAAAGCAACACCTTAATCGTTTCCCTTTTTACATTAAGATCTACTGTGGTAGGCTTGGAATAAAACTTATTAAACAAAATTTCATATACCTGCGAATTTCTGCTTGAAACAAATTGAATGTTCTTAAAAGAAGGAAAATCAAGTGTATCCTGAAAGGATTCATTAGACCATAGTACCTTTCCACTCTCCGTTTCATAGGCAAGAATTCCTATATCTACCAGTTCGAGTATTTTTTGAAGATAGAGATACTGGGTCTCTTTCTCAGAATTTATCTCTCGAACTACCTGGTTTACGGTATTGAAGCCTTCATAAAATCGTTGAATATCTTTGGTTTTGTTTGCTGTTAAATATCTCCTGGAAAAATCCCTGTATTTTACAGATTCGAAAAAATCATCAATTACTTCAAACCTTTTGCTCAGGAACCTGAAAAATTCATAAACTATAGTAATGAGCACTAACAGAATGATGCTTGTGACTAGATACCAATTCTCAAAAACGCACCATATGCCAACACCAAGGAAAAAAACCAAGATCAAAATCCGAAGGAGGATACCGGTATGATAGGTCTTAAAGGTCATATTTATCCAATCTCCGGTATAATGCGGCCCGGGTAATTCCAAGTTCTTTGGCCGATTTTGAAATATTTCCTTTATTCTTGTCGATCACCGTAAGAATAGTATTTTTTTCAACTGTTTCCAATCGCATATCATGAATTTCTTCAGACTGCAACCGGCTTTCAATAGGAGAAAAAGATAGATCGGTACCTCTAAGCAAATTTGTATCTGCCATGATCACCGCTCGTTCAATAACAAATTGTAATTCCCGTACATTCCCTGGAAATTGATGTTCCTTCAGCTTCTTTAAAAAGCCTGGATCTAATTTAAAAGGGCCTTTATTGTATTTTTCTGAATATAACTCCAGGAAATGATGGGTAAGAAGCGTGATATCTGTACCCCTTTCTCGAAGCGGAGGGATGATAAGATCTACCGTATTGATACGATAAACAAGATCTTTTCTGAATTTGCTTTCATCGGATAGTTCTAAAATATCCAGATTCGTCGCGCAGATAAGCCGGATATCAACAGGGATATTTTCATTAGATCCCAGCGGTGTAATATGTCTGTTTTGCAAGACAGTTAGCAACCTGGCCTGTTGCCTTAAACTAATATTCCCTATTTCATCTAGAAACAAAGTACCTCCGTTTGCGGCTTCAAAACGACCTTTCCTATCCTCTCGGGCATCTGTAAATGCGCCTTTCTTATATCCAAAAAGCTCACTTTCAAATAAGGAAGACGTGAGGGCACCAACGTCAACTTTAACGAACGGTTTGTTTTTGCGATTGGAATTTTCATGGATTGCTTTCGCCACAAGATCCTTCCCGGTACCATTTTCTCCTAAGATCAGGATATTTGCATCGGTAGGGGCCACCTTTTCAATTTTTGAAAATACCTGCTGAATCTCTTCGCTTTCACCAATAATCTTAGTGCCTTCAAAACGCGGCTTTGCAGATTTTGATCCATTCTTTCTTTTAACCTGCACCATCTCGCGGATGGATTCTATCACTTTTTGGTTCTGCCAGGGTTTTACTATAAAATCTGATGCCCCCTCTTTTAAAGACCTTATAGCAAGATCTATATCACCATAGGCGGTGATGAGGATTACATCGGTATCTGGAACAATATTTTTTATTTTATTAAGCCAGAAAATACCTTCATTCCCGGTATTCACCAGGCCATTGAAATTCATATCCAGAATGACCACATCAAATTTCTTTGTTGAAATTAAGGAAATTAGATTTCCAGGGTTCTTTTCCGTTGCAATTTCAGCAACAAAAGGTTTCAGTAATAAACGTAAAGCAGTGAGCACATCTGCATCGTCATCTATTGCAAGTATTTTAGCATCTTTGAGCTGCATGACACAATATTACGATTTTCTTTAAAGGCTGGTCAAGTTTCAAATGCAGAAATAATTCGATTTATAAAATTGTATTGTAATCGAACAGCAAGTGTATCAAAACCGAACACTCACCGCACATCATTACAATGTAAAACATTGAATACCATTCATTTATAACTGTGGCACTATATTGCCTTTTAACTAACCGGAAATAAAAATTTACATGGATATACCTTTAGAAAAGAAACGATTCACACCTAAGAGAATAGCAATTATTGCCGGAATTGTCATTATTGCAAGCCTCATAATTTTTGTTCTATTCTCCTCTACTGGCAACTCCAAACTCAATGTTGAAAAAGAACGGATCACTATAAGTGAAGTTCAAAAAGGCAATTTCCAGGAGAATATCCCAGTAAATGGTGTCGTGCTTCCTATTAAAACAATCTATCTTGATGCAATGGAAGGTGGTCGTGTGGAAGAGCGTTTTGTCGAAGATGGTGCGATGATGGAAAAAGGAGAGCCCATTATAAGATTATCCAACACAGATCTTGAACTAAGTCTGGTAAACCAGGAAACGCAAGTATATAATTTACTTACACAGATACAGAGGACTCAAAACGCATCAAGACAAAATACAATTAATAGGCTGAACCAGTTGACCGATGTAAAAAATAGTTTAAAGGAAGCCAAACGGATATACGAATTGAATTCTAAATTATACAAAAAAGGGGCAATTGGGAGACAGGATTACGAGGAATCAAAAAATAATTATAATTATCAGCAGGAACGCCTGGATCTTACTCAGAAAGTCCTGGAACAGGATTCGATTTCTTCTAAATTGGAAACCGGACAGGCTCAGGAATCTTATAATAGAACCAAAAAAGCCTTGGAGTTGATGCGCAGAAAAGTGGGTGACCTGGTTGTAAAAGCACCGGTTGATGGGCAGCTTACCGCATTGGATGCGGAAATCGGCCAGTCAAAATCAAAAGGTGAACGACTGGGCCAGATAGATGTAGTATCCGGTTATAAAGTTCGTGCCGAAATCGATGAGCATTATATTTCAAGGATTTTCAACGGGCAGCGTGGAACTTTTAATTTTAACGGTAAAGAATATGATTTGGAAATCAAAAAAGTCTTTACCCAGGTTTCAAATGGGCGGTTTCAGGTGGACATGCATTTTGTGGAAGAAGTGCCGGAAAATATACGGCGTGGGCAGAGTCTCCAGATTAAACTGGCACTAAGCCAGGAAAAAGAAGCCATTTTGGTTTCCAAGGGAGGATTTTTTCAGCAAACCGGTGGAAACTGGATTTTTAAAATAAATGAGGACGAGGAAACTGCATATAAAACCTCGATTCGTTTAGGTAGCCAGAACACTGAATATTATGAAGTTTTAGAAGGAATCAATCCCGGGGACCGGGTAATTACGTCGAGTTATTCAAATTTTGGAGATATTGACGAACTTGTCATCAACGAATAAAACATCATCACTCATTCATCAAAAAACGGACAAATACTTTTAAAATGATAAAGATCACCAACTTAGAAAAATACTATAAAACCGAAGAAGTACAAACCATTGCGCTTAATAAGCTTTCTTTTGAAGTAAAAGAAGGAGAATTTGCGGCTATTATGGGACCATCCGGGTGTGGAAAATCAACCTTATTAAATATTCTTGGAATGCTGGATGATCCTGATGGCGGAAGTTATCTTTTCAACGGAACTGAAGTCGCTGGCTTTAATGAGCGCCAGAGAGCGAAACTTAGAAAGCACAATATTGGTTTTGTTTTCCAGAGTTTCAACCTTATTGATGAACTGAGTGTTTTTGAAAATGTAGAGCTTCCGCTTATCTATACCGGGGTAAAACCCGCTGAACGAAAAGAGCGTGTACATGAGGTGTTGGAAAAAATGCAGATTATGCATCGCAGAAAACATTTTCCGCAGCAGTTATCGGGAGGACAGCAACAGCGAGTTGCTGTAGCCAGAGCCGTGGTAAATAACCCAAAGATCATCCTTGCCGATGAACCTACGGGTAACCTGGACAGCAGCAACGGGAATGAAGTCATGGACCTACTTACAGAACTCAACGAAGCGGGAACTACCATCATCATGGTAACCCACAGCGAACACGACGCCAAATTCAGCCACCGAATCATCAGGATGCTGGATGGGCAAAAAGTAACAGAGAATTTGCTGGCTGAATTTAAAAGTTAACGAAGGTCATTCATCAATCAAAAACGATCAAATGTTCAAAAACTATTTTAAAATAGCGTGGCGGAGTATCTGGAAAAACAGTCTTTACAGCAGTCTTAACATCATAGGTCTTAGTTTTGGTCTTGCAAGCGTCATGACGCTCATCTTTGTAATCTATGCTTATTACGATGCAGATGCTGTATTGAAAAATAAGGAACAGCTCTATTATCTGCAGAGTGTCTCCACGGATGGGGAAACTTATATGCAAACCACTTATCCACTTCTTGGGGAAATTGTAAAAAACTCTCCGGAAATTGAGGCAGCTACTCACATTCAGGGATGGAATTCACCCAAATTCAGCTTTCAGGATAAAAAATTATGGGGAAATACAAGGTATGTAGACACCAGTTTTTTTCAGGTTTTTACACTTCCTTTGAAATATGGTGATCCTGAAACTGCACTAGACGAAAAATTTTCGGTAGTAATTTCCGAAGATAAATCGCAGCAGCTATTTGGTGATTCCAACCCTATGGGAAAGACTATACAGGCAGATGACAGCATCAACCTCACGGTTACCGGTGTTCTGGAGCCTTTATCAAATTACGCTTCTATTGATGCCGATATTCTTCTAAATACTTCCCTTTTAATGGATCAACCGGGGTTTAGTGAAAATGCAAACTGGTATAATTCTTTTGCGGAAAACTATATAAAGCTCAAAAAAGATAGCGATATTCCAAAACTTGAGAACAGAATCAAAGATCTCGTTTTCCTGAATTATGCCGAGCCTTCCGATCTAAAAATGATTCAGGCACAAAGCTTTTCAAATTTACGAGAGGCAAATAATCCGATGGTGGGAACCATACTAACCGGCGCCTTTGCCACTGCCTTTTTTGTATTATTGATCGTATTGGTAAATCTCCTAAACTTGAATACTTCCATCATATACAGCAGGACGAAAGAAATTGCCATTAGAAAAATAACCGGGGGCCGAAAAAGAGATCTCCTTATACGCTTTTGTATAGAAAATGGCCTTATCGTATTTATCTCTATGATAATGGGCCTGCTTCTTTTTAAGATTATACTGCTTCCCGGCCTTAATGAAATTATAGGAAACCAATTTGGTACTGTCCATTTCGATTTTATAAATGATCTTGATGTCCTGTTAATTTTTATAGGCTTAGGAATCGTAATAAGTCTCATAGCTGGAATACTGCCATCTTTAAAATTTGTTTCCATTCCCGTGGCAACTGCCATAAAAGGAAAACTGAACTTTTCAGGTAAAAACTTATTCGTTAGAAACACCTTCATCACAATACAGTTTGCGCTGGCGATCATTTTTATTTGTATGGCTTTGGTGCTAAATCGCCAGATTGATTTCATGAAAAATTCACCCCTGGGCTTCAATGAAAACAACGTAAGCCTCATTCCTCTCAATTTGGAGATACATGATCAGAAAACTGCAGGTGCCCATTTTAATTCAATTTTGAATAAGTTAAGGATGAATCCTTATGTAAAGGGTATTTCAACCACATCCATGATTCCTTCAGCCTATCACTATAACTATAATACTTATTACGAGCCTGAAACGGGGCAGGAGGTCAAACTACGGCATACCGGTGCAGATGTAGGTTACGTTGAAACCTATCAAATTTCATTAGCCGAAGGTGAAAATTTCAGAAATGAAAATTATGATAAGGAGTCACCCTCGATTATGATCAATCAGAAAGCTATGGAAGCTTTGGGTTGGAAATCTATAAAAAATAAATATTTAAAGGAAAAAAATGGCGATGCAATTTACAATGTTGTGGGGGTTATGGAGGATTTTCATTATCAAGACATGCAACGTAAAATCGAACCGCTGCTCCATTGGAATACGAACGAACCGAGGCTTGAAGGGAATAGTTACCTAAGCATAAGAATAGATCCCGCTCACAAGACAGCAATTCTTAATGATCTAAAAAATGAGATCAAAAACGCATTTCCGGAAAGCGAAATTGAAAGCTTTGATATCAAGGAAAAATTAAGCGCCCAGTACACCCTGATCGAAGGTATTTTGAAAACTGTAAATTATGTGGCTTTTCTCGCAATAATCATTTCCTGCCTGGGAATGTTCGGACTTATTTCCCTTATCGCAAAGAAACGTGTGAAGGAAATTGGAATACGAAAAACTCTAGGAGCTAGTGCAAAAAAGATCGTATTCCTGCTTTCAAAAGATTTCATCAAACTGGTGCTTATCTCAGCTCTACTGGCATTACCACTTACCTGGTTATTAATGACTGTCTGGTTACAAGATTTTGCCTATCGTATTGATCTTCACTGGTGGATTTTCGCGGCCGGTGGGATAATCGCACTTGCTATTACATCTGCCACCGTTGGCTTTCAAGCCATTAAAGCAGCATTAGCTAACCCTGTAAAATCTTTAAGAACAGAATAATCAAATCCTTCATCATGATCAGGAACTATTTAAAAATAGCTTTACGAAATCTCTGGAAAGAAAAAACCTTTACCGGACTGAATGTTATTGGTCTTACAGTAGCCTTTGGAGTAGCATTCCTGTTATGCGCTTATGCACTTTTTGAACTTTCCTATGATCAATTCCACGAAAACAAGGATTCTATTTATCAGGTGTATACCAACCAGGAAACACCACAAGGGACCGAATCCAGCGATTCCAATCCGGTCCCTTTTGCAGCAGCCTTACAATCTGAAGTTCCAGGGGTTAAAAAAATTTCGCGGTATACCAGCGGTGGCCCTGCGGTAAGATATAATGATAAAACTTTTAGAATTAGTGCTGTTTGGGTGGATCCAGATTTTTTTGATATGTTCACATTTCCCGTTATTCAGGGGAAAAGCGAAAACCCTCTTTCCGAAAAGACCTCTATGGCCCTTACAGAGGAAACCGCAGCCCGCCTCTTCGGCGATGAGAATCCACTGGGTAAAACACTGGAGCTTCAACAAAATGGGGAACAGGTTCCTGTTACAGTTACAGCCGTTCTGGAAAATTATCCTGCTTCCAGTTCCATAGGTTTCGAAGCAGTCTTTAACTTTAAAAACCTACCAAACAGAGTATATGCAGATAATATAGATCGGTGGGACAAGCACAATCATAACGTGTACCTACAGCTTGATAATAGTATTTCTATTGAACAGTTTGAAAATTCAACCAAAACTTTTTCTGAATTACATTTCGCCAATGACATAAACAATGCAAAAAGGGATGGTGCGCAGGCCAATCCTGATGGAAATTATCGACAAATAAAGTTACTTCCTGTACCCGACCGCAGTTTTGTGAGCATTGAGAAAGGGGTATTGAGCGTAAGCAAAACTTTGCAATACCTGATTTTGGCAATTGCCTTGCTGATTTTATTTATTGCCAGTGTGAATTTTATAAATATGAGCATTGCCAAAGGTGCCAACCGTTTACGCGAAATAGGAATGCGTAAGACCCTGGGTGCGGGCAAAAGTCAATTATTCTTGCAATTTTGGGGAGAAAGTCTCATAATATTTATGATTTCAATAGTACTGGGTGCTTTACTTGCTTCGGCCTTGTTAAAACCATTTCAGGATTTATTCAGGACCGAAGCTTCATTGCAGGTCATACTCCATCCAGGTAACATTTTAGTCCTTTCTCTAAGCCTTTTACTTATTACATTCATCGCTGGCGGTTATCCTGCTTTGTTAATGAGCAAACTGGGAATATTGCAAGCCTTAAAAGGCAAAATGAAGGCGACCGGCAAAAATAAGGTTCGAGACGTATTAATAATTATACAGTTTAGTATAGCAATTGTGTTGATCAGTGGAACGCTTGTTCTCTGGAATCAGTTGGAATTTATGCGGTCTAAGGAGCTTGGGTTTAATAAAGAGCAGGTTATTTCTTTACCTATAAGCAGTTCGAAAAGTGATAAGCAAATTCTACAACTCCTTCGCGATGAACTGCAAACCAATCCAAATATTCTTAGTGTTTCGGCCTCGAATAATATTTTGGGTATGGGTAAAGATAGGACTTCGATGACCAGTGTGATGGGATTCGAATACCAGGGCCGCGAGGTAAAAACAAATATACTCGCAGTAGATTATGATTATACAGAGACATTGAATATAAATGTTTTAGAGGGCCGAACATTCAGCCGGAATTATGCAGCTGATAGTTTATCTGTTGTTATCAATGAGTCTATGGCAAAACAATTTACTGAAGAAAATCCGCTCGAAATTAATCTTAATATAGATGACAAGCTATTCAAAGTTATAGGCGTAATAGAAGATTTCCATTTTCAAGATCTTAATAAAGAAATTGAGCCCCTCAGCCTTTTCATGAATCAAAGCAGTGCATTGCGATATGCCTATATAAAAGTCAAACCAGGAAACCTTTCCGGAGCCTACGACGAGATAAAATCGACATGGAATAAAATTGAACCTGAACGGGAATTTTTAGGTTCTTTCCTGGATGAAAATATTGACCGTACCCTCATGAAAGAACGTACGATGACCACTATGATAAGCAGTGGTTCCATCCTCGCGATTATGTTAAGCTGTATAGGCCTTTTTGCTATATCATTACTGGTCGTATCACAAAGACGTAAAGAAATTGGAATTAGAAAAGTCGTCGGTGCCAGTGTGGGTAAGATCACCCTGATGCTAACCTCAGATTTTCTAAAACTCGTTGGGATTGCATTTTTGATCGCTACCCCAATTGCCTGGTATTTCAGTAGGGAATGGCTACAAAATTATCCCTATCGGATCGATCTGAATATCTGGATCTTCCTTTTCGCGGGTATCATCGCTATAGGAATTGCCATTTTCACCATCAGTTTCAGGACGATCAAGGCAGCCATTCAGAACCCGGTTAAAAGTTTAAGAACTGAATAATCCAGACCTAAAAACATATAAAAAATGTTTAGAAATAATTTTAAAATAGCGTTGAGAAGCCTGAAAAAAAATAAGGCATATACTGCTATCAATATCCTGGGGCTGGCGGCCGGAATGGCGAGTTTCATTATTGTTCTTCTAGCTCTTAATTATGAACTGAGTTATGATACCTGGGATCCAGAACTCCGGCAAGTTCATAAAGTGTCCATGCGTGTAAAAGATGAAATTTTTGAAGCAACCCCTGCACCATTAGCCTCTTTTCTCAATGAGAAATATCCCAAAGTGGAAGCAGCTACTTCCCTTCAGGGAACTGGTGAATACGAAATACTTATAAGTGCAAATGAAAAAAGTATTTATCAAAAAGGATTTACCTCAGCAGACTCTCTCTTTTTACAGGTTTTTCCTTATCATCTAAGTCAGGGAAACAGGACTACGGCATTCAATGCTCCAAATGCTGTTTTAATCAGTGAGGAACTTTCGCAGAAACTCTTTGGGGATGCAAATCCCATGGGAGAGACCATTAAGGTTTTTAATGTCATGGAAGGTGTGATCACAGGCGTCATGGAATTACCGGAAACACCCTCTCATCGTAATATGCATCTCGTAATGCGAGACCCATACGAACAACAGAACTTTTTCTGGAATAATCATTCTTATGAGACTTATATCAAACTTCACCAACAAATTCCTGAACTTGAACTAGAAAAAGACCTCAATAGGATCTATTTTGAAGAGCGAATATTGCAAGATGAAAATTTAAAGGAAGCTTATAAAAAATCGGATAACAAAACTATCCTATTTACTGATTCGGTTCCCGATATTCAAAATTTTTCGAAATACGGTTCCAGTAATATTAAAACAATTTCTATACTTTTTATCCTGGCAGTTCTCCTCCTTCTAATAGGGGCAATTAATTTCAGTAATCTTACGGTAGCCAAATCTCTAGGAAGAACCCAGGAAATTGGAGTTAGAAAGGTCCTGGGATCAGGACGAAAAAACCTGATTTTTCAGTTTATGAGTGAAACGTCCTTACAATGTGCTATTAGTTTAATCATAGCACTAAGTGTTGTTTTGATAAGTTTACCCTATATCAATAGTTCCCTTAATCTTCAGTTAAGCTTTTGGGCACAAAATTCCTGGTCTTTATTCCTCCAGATTGGTCTTTGCCTTTTTATCCTTGTTTTACTTTCGGGCATATATCCATCTTTTTATCTCTCTGGGTTTAAAATTGTGAATGTTCTAAAAGGAAATATTTCTTTTGGAAATAAGGAATGGAGTTTTAGAAATATACTGGTGATATTTCAATTTATGGTAACGGTCTTTTTTGTTATTGTCATTTTGGGAGTAAACAAACAGCTCCATTTTATTCAAAACAAAGATAAAGGATTTACCGGGGAGCAGGTCATGCGTATTGAGGCTACACAACCTACCCGGGAGGAGGGCTTTCAGCAAGCACGAAACGCACTACTTTCCATACCCGGGGTTAGTAGTATCTCAAAAACAACTACAGTACCCGGCGATAAAATAGCAGATTCTTCTACCTATAATTTTGACTATAAAGGTGAGAAAATAAGAATGGGATCGGTAAAGGTAAGCACCGATTATTTTAAAACTTTGGAAGTTCCATTACTTGCGGGACGATATTTTAATGAATCTTTTGCAGATCAAAATACCCGTAACGCAATTATTAATGAAACTGCAGCAAGAAAATTATCTTCTAACCCTATTGGAGAAACCATTTCGTTTGGCGGATGTGATGAAGGAACTGTCAAGATAGTGGGAATAGTAAATGATATAAACGTACACGGTTTCCAGTCTAATGTGAAACCCGCTGTCTATACTATTGAAAATAAAGCCTGCATGTACCAGTCTGGTGGAGCTATCCTGGTAAAACTCAAATCAGATAATATTAATTCATCCATAACCGAAATACAAGAGGAATGGAAACTAATTGAACCTGATTTCCCTCTGCGATATTCCTTTCTGGATGCAAATTTTGAAAAGTTATTTAGTTCTTATTTAAGGCTGGAAAAGATCATTAGCTTTTTTGGTGGCATTGCCATCTTAATTTCAATCATGGGCCTATTTGCCTTAACCGCTTTTATGATTAGGCAGCGAAATAAAGAAATAGGGATACGAAAAGTTTTAGGGGCAAATATTAAAGATCTTACTGCGCTTTTAGGCAGAGATTTTTTAATCCTGGTATTTATAGCAAGCTTAATAGCCATTCCCATAGGATATTGGGCGCTTAACGAGTGGCTTCAGGATTTTGCTTATAGAACCACGATTCAATGGTGGATTTTTGTGACAGCGGCATCTACTGTATTTTTAATTGCACTTTCCATCGTGAGCTTCCAAACTGTAAAAACCGCTTTACAAAATCCTGTGAAAAGTCTCAGAACGGAATAAACAAACCAAACCTTAAGTTTTTAAAACTTGTAAGGTTTAATATCACCGAAATAATGTTTAGAAATTACTTAAAAATAGCGTGGAGGAACATTAGAAAAAATAAGCTTTTCAGCTTTATTAATATCGGTGGCCTGTCACTTGGCCTTACAGCCTGTATCCTTATTATGTTCTATGTTTCTCATGAACGTAGCTATGACATATTCCATGCAGATTCAGATAGAATATTTCAATTAGAAGGAAAAGCAAAATTTGGAGATCAAACCATTTATATGCAGAACTTTAATCAGGTAGTTGCAGATGCCATGGTTGAAAACTCTCCTTCCGTTGAATCAGGCCTCCGAATAAATTCGGAATATAAACCGGTAGTAGTAAAACCCATGGAAAGAAAATCTCAGAGTTTTTCTGAGCCAAATTTCTTTTATACCGATGAGAATTTCTTCAATTTCTTTTCTTTCAATCTTCTTCAGGGAAATAAAGAAATTGTTTTAGCGAAGCCATTCAGCTTGGTCATTTCCGAAGACATAGCAAAGAAATATTTTGGACAAAGCGATCCCATAGGGCAAAAACTCGAAATTATAAAGGATAGTACTTATCAGTTTCAGATAACCGGAATAGCCGAAAACAGCCCCTCGAATTCCAGCATTCATTATGATTTTATCACTTCTATTGCTACCATGGAAAAAATGAAAGAGAATGAACGCGATTTCAGCTCTCAAATTTTTCAGGGTGGGTCTTTTGCAACTTTTCTAAAACTTGACACTAGCGAAAACATACAATCAGTTATTGGAACTGCTCAAAAACTCAGTACAAATGCTAATAATAAATCAAAAGATGAGTATTCTCTGGAGCCATTAGAAGATAAACATTTAAAGTCTGGAAATGATAACGGCATAAAATATCTGGATGTATTTCCCCTTATCGCCCTGTTTATTTTATTACTTGCACTAATTAATTATATGAGTATTACCACTGCGCGCGCTAATTCCAGGGCAAAAGAAATAGCTGTGAGAAAAGTAAATGGTGCAGATAAAAAAAATATAGCGTTTCAGTTTTATGTGGAATCTGCTTTATACGTTAGCGTGTCATTTATAATAGCAGGAATATTAAGTTATATTTTTGAAAGACCATTTTTTAATTTACTGAATATTGATATTGACGGTGTCTTCTTTTTCCATCCAATATTTCTGATTATCCTTGGTACAATCTATCTTGTAAGTATACTATTAGCCGGTATATATCCTTCCATTGTAATGTCTTCCTTTAACCCAATAGAAAACTTTAGAAAAAAATCTCCTGGAAAATTTGGTGGAAACTTAATTAGAAAAATTTGCACAACGGCTCAGTTTACTATAGCCGTAGTTTTAATTATCGGCGGTATTATAATAAAACAACAAATGGATTATTTAAAAACCTTAAATACCGGCTTGGATCGTTCCGAAATTTTAATGGTGCCTCTACAAAAAAGCATGGGAAATAATTCTCGTGCATTTAGAAATGAGATTGAAAAAATTCCTGGAATAAAAAGTACTGCTATTTCAAAAAATCAAATTTATGATGGATATGATATATTTTTCGCTTCTGCTGAAAATACAGAGTCATTAGCCCTTCCTCTAATGCAGGTAGATGATAATTTCCTGGAGGTTCTTGAAGTAAAATGGCAATTAACGCCGGTAAATAAAGAATTGATAACCGCTGAGAAAAAAATAATAATAAATGAATCAGCAATTGAAAAATTTAGCCTTAGCCCAGATCCCAGAGGGGAGTTTATAGAATTGGCGGGAAGCCCTCAAGAAATTGTGGGCGTAGTGAATGACTTTAATTATGCTTCCCTTGAAGACCCTATAGATGCCCTGGGACTTAAAATATCAAAACGAAACCAATTTTCAGGGACAGGCTGCCTATATATAAAATATAGCAACACCGTAAACCTGCCGGGTCTTATTTCCAAAATATCTGATAGTTATACTAGATACGATTCGGAAACACCATTAGAATATCAATTTATGGACGATAAATTCAATGCCCTCTTTAAATCTGAAGAGCGCTTAGCAACAATGTTTGGTTTTTTTATCATATTGACTATAATAATTGCTGGACTAGGACTTTTAGGGCTTGCAGCTTTTTCGGCGCAACAAAGAGTTAAAGAGATTGGAGTTCGAAAAGTTTTAGGGGCCAGTGTATTCCAGATAACCAGGTTATTATCAAAAGATTTCATCAAACTTACAGCATTAGCAGTTTTAATTGCATCACCAGTGGCTTGGTTTCTAGCAACTAAATGGCTTGAGGATTTTGCCTACCAAACGAAAATTGAATGGCCGGTATTTGTATTTTCAGGATTATTTGCGGTATCTCTAACCTTATTTATTGTGTGCTTTCAGGCACTAAAAACAGCCATGCAAAACCCGGTTAAAAGCCTTAAGACAGAGTAAATCATCCATCAAAAACTTCATCATGATCAGAAATTATTTCAAAATTGCGTGGCGGCATATCTGGAAACATAAAATATTCTCATTGATCAATATCATTAGCCTTGCCATAGGTTTAAGTGCCTCCTTTGTAATAGGGATGATGGTGTACTATGATTTTACCTTTGACAAATTTCATCCCGATGGTGATCGTACATACAGAGTTACTACTCAATTTAATGATCCTGAAGGTGGCCGTGTTAGTGCTGGGATTCCGTTTCCATTAGTTGATGTGGTTAAAAATGATGTTACAGGATTAGAAACAGCCGCTTTTTTCCACCAATTCCAATCAGTTAATGTAAAACCTACGGGAACTGAGGAGCTATTCAAACAACAGGATTTTGTGGTATTTGCTGACCAAGGCTATTTTGAATTACTCGAATACCAATGGCTTGCTGGCTCCCCCCAAAAAACATTATCTAAGCCCAATGAGGTTGTACTTACAGAAGATAGAGCAAGACTCTATTTCCCTAATTTATCCCCATCCCAAGTAATGGGAAAAACATTAAATTATAATGACTCTATACCTGCAGTCGTTACTGGAGTAATAGCAGATTTTAAAGAACGTAGTGATATAATCTTTCAAGAGTTCCTATCACTACATACGGCTCCTCAAACCAATATTGCCCATCAAATATCAGGTAATAACTGGTATGGTGTTTACAATACATCGCAACTCTGGGTCAAACTTGAGAAGAAAACTTTATTAAATAACTTCCAGGCTCAATTGGATGATATCGCAGAAAAACATCAAATGAAAGAAGATGTGAAATCAGGATCAACCCGTGAATTTCACATTCAACCTTTAACGAATCTGCACTTTAATAACGAATTAGGTATTTACGATCCAGAAACGGCTGTAGCAGATAAGAAAGTTCTCTTCATGTTAGGATTGGTAGCACTGTTTTTATTGCTATTAGGATGTGCTAATTTCATCAATCTTAATACCGCACAAGCCTCAAAAAGAGCCAAAGAAATAGGCATTAGAAAAACACTGGGAAGTTCCAAAGGCCAGTTAATCTTTCAATTTTTGGGAGAGACATTTTTGCTGACAATTTTTGCTGGGATTGTATCGGTCCTTTTATCTTTTTGGCTTTTAAGAATCTTTGATGATTTTATAGCCGAAGGCATTGATATATCCCTATTGATGAACCCAGTCATCTTGTTCTTGATAGGATTATTACTCGTTATAGTAACCATTACGGCAGGATTTTATCCAGGAATTATTTTGTCAAAATTTAAGCCCGTGCGTGTGTTAAAAGGAAAAAATACAGAAGCTGGCAGTAAAAACGAACTTAGAAAATTCCTTACCATATTCCAGTTTACCATCGCTTTTGTCTTTATTATCTCTACAATTTTAGTTGGTAAACAGATTAGTTTCTTGATCAATAAGGATATGGGTTTTAAAACTGAATCTGTTGCTTTTATGGAGACACCTTATTATCTTTCTAGTTCAGACAAACAAGAACTTCTCGCCCAAAAGCTTGCAAATCTATCCGCGCTTAAAAAAGTAAGTTTAGGCGGTCAGTCGCCAGCTTCTTTTGATCAATCTACTACTTTTTTTATCTCCAATCATGATGGGATAGAAAGAAAAACAAGTGTACGCATGCTTTTTGGCGATACAGAATACCTCGATCTGTATGAAATCCCAATACTTGCTGGTAGAACACCCTTAAATGACACTATTAAAGAAATAGTCATTAATACAAAAGCCCTTGAAAAAATGGGATTCACAAACCCAAGTAAAGCTTTAAACCAAACGGTGACCTCTGGCGGCGTTCCCTATTCCATTACAGGAGTGATGGCTGATTTCAATCAAGGCTCCCTCAAACAAGAGATTGAACCCATGGCATTTGTCGGCGGTATGTGGCACTCTAGTTTTGAGGTCATTCATTTTAGCTTTTCTACTGAAAATTACGAGGACTTAAGCACCACGTTGGCACAAGTAGAAAACACGTATAAAGAGGTTTACCCTGAAGAAACGGTTGATCTAAAATTTATGGATGAAACTATCCTTACCTTTTATAAAAAAGAACAAAGCATGTCAAAACTCATTACTTGGGCTATGGCTCTTTCGGTTTTGATAAGTTGTCTGGGACTTCTAGGATTAGTAATTCACACCACAGAACGCCGTACGAAGGAAATAGGAATTCGCAAGGTGCTAGGCGCATCTATTAGGCAGATCAACATCATTTTGTGCAAGGACTTTTTGATCTTAATCGTAATAGCTTTTGTTATTGCAGCCCCCATTACATATTGGTTACTTAATGATTGGCTACAGGATTTTGCCAATAGAACGGAACTGAGCTGGTGGATCTTTGCCGGTGGTGGTTTTTTTATGATTGTTTTAGCTCTGGCTGTAATGAGTGTAAAAACAATAAGTACAGCATTACAAAAACCCGTTAAAAACCTAAGAACTGAATAAACAAAACAACCTCACAGGTTTGGAAACTTGTGAGGTTTAAAAACATTTATCATGATCCGAAATTATCTTAAAACCGGCTCGCGGAATATCATCAAGAACAAAGGTACATTTGCAGTAAATATTATCGGGCTAGCACTTGGAATAGCGTCAGTGATCATGATTATGCTGTATGTATTGGATGAACTAAGTTATGATCGTTTCAACGAAAAGGCAGATCAGATAGTTCGGGTGGTTTTTAAAGCTGAAGTGAACGGAGAACAAATGAACGAAGCCGTAGTGATGGCTCCTGTCGCGCAAACCTTGAAAAATGATCTACCGGAAGTGACTCAAGCAACCCGGCTGGCAAAATCCTATAACAATCGTCTGGAACATAAGGGTATTTATTACGGCCAAAGCGAATTGGGATATGTTGACCCTAATTTCTTTGATGTATTTACACTGCCTATCATCAATGGAAACAAAAATACCCCGCTCGATGAACCCAATTCTGTGGTTATTTCTGAATCTTTAGCTAAAAATATCTTTGGTAATACCGAGCCCATAGGAAAAACGATCACAGTTTCAAACCGGGATGAGCAATTATACGTTTCCGGGGTAATGAAAGATATTCCGAAGAATTCTCATTTTCACTTTGACTTGCTGGTTTCCACACTTGGATATGATCAGGCACAAAAGACGAGCTGGATGGAATCAGATTTTTTTACATACCTGGTCTTAAAGGAAGGTGCCGAAGTTGCTGAAGTAGAAGCAAAATTACCCGCAATCACTAAGAAATACATGGGACCGCAAATGATGGAGGCTATTGGAATGTCTTACGAAGAATTTCAAAAGGATAATGATATAGGACTTTTTCTTCAACCTTTAACTGATATTCACCTGCATTCAGATTTTTCTGATGCAACCACCCTTGAACAAGGTGGTGATATCAAATATGTTTATATTTTTAGTGCTATTGCTATTTTTATGCTGGTCATCGCATGTATTAATTTTATGAACCTGGCTACGGCCTCTGCATCCAAACGGTCAAAAGAAGTAGGCATTCGAAAAGTACTTGGATCTAATAAAAATCAGCTTATTTATCAGTTTTTAGCGGAAGCTTTTATCTCAACGATTATCGCCGCTGTCCTGGCAAGTGTTCTTTTCGCTTTGTCCATCCCATTTTTTAATCAGCTCGCAGGAAAAACCATCGAATTTTCTACCATATTAAACCCGGCATACCTCCTCTCCCTTTTAGGTTTAATCTTTCTGATTACTATACTGGCAGGCGCTTATCCTGCATTTTACCTATCTTCTTTTAATCCGCTAAATGCCTTAAAGTCGAAATTTTCAGGAAACGGTTCAGGAATACGTAGCGGACTTGTAGTCTTTCAGTTTGTGATTTCTGCAGGGCTTATTCTGGCGACTTTAGTAGTGAGGGAACAAATGAACTATATTCAAAATAAGGATCTCGGATACGAAAAAGATCAGCTCCTGGTAATCAAGGACACCTATCTTTTGGAGAATAATGAAGATAATTTTATCCAAGAGATCGAAAATGATCCCCGTGTAGCTAGTGTTACCCATTCTGCATTCGTACCGGCCGGGGAAAGTGATAATGAAGTAGGAGGAACTTTCCAAAACGGTGAATTTTTACGCCGAATGTATTTCTATAATGTTGACGAGAATTATATCCCAACCTTGGGAATGGAATTATTGCAGGGGCGAAATTTTTCAAAAGAATTTGGTGATGAAAGTGATAAGGTGATTATTAACGAAAAAGCTGCTGAAATCCTTGGCTTTGGAAAAGATGCCGTGGGCAAAACCTTTCAGAGAGATACCCGGGAAGGTTTGAAAGACATCACTGTAATGGGGGTAATTAAAAATTTCAACTGGAAATCATTGCACCAGGAAATAGAACCGCTCATTCTGAAAAAGAATCCATACGGCGGAGTCATCTTAAGATCAAAATCAGCCAATATGTCGGGGATTATTGAAAAGCTGAATTCTACTTGGAATCAATATAATCCAAGGGAAGTTTTGAACTATAGTGTGCTGGACGACTCATTTCAACATACCTATTTAAAAGAACGTAAAATGGGAACCATTCTTACACTCTTCGCGATTCTCACCATTATCGTTGCCTGTCTTGGATTATTTGGCCTGGTAACTTTTACTGCAGAACAGCGATTTAAAGAGATTGGTATTAGAAAAGTTCTGGGATCTTCTGCAACACAAATTGTAGCACTTTTATCAAAAGACTTCCTAAAATTGGTGGCTGTCTCTTTCTTGATCGCTTTCCCGCTATGTTTCTATTTAATGAACAGGTGGTTACAGGATTTCGCCTACCGGATCAATATTCAATGGTATTTATTTGTGTTGGCTGCCGTGATCACATTAGGAATCGCCTTTCTCACCATTGGAATAAAGAGTTTTAGGGCGGCCAGCATCAATCCTATTAAAAGTTTAAAAACCGAATAAATATAGTAATATGAAAAAGTCAGTTTTAATTAAAAGCAAATTATTGATCGTTTTATTGATAAACGTTTTCAGTTTCAATTTAAGCAATGCTCAATCTGAAACAGTTGAAGTTTCCAGCTTTTCTGAAGTTACGATAAGTCCTTATATCGAAGTGGTCTTCAAAGAATCTGATGAAGAATCTGTGGTAATCGAATATTCCCGGATTGAGCGCAACAAGATCAATATAGAAAATGATGGAAAGGAACTGCATATTTACCTGGAAGATGCTAAGATCGTTTCAAAAGAAGAAGAGGTTGAGATAAATGGTCGTGAAATGGATCGCTCTATTTATAAAGGTACAGAAGTACGCATTACGGTAAATTATAAGCAGCTAGAAGAAGTTGAAATTCGCAGTGAAGAACAAATCACATTCGAAAATCCAATCAATACTGAAGACTTTGACCTGGACATATATGGCTCTACCAAAGTCTTTTTTGAAAGTATCACTGCTAAAGATTTTAAGGTTGCCATTTATGGAGAAAGCTATCTGGAGGTAAAAGGTGGAAATGTAGGGTTTCAACACTACCGTTGTTACGGAAAAAGCGAGATACATACGATTGATCTTCTTTCTAAAGAGACCAAAATTGCTGCATATGGAAACAACCATATCATCGTAAATGTTTCTGAAAAACTAAAAGTTTCTGCATTTGGCGAAGCGAGAATTCAATATAAAGGGAACGCCAAAGTGAATAACGGACTCAAAATAGGAGAAACCGTCATTCAAAAAATCGATTAAATCATCGAAATATTCATCTATGTTTAAAAATTTCATCAAAATATCCTGGCGAAGAATTAAAGCCGACAAAACATTTTCATTCATCAATATTCTTGGGCTGGCTATAGGCCTTACCATTACGCTTCTTTTGTTCCTTTTTGTTATGCAGGAACGCAGTTTTGACCAGATGTATGTGAATAAAGAGCGTATCTACCGGGTAATCTTCCATACAACCGATAAGCGAGACAATGAGATCTGGGCAACTGTACCCGCCGCATTGAAACCGGCCGCTTCTGAAGAAATTCCGGAAGTTGAAAGATCTGCCAGACTTTGGGATCATGATTTCGGAAAAACAGCCTCTATTGAAGCTAATCAAGAACAATTTACCGAGCCTAAATTGTATTATGCCGATCGTGAATTCTTTGATATTTTTCAACTGGAATTTATTCATGGTAGCGCACAGAATCAACTGGAAAAACCAAATAGCATCGTCCTTTCAGAGTCAACTGCTAAAAAATATTTCGGTAATGCTAATCCCATTGGGGAGATCATTAGTATCGATAACAAAAAGAAAATGGAAGTGACCGGAGTTTATAAGGATTTCCCCTCAAATTCCAGCCTGGATGGAAATATGATCGCTTCTTTTAGTTCGGTAGGTTTTTATAATGATCCCACGTGGGGAAATGCCAGTTTCGAAACTTATTTTTTATTAACTGAAAATGCTGATGTAGCTTCTGTTCGTAATAAATTACAGGATGTGGTAGACACCAATGTTCCAAAGGAAGATCAATGGTACACCCTGGGATTACAACCTTTAGAAAGAATGCATCTCTTTTCTTCGAATATAAAAAGTGCTTATTCTTCTAAAATCGGGAGTATCGAAGAGGTAAGGAATTTTAGCCTGCTGGCAATTTTAATTCTGCTTATTGCATGTATTAATTATATGAACCTGGCCACCGCAAGATCTCAAAAAAGCACGAAAGATGTGGGCATCAATAAAACCCTGGGAGCTCCCAGCAAGTTACTTATCCTACGATTTTTTACGGAAACCGGGTTTGTTACCTTGCTCGCTATTATCCTATCTATCATCCTGACGGTCACAACGATTCCACTTTTTGAAAATATTGTGGGTACAGAACTTTCCCTTCACTTTCTATGGTCATTCCAATTCATAGCGGCGATCATCGGGATTTGGATTATTACCACTTTTATAGCGGGTTCTTTTCCTGCCTTTCACCTTTCAAAATTCTCCCCCATGGAGGTTATTAGGTCTGGAAAGGATAAAGAGAGTTTTACCGCGCTGCTAAGAAAAGGACTGGTAGTTGTTCAGTTTTCAGCTTCTATTATTTTGATCATCAGTGCTATTGTAATCTACAATCAGCTGGAGTTTATACGGAATAAAAACCTTGGTTATAACCCCGAAAACACCCTGGCTGTATCTATTGCTGCGGTGAATTCTGAAAATGAGCAGGAAACATTAATTAAAGAATTTGAAGTGCTGCCTGAAGTTTCTTCTGCTACTATGACCCAGGGATATCCGGGCATTTCAGTAAGTGGTCGTTCGCTCTATAAAAATATGAATTCAGATGAGGCGATGTCCCTGCAAACCAATCGTGCGACAGGAGGTGTTGTTGAAACTTTACAGCTAAAATTACTCGCTGGAAAAGATCTTCCAGAAAATAAACAGGAAGGAGATTCGATCGTAGACGTGGTACTAAATAAAAAAGCGGTGGAATTTCTGGGAATAAGTCCGCAGGAAGCCATAGGCAAAAATCTTATTGCGCAACTTGGACCTAACGCTTACGTAATAGGAGTAGTAGATGATTTCAATTTTTCCTCCCTGCGGTCTCCAATTGGCGGCTATGCTTTTAATAATGGTTTTGAACCTCTAAGGTATATGCTCGTTCGTTTTAAAACCGAAGATCTTCCCGAAACTTTAGATAGTTTTAAAAATCGATTTAACCAGGTAGTTCCGTCTTCTGCATTCGATTATAATTTCCTGGACAAGAATGTAGAAAAAATGTACGAAAGGGATCAGCGTACCGCCTCCATCGCCCTGACCTTTGCCGGACTGGCAATTTTTGTAGCCTGCCTTGGTTTATTTGGACTTGCTGCCTTTATGGCTGAACAGCGCACTAAGGAAATAGGAGTTCGAAAAGTACTGGGTGCAAGTGTAGCTGGTATCACCAGGTTACTCACTAAAGACTTTATCAAACTGGTTTTAATTGCGCTGATCATTGGTTTTCCTATGGCCTATTGGCTTGTTAACAAATGGCTTCAGGAGTTTGTATACCGTATAGAAATCAATTATCAAATTTTCTTATATGCCGGGATCATAGCAATTTTTATTGCACTGGCCACGGTTAGTTTTCAGGCGATAAAAGCCGCAATTTCAAATCCTGTAAATTCATTACGCAACGAATAAATAAATTTTAAAAAATGCTAAAATTAGAACACATTTATAAATGGGTTTCAGCCGGCGGGAGAAGAATTTTTCTACTGAACGACCTAAGTCTGAAGGTTGAAAAAGGAGAGTTTCTTTCTGTGATGGGTCCTTCTGGATCTGGAAAATCAACTTTATTGAACATAATTGCCATGCTGGACGAATTCCAGGAAGGAGAATATTATTTCGAAGAGGAGGCTATTCATCAATTGAAATCGAAAAAGCGAACAGAGATTTTTAACCAAAATATTGGCTTTATTTTCCAGGCATATCATTTACTGGATGATCTCACTGTCTATGAAAATATTGAAACTCCCCTACTTTATAAAAATGTAAAGAGTTCAGAAAGGAAGGCCCTCGTGGGAGATATTCTGGATCGTTTTAACATTGTAGGTAAGAAGGATCTTTTCCCACATCAGCTAAGTGGGGGACAGCAGCAACTGGTAGGAATAGCCAGGGCGCTAATAATAAAGCCAAAACTCATTCTTGCCGATGAACCTACCGGAAATTTAAATTCTAAGCAAAGCGACGAGATCATGCAACTATTTCAAGATCTAAATAAAGAAGGGGTTACGATCATCCAGGCAACCCATTCTGAAAGTAATGCCAAATATGGTTCCAGAACTATACACCTATTAGACGGAAGCGTCTCCAAAAAATAAACTTATCATTTTGAAAAAATTCATCATTCTATTTATTATCATCACCCACGGAATCTATGCTCAGAATTCTTCTGAAAAAGCATTATCACTAGAAGAATGTATTCAGATCGCATTGGAAAATAATATTGATCTGGAAAGATCTAAACTGCGATCAGAAACAGAGGAACTCAATTTCCGTGGAACCAAATCTGATGTTCTACCTGCCATAAACGCTAGTTATAGTTACGCAGTAACTAAAGGGCGGAGTATTGATCCCTTCACCAATGATGTAATAGATCAACAATTTAATTATAGTAATGCCGGTTTGCGATTGAATACACAAATTTTTAATGGATTTGAATTAAGGAATAGTATCCAGCGGGACCGTTTCAATATGCAAGCCGCAGAGGCGGAAAAAGAAGCCGTCAGGCAGCAATTGGTACTGGACGTTACACTTGCATATTTTCAGATTTTAAATAATCGAGACCTCCTCAGGATTACAAAGTTAAGACTAAAAAGTACCGAACAGCAAATGGAAAGGATCAAAAGCCTGTATGATGAAGGAGAAGGGAATCCTGCTGATTATAGTGATATCAAAGGACAACTAGGTAGCGATATGTCCGCTGTAATAGCTACAGAAAATCAACTAAAGCAGTCAAAACTCAATCTCGCCCTACTAATAAATTTAGATTCTAAAATTAACATCGAGGAGTTCCACGTATTGCCAGAAATGCAGGAATATGCTTTATCTGCGGAAGAAATTTATTCCGAGTCACTGGAAAATCTGGAAGTTTTTGAGGGACAGCGATTACGAATAAATGCTGCAGAAGAAGATGTAGCGGTAGCGCGATCTTTATTTTCCCCGCAAATTTCCCTTTTTGCCCAGCTTAACACTAATTATTCAAGCCTGGCCAGCTTATTAAATGAAACCGGAACCCAGATCGTAGAAACCGGACAGTTTATTAGTATTGACGGTATTAATTATGCCGTTCAGACCAACCAGAGCCAGTTCTCCCAGCAGGATATCCCTTATTTCGATCAGCTCAATAATAACCTCAGCAGTGTTGCAGGCATTAGTGTGGATATCCCGATTTTCAATGGATTCAGAGCAAAGAGACAGGTAGCCTTAAAGAAGATCCAGCTGGATGATGAGCGACTTCAATTGGAAAATACAAAGAATGAATATTTACAAGCGATTAAACAGGCGCTTTCTGATATGAATACGGCTTACGAGGATTATTTTTTACTCCAGGAACAGGTTGCAGCTTATGAAGAATCCTACGAGATAAACGAAATCAGGTTTCAAAACGGTGTTTCTAATCTTGTTGCATACATCATAAGCAAAAATAATCTGGATCGTTCAAGAATCAATCTTGCAAATGCTAAATACGAATATTTAATTCGTACAAAGATTCTTGATTATTACCGGGGGCTTTAATTTACTTCAATCCATAGTAGTGGATGTTCACTTGCCTGCTGTCTTTTTTCCTTTAATGTTGGATACACCACCCATTGCGAGGGAAAACCTGCCCAAATGCCCCTGCGATTAATTCCGGCACTTTGCACACGCTTAAACAATTTCGGAGACATAAGTATGTAATCTTGTTGTCGCATATTAATACCTTTTCGATAAGCACCCAATCGATGGTATTCGGTTTTAGATTTATCCATAGGGCTCTGAAAATTGGGATGGCGACAAAGATCTTTTAAATCGGTTTCCTGTAAAATAGGGGCCAGCGAATAGCAATAGGCAGGGGCATGAAAAGTGCCCATTACCAAGATATTTTCAATTCCTCTTTTACGAACAGCTTGGTATAATTCGGTGATTCTTTTACTTTGTTTCAAACGTTGTTCATCTGCCTTCTCCTTATCCTCATTAGCATCCTGCAATTGAGCAGACAAAATCCACAACCGCTCCTTTCCCGGCAAAATGATTTCATATGAAAGGCAATTCCGTTTGAAAATCAACTCTCCATATTCATCCTTATCTTCGGTAAACAGGCAAAGATTTTCTATTTTGTATCCTTTTTTTAGCAAAAGCCCCTGCTCTACTCCTTTGAGATCATTTCCCGGCACGACCACAATACTCTGATAATTTAAATTCGGGTATTCCGGCAATATCCTTTTATTTAGACGCATCAAACTCTCCCTATCTTCAATTTCCTGTAACAGAAGTATATCAGCCCTTGTCTCTGCAAGCAGTCGAGCTTTATGAACAATGGACATTGGATCAAGAGCTCTGTTCATCAGCTCCACCCATCCATTCCACCTATTTGCCGATGTGGCTTTTTCTGAAACCGGATACTCATAACCTCGCGCATACACCGAAGCTCCTCGGCTACGTAAAAGGGCATATCTGTTATTGTCCATTTTATCAAAACTTAGAAGGAATGAGAGTTCCTGCATACGATCCAGATCACTAGTATTTTTAAAACGTTTGTTTACTAATCGATCCATCTCCGAGATCCAATTCAGTACACACCGGTTTGTCGGTTTCTCCAGCAGACTTCGGTGCCGGAAAAATAAATTCTGAATATTTAAAAATGCTATTTTCATACTATTTTCTTTTATCAATGCTATCGGGTTCAAAAGCCACTAAATTGAAAAGTTGCCGCATTCGGCTCCGCACCCTTGAGCCGTACTTTTCTTCCAGTTCTTCAGCATTTAGATTTGTGGTAACATGGGTTTTTACTTTATGTTCTAGAAACAATTCGTACCGGGAAAGCATAATCTCACCTATCACATTACAATCCTTGCCATAATATTTTCCTAAAGGTTCTACCCCCATGTCATCAAAACACAGAAAACTGTTACTCCCATAATCTTCAATGATTTTATATCCGATATGATTAAATCCGAAAACAATATTCCTACAGGGAATTACCTCATAGCTCCTTTGGTGCGGCACCAGGTAGCGGAGTAGCTTCATCAGGCTGGTTTTACCACAACCTACAGGACCGCTTAACAGCAAGCCTTTATCCGGATTAAGCTTATATTTTCCGCAGTTCTTGGGATCACGGATGAAATAATTACAGAGCCGATGTATTAAGCCATGGTCTTCCGGGTAAATTCTGAACTGCTGTCCGAATAATAACTTGCCTTTCGCCTCCAGATATATCAGTATTTTTTTGAAATCATAGATCATTTCTTCACCGTTATAATTTCCCAGGCTGTATTCCATACCGCCTTCCTTGATTTTAGAGGGGTTGATCATATCTCTTGATTTTTTTGGTTTTTAGATTATCTTGATATCCAACATCCTCCTCAACTGGTTTTTTAAAAGCACGTCCCATCCAGGATATAGCTATAGCTTGCCAGTCCCGAATTTTCTGTCCGTTGCTCGTCTTCCAGTGCTGATCCTGGTAATACTCAAAAAATCTTTTTCCTTCATCAGCAGAAAAACCTTTTTCTTTAAAAAACTTTACAACAGCCTCCTTGCCATTTGGCAGTTTATTATTGTTTACCTGTTTATTACTGTTTAAGGGAGATACTGGAACTGGTTCAGTACTTGTCTCCTCCTGGCCCACTACTTGTCCATTACTCATATCATGCTTATCCTCTACTTGATCGCTACTTGTACCAGTCTTGTTTTTAACTCCTCCAATACTAGTATTAAACTCGTCTTCTAACTGTTCCAATCTTGGATCATAGTCTGCCCCATTGGGCAGGGTAGTTTTAAAAACGACCATGCTCACTTTACTGCTCTTATATGGGTTCTTGGTAGGGAAATAATGAATGTAACCCCACTCATTGAGCTGAACCAGACAGCCATGATAACTGCTTTTTGAAGCTATTTTTGAAACCCGCATGATATCGTTACGATTTATAAAAAATTCACTGGCGAACCGGCTAAAATTCCATTCCTGGAACAAGGCCATATATAAGCTGATATGGGTGGCATTGAGACGGTCATCATCATAGAATTTTTCGTAGACTGCGTTAAGTAGTTTGATATAATTCATCTTCTAAAAATTATTGTTGATCTTGTTATTGGTAAGTATCTCTTGAATATCCAAGGCATCGTAGTAGATAATCCCGCCCATCTTAGTAAATGGTAAAGTTCCATTCACCCGAAAATTCTGGAGAGTACCGGGTGAGATTTTAAGCATTTCCATAACTTCGGTGGACTTTAGCCATTTTTTGGCTATGACTCCTTTTTGCTGCTTTTTGAACAATTCTTTAATTTCTGAAAGCAATTCTTTTTTGAAGGCTTTCAGGTCTTCGGTGGTAATAATACTTGCTGGCATAATAAAACGTTTTTAAAAATCCCACCACAGGTGATACATTTTAAAGCAGTGGGATTTAAGTTGAATTGATTTTCGTTTTACAAATTTGCCATGGATTGGGGGTATTCTTTCCCAATACGGATCGGACTACGAAGAATTTTAACAATATAAAATTTGAAGGCAGATACTATGAAATAACATAGTAATCAACAGAGAAACCACGAAGAATTATCATTCAAAGGAAGGAGAACAGTATAATTGAAAAATCGTAGTCAGGTACGTATACCGAAAAAATAAGTTTTAGGAAAATTTGAAAAGAATAAGAAAGCAAGAATATAATAATTTTTTAAATCTGTTTAACAGATTACTATAATAATTTTACTGTGGAATTTTTTACTTTTATTTTGTAATACTTTGGATTATTATAAAATAAATCGATCTTATATACCTACCTTAGAGCGATATATTATTTTTCTTCCTTTTAATTCCTAGCAAAAAATCGCCCCCCGGCTTTTTTATTTTTCGAAGTCAGTTATTGAAAATAATTCACCATAAAATAAGCTTTATAACTATTAATTATAAGCCTACTATTTCTTATCTTACTAAATTTTTTGGGAATGTTGATGATGTTTTAGGAGGTGGATTTGCAATTATCGCTGTTATAGTGTTGATTTTATTTTATAAAACCTTCAAATAATGACTTCTTGCTTTTATTCCTATAAAATGAAATAATATTCATCGCTGGATTATTTCCTTCGCTATCTCCTAGGCCTGTAATAATTTATATGGGTACGATAATAAAAACGCTTAAATTCACTTTTTCTGAAAATGGCATTTCTCAATTATTGGTCAACCCCATACTATGTTTTAAGAATTGTAACACCTTCTTTAAAAATCTATACAGGATTCCTTTTTCTCTTTCCGGCTTTTAAGAATTTCTAATTCTTTCATCTCCCTATCGATAGTTTCCTGATAGGTTTTATTCTGCTTTAGCATTTTCCACCATAGAATAACTGCTATGATAACTACAATCGTCCCCACTATATAATATATCCATAATATCATGCCAATCCATTTTATTTCATCAAGGTGGATACCTCTTAAAGTTTCTTATTTTTTTCTTAAATATTCCAAGAGAACCTATTTTATGTTAAAAACAGAATAGTAAAAATAACCTAACCTGGGCATAAGTTTTAACTATATAAAACTAGTAATTAACACTTTACACAACTATAATTGAAAATCATAAGTCGTATATTCTCTAATCCTTCTTCGCATTTTCCTTCTATATAAAAAAATATATTCTAAGTTAGAACACCTCTAGAAGGTCAATAATTAAACCTCATCATCACGAAGCATTTTCTGTTCCAACTGTTGGGATAACTCGTTAAGATATTTAAGACGATTGCCTTTGCGAGCTTTGATTTCAGAATAAGTTTTATAAATATTATCGAGTTTGATATTGAAAAAATCCTCGAAAGAAGTGCCAATAGTTTGAAGATCTATAGCTCCATGGTTAAGGTCTCCAGTTGCATAAATGGCATAGATAAGTTCGACAAGGGCTGTTTTCGACCCAGACCATAGCAATACCTTATGCTGTTTCTCGGAATACAGCGAGGCATTACCGGGCTGCAGTTCCTGCAAGCACTCCCGGATGTAATGGATGAAGCGATATAATGCCTGCACTTTAGCCCATAACATATCATGTGAGGTTGCAAATTCTGGGTACTGGTAATAATTTATCGTTGGGGTAAAGGGGAAGTTATCCCTAAAATTTCGGGAAAAAAACTGGTGGTCCAGGTAATTATGGTTTTGTTCCATATAATGTACAAAGTCATTATTCTGAGCAAAAAACTTATTGACCTTTTTAATCTCCTTTTCCAGAAAGCGTATTTTATGACATGCCCCTGCTTTTGGGATGGTAAGCTCACAGGTGCGTACCTCTGTAAAGTAAATAAGATAGCTCATGGGAAATGGTTTGATATTTCTAAAAAAATCAATCTCCGAAGGAGTATCTTCAAAATCCTCTTTTTCTACCCTATATTGTAATTGTGAAAGCACCTCATTACATAAGCGAATTCCTGCCTCAGATTTTTTCAAATGGGAATCACCGGATTTGATAATCCGGTCCAGTTCTTCTGAAAATAAAGTCATTGCCTCCTCAAACATTAGGTTAGTATTTATGGAAAACAGATAATAACGTTGCTGAGCGTTCTTCAATATCGCTTTAAGTTGTAGGGAATAATTATTTGGTTGGTTTTTTATTAATCGTTTCTTAGCCAGTCAAGAGCTTCCAGGGCAAAGTTATCCCTGGTCTGCAAGTATGCGCATTTTTGTAAAACTTTAGCTCCTACTTTGCGCTTTTCAAAACCAGCGGTTAGTCCAAAATCAATTCTTGTGCTACCCAACTCCTTGGCTCTTAAAATGGTTTGGTATAAAAGCTGCCTGTATATATTGTACTCCCTGGAATATTTGTAATCCATTCCCACAACCGCCGGTGTATATATATTGTTGGAATTTTTATAGCAAAACATAACTCCTACCAGGCTCCTATCTTCCTTTAGATACACCAGTATAAATTCCCATTGGAAAGACTCATTCATATGCTCAAATAACTCAAAGGGGTAATTAAAGGTGTTGAGTCCTAAATTATTCTCTTTTACGCCCAAATAAAGGTCATAGCATTTATCTAGTTCTCCTTTTGGTAATTCCCTATTAATACGGATTTGGAGCTTTTTAGTAAAGGCTTCAATATCTTTTCTGAAATGCTTTCTGGAACTCTTGCTTAATTGTTCCATATATTCTGACTGATCCTCCCAATTAAATTCTGTAAAGACTGCTGCTTCAGGCATGGCAATTTGAACAAAACCCTTATTATGGAGAAAATCTTTTATAGCCTTATTATGAGGATCGAAATCCCGGAGGATTAAATATTGTGGTTGTAATTTTTTTTCTAATTTTTCCACTTGTTGGAGTAGCAAATTTAATGCTTCCTGCCAGTTCGTTTTTTCCTGACATAGGTATAAGTGTTCGCCTTCAGTAATCATGGAACCCATACATAAGCAAGAACTGGTATGGAGATAAGGATTAATCTGCCTTTCTTTTTCCAGTTTCACAGAAACCGATTTGGGTGCCAGCATATCTTCTTTCCACAATCCGAAAGAAAAAAAGGTTGCTAAAATGCACTTGCCTTTCGCATCCTTTACCAAATAATAAAAGAATTGATAATTATGTTCAGGCAAATTATTAGAAGTAAATACACTCTCTAAAGATTTAAGGCCCTCCCAATCATAAAAGCCATTTCCACCCACAGTTTCATTCCATAGTTTCGGATTAATCTGCTCTATTGAATCATAAGTCTCTACAGTAAGATTTGATTTAGAAGGATGTTTTTCCCGTAATTTATTGTGAGTCTTTCCAAATGCGAAGTTGACACGCTCTAAACTGGTATGGGTATCCTCAAGAGCTTTTGGAAAATTTTCTACAATAGCCTCCACAAGTCCTTTAATTTCTTCTTTCTCATTGCTTCGGGACACCGTGATTCGGAGTCCGGTGTTTTTAACTGGAACTGCTGGAAAAATCCCTGTATTCACATAATAACCAGCCTTTATAAGTCGATTAACTAAATTAAAACCTGTTTCCGGCATACCTGCTCCTATATAGAATATGGGCGAATCATTATCAAAAATTAAAGGGAGGTCGGTTTTTTTCAAACACTGATTGAAAAAAGCTATTCGCTCAAAAAGCTCCTCCTGCATTGTATAAATTTCATCACTCAAGTGAATTTTTGCCGAAGCTATGGCCGCCCCAACAGAACCAGGTTCCAACTGAACTGAAAATGTTAGTGGTCCTCCAAAATTTTTAATCCTCTGATGGATTTTCCTATCGTTGCAAACCATGACTGCTCCACTGGCACCAAATGTTTTGCTCAGCGTACCAAAAAGAATAACCCTGTCTGGCAACTCTTTTAAAACGCTCATAACATATCCGCTACCGTGTTTGCCTTTCCAACTCATGCCATGTACATCATCAAAATAAATATGAAGCTGAGGGTACTTGTTGGATAACTGCATTAATTCTTCAATTGGTGCATAATCTCCATACATGGAATACATGCCATCAGCCATGTACCAAATCTTGTCACATTTAGATTGGAGCTTCCTAATTTTATCTTCCAGCATTTCCAGGTTATTATGGCGAATCATTTCTACGGGAACTGAACGAAGCTTTAAAGGATTTACCGCACTCTGCACACTCCAATGGACCTGGTGGTCCAGTATAACGCCATCACCATCATCCACCACCGAGGGGATGACGCCTAAATGGCCAAGCGTACTATTTTTTGTTATTACTACAGGGCTGCCATAAATATCATACATCAGGGATTCCAGTTCGGCATATAACGGATGAGAAACATAGGATTTCGAAAGAGGGAATTGAGTTCCATACGCCTCTATCGCTTTAATAGCTCCTTGTTTTAATCGGTAATCCTGTTCCAGGCCTAAGTAACCGGTTGTACCAAAGTGAAAAAGCTTTTTTCCTTTGATTTGAATTTGCCTGCCATCAAAGTTCTCTCCTTCCGCATATAAGTGTAATGCTCCAGATTCTTTTGCATTGGTCATTACATCTATAACGGTGTTCAGTAAATTATTGTGTTTAATTTTTGCCATTATTTCTTGTTTTAGCCTCTATGAAGCTAACAAAAGAATCTTTAAATCAGAGCTTTGAGGAATTATATGACTTTTAAGGCAAAATGTAAACTTTAAAGGCAAATGGCTGTAAAATCTATTAGTTTAAGCTTATTTTCATTATACAGCTAATTAAAAGAAGGTTTTTACCTACAAATTGATAGATTTTATTTCATAACTTAGGATATGCAATAGGACAACAGATGATTAATGGTGAAGATTATGCGCACTTTTGGATAGAAGAGGGTATTCTGCACTTTGTTTACAAACCAAATACCGTAATAGATCTAAATGCTGCCAAAGCGGTTGTAAAAACAAGGCTACGTTTTCAGAATGGCGTACCCTATCCTATTTTGTGCGATATTAGACTATTAAAAACTGCCAGTAAACCGGCAAGAGAATATCTTGCCGAAAAAGGTTGTTTTAATGCTCTTGCGGTCGCTTTTGTCATAGATAAAGCATACTCTGGCACTTTAATTAAGGCTTTTATAAATATCAGTAACCCTTCAGTCCCTACCAAAGAGTTTACAACAATCCCCGAAGCATTGGGGTTCTTATATAAATATAATTAACTCTCGTAAATTTATATGTTATGCATAGCGCTAAATCCCCTGGTAGGGTACAGGAAATCCTGAATTTTATTACAGAAATCACCTTAGGAAATTATACCTACACGCTTCCCTTAAGAAACCAAAAAACTGAACTCGAACAAATAGTTCTTTCCTTAAATACAATGGTAGAAGAAATAGATACTGCGGTGCATCAAATTAATCTTGAAAAGAGTAAGGAGGTAATTGAAAATATTGTCTTCAACCTTGATCGCAATCTTCATATTATTTCTTATTCTGACAACGTTGGCGCAATTTTAAATTATTCAAAAGATGATTTGATAAATAAACCTGTGAAATTAGCATTAAGTGAAGAAACAAAACTACCTGAAGATCTTTTTGACCTGCTAAAACATGCCATAGAAAAAAATCTTTCCTTTAAAGTCGAGTTTAGACACCAGAGTGGCTATTTATGGTCTGGTGACGGTTACCTGCACCAAATGGTTGCCAATGGGAAGAAAACCTATACGCTGTCCGTTTTCAAAGCCGTTTATCAAAATGATAAACTAAAGAAGGATTCTAAAAATCAGAAACCAGGCACTCAAAAATACCCAAGCGAATACCGTAGTTTATTGTTACGAGACCAACGTGCTTTAGTAAGAAAGCTCCATAAATACGTAATGCAAAGGCTGGATAGAAAATTACAAAAATTACCGGTAATTGCCGGAGAAGTTGGTGGGAGTGTAAGTAAAATAAAGGTGATTTTTAAGCGTGCATATGGCGATACAATTTATGCCTTTCACCTGCGCAAGCGATTGGAAAAAGCGTATACATTGATTAAAAGTTCCAGTACACCCATTAATGAGATTGCCGAAGAATGTGGTTTTAAAAGTTTTTCTCATTTCTCAAGATCCTTCAAAAAAGAGCACGGCATGACACCTTCACAGGCCAGGAAATTCTGAATTAATATCTTTTGAGACCATTTAAAATTCTTTAAAGGCAAATGAAAAAGCCTTTATATACGGAACTTTATATCAAATCTTAATGCGCAGTAAGTAGGAGAAACCGAAAATCCTGTAAAGAGTAGGTCTTATTTAAAATTTAATATTATGAAAAAGCTAATTTTAATTCCCTTTTTGTCACTTCTGGTTGTTCTAGGAATGTCCTTTACAAATTTTGACAACGAGGACGAAAAGAAAATTGAAACGACTGCTTCCGATTATGTTTTGAACAACGGAACCTGGCAAGCAATTCCGGAACAAAACTGTAACCAGGGAAATGAAACCTGTAGGGTACAATTTGGCGAAGGTGGTCCTGTCTTTGACGTGTATGATGAAATGGATTTGAGTACACTTAAAGAAAGTCCTGTTCCAGAACCAACTATTATTAATCCTTAAATTGTAATAGTTGATCGTTAAAGTAAAAGCACATCGTTTTAGAACGATGTGCTTTTCTATTTTTAATTAATTCAAACCAGTGGTGCTTATTTTAACATGTTCCGATGATAATCTTTAGGAACTATCAGGAATTTCTGAAGATTCTCTTTCGTGAGATATTTTCCGGCAGCAGCATCAATATCTTCAAGGCTAATGAAATGTTCCAGCATTGCTCCGTATTTTAAAACCATCTCCTGTGGATCTTCTCCAACATATATCGAATGTTTTAGGTAATCTGGCCAGAAATTAAAATATCCAAAACTCCCTAACCGGCTTCCAAAAGCAGCCTTTTCATCCTTAAGCGCGGTTTTAAGCCAATCCCGATCTACTCCATTTTGCTTAAGTTCTTGGAATTCTTTCAAAGCATATCTAATCATATTTTTTTCATTTCCCAAATCGCTGTCAAAAATTATTTGAAATGCATATATTCCTTCTCTAAAGTCTATCCAATCTCCTGTTGCCCGGGGACTATAACTCCCTATACGTAATTTTCTCCTAATTCTTTGGTTAAGTGCTTTAGACAAAACTTCCAACTCAGCTCTGGTTTTTATGTCTGTAGAAACCTTAACAGGTAAATATAGATGGATAAATGCCTGATTCAGATTTTTAAGTTTAATTGTTTGCTCCATTTTATTTAAGGGGAATTGTGATCGATCTTGCCCCTTTTTACTCCTTTTTTTCTTGGCAGGAAGAGCTGATAAATACTTTACTAAAGTTGATTCTATTTTTTCTTTATTGAAATCTCCGGTAATTATAAAAGTACTACCTGTAAAATCTGCAAAGCAATTATCATAAGCAGTGAATACATTTTCCAATTTGAGCTTCTTTATATCGGCCGCTGTCATTTTTGGTAATTCTGGATACCATGTTTGGTTAATTTCCTCATAGTAAAATTCAGAGCTACCTCTTGCTACATTACCTTTAAAATATTCCAGCTCTTTTTCTTTCCAGATTTCAAACGCCTGAACATCTTTTCTAGGTTTCTCTAGATACAAATAGAGAAGGCTTAGGAGGTTTTCCAAGTTCTCCACCTTGGAGCTGGCATTGATTATTTGAAAATCTTTAGTAATTTCAAAATTTATTGCCAGTCCGTTATCTTGCATATACCTTTCAATTTCAAATTTATTATACTCCCCCGCTCCACTGAATTGTACAACATCCGGGGCTACCTCTGCAGCCAGATATTCACTTCTTTTCTTGAGCGGGATTTTAGTAGACTTAAATGCTTGAATCGCTACGGAATTATTAAAAATATGGGATCTCGGCGTCGTAGGTTTTAAAACGATACTAATCCCGTTTTTCAATTTTATAGTAGAAACCCCAATTAGATCTTCAGTTCTATCTTTAATAACTATAGCATTTTTATCAGATTCCTTCGACAGATCAACCAACGGGATAAGCGTTCTGCCCGGCAATTTAAAGGGTGTTACTTTCATAGTATCCACCTGGACGATCCAACTTTCTAGGATTTCTGCATCCGGGATATCCCGAGTCCCATCCGTAAAAAAGATAAAATCCTGGTTTTCCGTAACATCGCTATGCTCAAGCATAACCTCTTGCATTTCTTTTAGGCTTATTCCATTAACTAACTCTTTGATAAATGCTCGCTCCTCCCTAGGAGCTGACGCTGCAGATCCATGAACAAAATGATCTTGATATTTGAGCGCCAAACTGCGGGAAGAACTCATGTCTTCAAAATTATAATCCAATAAGATTTTTTCTTTAGCGCTTTCTAATTCTGATGCGGTAATTCCGGAATAAAGACTTTTTCTTGCAACTAAGGCCTCTTGAATTTTATGTTTTATATACCTAGGTTTATCGCTCTCAAAAGTTATTTCTGTTTGAGTTACAAATAATTGTCCACTACCTATTGCTCCAGAACCATATTTCGCGTTAAATTTCGCTAACGGAGGATGATATTGTTGGGTTATAGATCTCCCCCTAACATCAATAATCTTCCTAAACAGATTTTGAAGTAACATCGCCTTGTAGTCTGAATAGGATTTTAATTTGAAAGAACGATTATAAAATTTTGACCCTAAAAAAACCCGAAACTGAGTATCAATGGTATCAATCATAGTTAAATACCTGTTTTCACCCGTTAATTTAACTTTATGGTTATCTATAATTACCTGGGGATTTCTGGGACGAGCAGGTCCCATTAGATCAGAAAACAATTCCTTTATTTTTACCTCTGCACTATCCACGTCAAAATTACCCACGACTATTGCTGCCTGGAGATCTGGTCTATACCAATCATTATAAAATCTTAAAAATGCATCTCTATCATAATTCTCCATACTTTTTTTGTACATATCCCTTGGAGGTAAATAATGACCGGCATTTTCTGAAAGTATTCTAGAAAGCTTTTGCCTTATGTCCCTGGCATGTGGATTTGTTGTTCTCATCTCCCCTAATACGGCCATTCTATCTACATCTATAGAAGATTGCTCCAATCGAATATCCTGAGTCCAGTCGCGCAGCACCTGCAAGCCTTCATACAATGCGTTTTTCAAATCAGAAGGGATGATAGCTCTGTAAAAAGTTTTATAAAAATTGGTCTTAGCAGAGCCCCATCTACCAGATGTATGAAGATGATTGTTCAAATTGGGAAAATGTTTGGTTCCTTTATATCCCATATGCTCCAAAAGGTGAGCATATTCTAACTGATCATCATCTTCATGTAGTGTACCAGCCTTAACAACCATATGAAATTCTATGCTCTTCGTAGGAGAATCATTTTTGCGCAGGTAATAAGTAAAACCATTGTCTAATGTACCATAGCGAACGGCTGGATCAAGACTCAAACTCTCTTCACTAATATCATAACCAGGTTTTTGTCCACTGGAATTGAAAAAGGTAAATAAGAGAACTATAAGTATTAAATCATTTATTCTCATTCGTGAAAATTTGAGTTAGTAGCCCACATTTTGGCTCAAATTTGGATTTTTCATTCGTTCTTCTGCAGGGATAGGATATAGTATATCTGTAGCTTCCCATAATGGATTCTCAGACCCTAACACTTGAGTTGCTTTACCTGTTCTTTTTAAATCAAGCCAACGATGCCCCCATTCAGTAAACAATTCCTTTCTACGCTCTTCTAAAATCAGGTTTAAAAGTTGCTCTTGATTGATTCCAGGATTGGTTTCGGAGATTAGATCTAAACCGGCCCTTTGCCGGATAACATCAACATCTTCGATAGCACCAGAAATATTTCCTTCCTGGGCCCTCGACTCTGCCCTAATTAAATACTGTTCGGCTAAACGTACTACCATGGAATACTCTTCTATAGGAAAAGTGGTACTATAGGAGATTTTATATTTTGTAGGAAAATAGGCTTCCTTGCCAGGGTCAAAACTAACCCAGCTCATTAGCCGATTGTCTGTCTCATCAAATGAACCTATAAATTCTTCTTCCAATTCAAGGCTTGCGAAAAAACTAAAAAAAGGATCGATAATAAAAAGGGCTCCTTCGTTAGTATGGGTGACCATTCCTCCACCACCAACTGGAGAAATTTGCCATATTGCTTCCATGCTATTAGCTAAAAAAACTTCATTGGCATCTTCCAGAATTTGGTAAGTAGATTGTTCATTGATTACCTGGCTGCTTAAAGTTTCCGCCATATTCCAATCTTCCAAATAAAGATGTACCCGCGCAAGTAAGGCGCTTGCTGCAAAGCTATTTACACGGAACCTTTCTCCATTTTGATACTCGCCACTCAAAAGATCTTTAGCTATTAAAAGATCTGCAATTACCTGGGCGTACACCTCATCCACAGGAGTCCTGGCAGCGAGTTCATTGGCACGGTAATCTGTGGTGAGAACTAATGGTACTTCTCCATACAGGTTTACTAAATAGAAATAAGTAAAAGCCCTTATAAATCGTGCTTCGCCTTCCATCTGTTTTTTTAATTCTGAAGCGATTTCTTCAGAATTCACCAAGCCTTCTATAAATGAATTCGTTAAATAAATCATGTTGTAAGCGCTATTCCATATATCCAGATTGTCAGGATTATCTGGCGTAAGTTCATTTTCTTGAAATTGCATCCGGAAAATATTAGTAGTATTAATATTCTCCAGGTTATCCCCGGAAAGGCCTGATAAAACACTTATACTATTCCTGGCACCATTAGAAAATGCAGTTAAAAACAGTTGGTTATAAATACCATTTAAGGCGCTCTTGGCTGTCTCTTCACTACCAAAAACTTCATCCCTAATGAGTTTATCATTTGGGGCATCTATTTCTACAAAATCCTCGCAGGATAATGATAGAAGACTGGTTATAAAAACCAGCCCGATTTTTAAATATAAATTTAGTTTCATATCGTTTATTTTATAAGTTGATTTGTAACCCGCCGGTTATGATCCTCAATGCGGCAAAGGCAGTTCCTGAATATGGATATTCAGGATCTAAACCATCATAAGGGGTAATTGTAAATAAGTTTTGACCATGGAGATATAGCCTAAAGTTTTTCATGGCCAGATCTTTTACCAAATTCTTTGGGATGCTATACCCCAGGCTTAAAGTTTTTAAACGTAAAAAAGAGGCATCTTCCAATGGAAATGAAGTATTTATCACGTTGTTGAACGCATTGCTGGATTGAAAAGACTGGGAAATCCTTTGGTATTTTGAACCTGGTTCTAAAGTCTCCAGGACTACGTCCAGCTGGTTGCTAGGTCTCCCGGTATTGAATAATGAATGGCTACCCTGCTGTTTTACAAACTGCCATAAAAACTGTAGGGAGAAGCCGCCATAAGATAGATTATTATTAATCCCGCCAAAGAATTTTCTACTGCGATCCTGGATGACTACCCGGTCTTCAAAATCAAACCTTCCGTCGTTATTAATATCGTTAACTCTATAGAACCCTGTTTCAGTATCTAAGCCATCATATTCATAGTTTAGAGAAATATTCAGCGGATAGCCTACTCTATATACATTTGCATACGATGATTGTTCAATACCAGGATAGCTTATCAACTCATTTTCAGGGATACTTATATTAAAAGTAGTTTGCCATCTGAACTTTTCAGAGTTGACTATATTGGCAGATGCTTCTATCTCCCATCCTGAATTTTCAACAGTAGCGGGCAGATTTGCCTGAACGCTACCAAACCCTGTAATAGCTGGCAAAGTATATCCTACCAATTGATTAGAGGACCTGTTCCTATACCAGCTTAGACCTAAATTGAACCTGTTTTTGAACAAACCTAACTCAAGTCCTCCTTCAAGTTTCTTGTTTACTTCCCAGGAATAATCCGGGTTTGCCAATGCAGTGGGATATAAACCGCCCGTGCCACGGGTAGCCTCGTAGGCATCCAGGTAACCGTAATCACCTATCTGGTCGTTCCCCGTAGTACCGAAGCTCCCCCTAAGTTTTCCAAAGGATATGAAGGATAGTGAATTTTTAATAAAAGCTTCTTCAGAAAATATCCAGGCAGTTCCCACAGCTCCAAAATTCGCAAAGCGATTATTAGGACCAAAGCGCGAAGAACCATCCCTTCTTCCAGTTAAATTCAAGTAATATTTCTGATCCCAGTTGAGGCCAATCCTGGAAAACAATGCATTATATCTGTAATCTGTAGATGCGTTTGAGGGGTTCAGGATGCTTTCTGCCGCCGCTATATTGCCTATCAATGCTTCTGATGCGTAACCGCTTCCCTGGAATTGTTGCCTATCACTGGTATTTTCCTGGAAGGTCGCCCCAACTATAGCCTGTAAGTTTAATTTACTAAAGCTGCTATCGTATATCAATTGCGGCTCTGCTATCCATGAGTTCCTGTTTGAACGTAAATGAAAAGAATTATTCTCTACAGGATTTGCAGGATTGTAAGACCTGGCCGGTAGTTTCCATAATTCTTCACTGGAATAATTGGTATATCCCAAACTTGTCTTCAGCCTGAATCCTTCCAGGATTTCATAAGATATCCCTAGATTAGAAATTAAATTCTTCGTGCGGGTATCGCTGGAATTATAATATCCCTTAAATGGGTTATCTATACCTGCTGCACCCCAATCTGCCCAGTTTAAAGTTCCATCTCCGTTAAAAATCCCAGGTGCGTTTGGTGGCAGCAAGTAGGTAGCAGCATTTAAATTTAGATTACCTACCAGGTTATTTACATCGATTCCATAATTTAAGGATAGGTTAATGTTTAATTTTTGATCTGGAGAATAATGGTTAATATTGAGATTACCCGTCATTTTTTTATAATCATAATCTCCCGGATACACGGTACCCTGTGTAAAATAAGATCCTCCTAACCGAAAAGTAGTATTTTCATCACCGCCTGAATAGTTTAGGCTGGTATTGGTTGTTCTGGATGTGCCACCAAATACAAATTCCTGCCAGTCTGTATACCTGTCCTGATCCCAAACTAATAAGTCATAGGCATTACGTTCTGTAGGTTCTACCTCATCATTTTCAAAAGCCCTTCTTCTAATTTGAAGGTATCCCGGTGTGGTTAACAGCTCCAACCTATTGGGGACGGTGGCTACCCCGGTATAAACATTAGCTTCCAGTCCCGGACCTATATTTTTACCGCTCTTGGTAGTGATTAAAATAACCCCGTTTGCACCACGGGATCCATAAATTGCGGTAGCATCGGCATCCTTTAATATTTCTATACTTTCTATATTGGAAAGACTTAAATTATTTAAAGGATCTATCCCTGCATTTCCAAGCAAGGAATTGCTTTCTACTGGGGTGGAATTAATTGGCACCCCATCAATAATATAGAGTGGAAAGTTACCTTCGGCGCGCAGACTGTTCTGTCCTCTAATCTGGATGGTATTGGCCATTCCGGGATGGCTTCCGCCCGGGGTCACCTGCAAACCTGCCACCCTTCCCTGGAGGGCCTGGATAGGACTTACCACCGGTTGAAATTCTATCTCCTCTGAGGTTACACGGGAAATATTCCCCGTACGTTCTCTCTGGGTAACCGTATAATAGCCGGCATTGATTTGTACCTCGTCCAGTGAAGCTACGTCTTCTTCTAGTGAAATATTAATTTGGGATTGATTGGTAATTGGAATTTCCCGGGGTTTATACCCTATAAAAGAAAACACCAGGACATCACCGTTACTAGCACTAATAGTATAATTACCCTCTAAATTCGTGGTAGTACCGTAATTTTTATTCTTCACCCTGACGGTTACTCCTAAAAGTGGCTGGTTGTTTGGGCCGGTAACTGTCCCGGTGATTTCCTGCTGTAAAGTAATAGGTGAATTAAAGGCAGAGGTGGCTGCTTTGGCCTCGCTCATAGCCAGCAGCACTAAAAAGGCCATGGCTAGCAGAAACATGATAATAAGCATGCCTCGCTTGTAAAAATTTTTCATAATTTTACATTAGTTAAATGAAACATTTGTTTTATTAAAGCTTAGGCCTTCCCTGTACGACGCCAATCTTAAGGGAAGGCTTTCTTGCTTTTACCCGTCAAAACGAGTGTTCACTTTTTTCTTTTTAAATGCCCATTACGGGCTTTCATTCGCATTTTTTTTGCGGCTAAACAAACAATTAATGTGGAGCAAAAAAGGCATCCTTGTCCTAAATTAAATTTACCCTGCCCACCGGTTCCCCCGTTTGGAGGTAAGGGGGCTTCCCATCCCAACTACTGTATAACAATAGGACTCTTACAGTAACCCACGGGATTGTTATAATTTTCCTGTTCCCGCAAACAGAAATTAATGAATACACTCCATAAAGGACCGCCGGCCACTTTGGCCTGTAATTTTAATGTAGGGTTTAGTTACTAAATGCGAACTTTATAGTGAAGAAACAAATGCTTTGAGAAGAAAAGTTACCGCATAAAAAATGGGCGTGAAACTTAACTTATCAAGTAGAGGTACTGGTATACCATGCAACGATAAGAAAAAGCCCACGCCCGGGTCGTGAGCATCCTTGCTTATCATCTCGTTGCTAAAAATTACCAGTTTTCTACTTGAGACTCTAAGCGAATGCTTCTAATATTTTACTTTAAGAAGTTCGCAAATATAATTGATCTATTAAAAATCAATCAAATATAATAAAAAAATGACATATATGTCATTGGGTTGGCAATTTTTTTTCAATCAATTTGATTTTATGGCTAAAAAGCAATATATCAATAAAAATTTGGTGAAAGCTGTCTGTGATTTATTAAAAGAGATCCGCGAAGAAGATGGTCGAATTCAAGATGATGTTTCTACTGATATTTTTAACGACATAAAATATAACTTTCACATAGGAAGACTTGAAACAAGTGGAGGAAATATGCGAATCAGCACTCTTTTCGAATTATGTAAATCATATGGAATCCCTGTATCAGAATTTTTTAAAAAACTAGAAGAAAAGTATCCTTCTCTGAGAATTAACTCGAAATAAAAATAAAATAGATTTCTGTGATCATCCCCCCAAATTAGACAGTAAGTTAAGTTCAATAATAACCTTAATTTTACTGTACTATGACACGAAGAAAATTCACCTCCAAGTTTAAAACAAAAGTAGTTCTGGAAGCCTTGAAAGAGCGGCAAACGGTCAAAGAATTAGCCCAGAAATTTGAAATCACTCCACAACAGATCAGTACCTGGAAACGAGATTTCCTAAAAGAAGCAGATACTGTTTTTTCCAAAGGCGGTAAATCAAAGAAATCAGAAGAAGAGGAAAAGAAAGACCAGCTTCTTAAGGTGATTGGTGAGCTTAAAGTGGAGAATGATTTTTTAAAAAACGCCTTGCGATAAAACCTTTAGAAGAGCGTCGAACAATGATATGCAAGGGTCATTCCAAGCTCAGCCTTGAGCGGCAATATAAACTATTGCAGATCCACCGTAGCGGAATCTATTATAAGCCTCGTGGAGAAAGCAGTCTCAATTTAGAACTGATGCGCCTGATGGACGAGCATTATACTCATCATCCATTTAAAGGAGCCAGACGAATGCATACCTGGCTTACGGTGGATAAAGGATATAAGGTTAATAAAAAGCGTATTGAACGTCTCTATTCCGGGGTAATGGGGCTTAGAGCTATTATGCCAGGGAACCAACATACCTCCAGGCGAAACAAAGAACACAAGGTATACCCTTATTTATTGCGGAACCTCACGGTAGATCATCCCAATCAGGTTTGGGCCATCGATATCACTTACATTCCAATGCGAAAAGGTTTATGTATTTGGTAGCGATCATAGACCTGCATAGCCGCTATGTGCTTAACTGGTCGGTGTCTAATTCTATGGATGCCCAGTGGTGTAAAGAAACTTTAGAAGAAGCTATTGATATCCATGGAACTCCTGAAATCATTAATACCGACCAGGAAGCCAGTTTACCTCAGAGATCTTTACCCACAGTGTATTATCTAAGAATATCAAACTCAGTATGGATGGTAAAGGAAGAGCTATCGATAATGTATTTATTGAAAGGCTTTGGAGAAGTGTGAAGTACGAAAGTATTTATTTAAACCCTCCAGAATCTGGAGTAGATCTTTACCGGCAACTCAATACCTATTTTAATTTTTACAATCATCAAAGAAGGCACCAGGGAATAGAAAATAAAATACCTTATAATCGATATTTACAACAACAAAGAAAAGCTGCTTGATAAATAAATAATAGAACTTAATTTAGCAGCTAAGCTGTCCTAACAAATGGGGGTACTTCACAAAAGAAGAAATTGAGTTCTCACTTAATGGAAAAACTTATAGAATATTATTAAAAATAAATTAGGTCTAGTAATATTACTGCACACAACAGGTCGGTTCATCGCAAATAAAGAACTAAGCTAATTTCCAAGCATTTTATCCCAATTT
>NZ_JAPYPC010000023.1 GCF_029937855.1 Christiangramia sp.
TTAATAAATCTGTGATCTTTTCACGTGATGCCGGCTTGGTGGAATATGTCCTTCAGAAGAACCAAAAGAATTTTATAAAATCAGAAATACAGACTAAAGATCTCGTAAAATATGTAGGGGAAGGTCTACTGACTTCTGAAGGTGAACACTGGAAAAAGCAGCGAAAATTAATTCAGCCAGCGTTTCATAAAAAACAACTTGCTAATTTGCTAGGTTCCATAAAAGAGGCTGTTTGCGATGAATATAAAAAAATAACCACCGAAAAGGAGATCGATATTTTTCCTGTTTTTAATGATCTTGCCTTTCAAACTGTGGTAAAATCTTTGTTTAGCAGTGCCGCCAGTAAAAAAGAGATCAATAGGCTACAGTTTATTACCGAAGAGACTCAAAAAATGTTGGTAAGGGAATTGCGGCAACCATATTTAGGCTGGTGGTTTAGCCTGAGCGGAAAGATTGATAGTTATGTGCAGCTTACCGATGAGGCCAGAAGTATTCTAAGAAAAATCGTCCATCAGCGCAGGGAATCTAAAGAACGTTTTGACGATCTCCTGGATATGTTGCTGGAGGCACAATATGACGATGGTAATTTTATGGATGAGGAACAGCTTATTGACGAGATTTTGATATTATTTACCGCAGGACATGAGACCACTTCTAATTCCCTCACTTTTACAATGCAACTTTTAGCTTTAAATCCCGAATGGCAGGAAACGATTTTTGTGGAGGTAACCGAATTGCGAAAAGAGTCTGATGATTTAATGCATTTGGTGACCAAGGCTACAAAAACACAAATGGTGATAGAAGAGTCGATGCGTATGTATCCACCGGCGTATTTTATAGACAGGGTAAATTTGGAGGCTTTTGACTATGAAGGTAAATATTTTGAAGAAGGATCAAATTTGCTGTTTTCTTTACATGAAGTTCACCGTCATCCCGATCTTTGGGAAGATCCCGATATTTTTAAACCGGAAAGGTTTTCTGAAGGAGGAAGAAAGTTTTCTTCGCAATATTTTCCTTTTGGGGCGGGACCCAGAAAATGTATAGGAAACAACTTTGCGATGTTTGAGATGATCATTGCAGTGGCAGAATTGGTTAATGATTATAAACTTCTTCCGGTTTCTGATGATATCGATATTAAACCACTGATCACCCTTAAACCAAAAAATGCGATTTTAAGCTTTGAAAAAAGACCTTAAAATACTCTAAATACTGGCCTTCTGATGTTCCTTGATAATGTTAAGGAATTTTCTGGTGTTCATTACCCATCTCCCTAAAAAAAGTCTGATCAATTTACTTTAGATGCTAAATCCTTTTTAAAGATTTTTTAATTAAATTTAATAGCCTGTTATTCAAATGATTACGTTTAATTAAATTCCAGGTGATGCCTGTATTCATGGATTATCATTTTTTGCCGGGACTCACCATTGAAGATGTGAAGAAGGCACATCTGGCCGATAAACAACTGCAGGAGAAATACCAGGTGGAGTTTCTTCAGCTCTGGGTGAATAAGGAAGCCGGTACTATTTTTTCTCTGATTGATGCCCCTAATAAGCAAGCATGTTCTGATATTCATCAGGAAGCGCATGGCGCTATTGCGTGTAATGTCATTGATGTAGATCCTGGGCTGGTATATTTCTTAATGGGTGATGATAAATATTTGCAACATGGCATTGTGCATACTTCCCGGGGAGATATTGACACCGGATACCGATACATATTATGCATAGATATAACCTCGAAAACAGATACCGATATTCCTATATTTTCAAGGAGGCTTACCGAGACTATAACTGCCCAGGGCATTGCAACAAGTATTATTTCAGAAAATAACGGTAAAAAGCTTGAAAATATAGGAGAAGAAGGCATCATAGCTGTTTTTGAAAAAGCCGATGAAGTAATGGAATGTGCCCTGGAATTGCATGAGGTATTTGCAAGCAAAGTAGATGCGGCGGAATGGAATTTAGAATTCAGCCTGGGAATTAATTATGGCCCGCCGGTAACAATGGAAGAGGGTCTTTTTTCTGAATCTGTCGCCTATGCAAAATACCTTAGCTTGATGGCAAATCATAGAGAAATTTTGGTTCCGGGTATTTTTACAAAAACAGGTTTCTTTGATAAATTATGTACTGACTGCAAAAAAGTTAAGGTTATAACAGAAAGGGATCAGCATTTCGTTCAGAATTTTTTTAGACAGGTAGAAAAACATTTTTCAGATGAGGGTTTTTCTTTAAGTATTTTATGTTCAGAAATTGGGGTGAGTCGGGCTCAATTATATCGGAAGGTGATGAAGGTTACCGGGCGCTCACCTGGCATCTTTATTCGATGTTTAAAAATGCACAGAGCTCTCTCTCTGATAAGGGAAGAAAATTTAAATATTTCTGAAATAGCCCTTGAAGTAGGCTACAATAATCCCTCCTATTTTTCAAAATGTTTCCAGGAACGTTTTGGAATTATGCCATCAAAGGTAATTAGTTAGCCTTCCAGGAATTTTGAACCAAAATTTGTATTTATTGAGCTAAATGAGGTGGAATCAAAAGTAGCATGCATTTAACTTTGTTTTCATAGTGGGAGACAGCACAGCTTAAGAGTTAAGCGTTCCTGTCTAATCTTTAATATAAATATTATGAAAACTAGACTAGTATTAACAGTAATTCTATCGTCCTTTTTCTTTTTCTATGGTTGTTCAGATAATGAGGACAATCTTATAGAATCAGAATTGGTATCTCAAGGTTCATCTTCACTCACGACCTCATCTGCATCTAAAAGTTCCTCAGTAACTTCCCAAACTTTTCCGCAAGCACAGCAAGAGGTCCTGGAGACCTGGGAAGCCATTGTACAAAGTGTCAAAGAGGGGGATCTTGACGAGCTTATTTCTTTTCATGCGTATAGCCCTAAGTTTACCGAATTTAAAAATGGAGAGCTAAGAAATGGTAGTGAAGCAAATGAAGAATTTGAACGCGGGGTTTTTGGTTCTGTCACAGAGGTAGTAAAACTTGAAGCACAGGACATGGAAATTGCTGTATATTTTGGTAATGTGGCAAATATGACCTTTCACTCTAATTTTCATCTTAAGTTTGGAGAAGATCTTGTTGTTATTAGAGAACAAACTTCTTTACTATTTGTCAAAACAAAAGGTGAATGGAAAATTGTTCACGAACATCATTCTCCATTGAATGCTGGATAGAAGTCAGTTTTCACAAGCAATGATCCTGCTATAATTCTGTGTTATTTCAGAATATACTTATTAACTAATTAAATATCTCCGCAATTATGGAAACTAAAATTAAGGAACTGAAAAGCCGGATTAAAGGCAGGATCATTATGCCAAAAGATAAGGATTATAATGAGGCCAGAAAGATTTACAATGCGATGATCGATAAACATCCGGGAATTATTCTGAAATGCAAGGATAAGGAAGATGTTATTCAGGCAGTGAATTTTGGACGTGAGAATGCACTCGAAGCTTCCATAAGGAGTGGAGGACATAGTGGAGCGGGGCTTGCCCTATGTGAAGATGGACTCGTGATAGATCTTTCTGAAATGAAAGACATTCAAATAGATCCTAAAACAAGTACTGCGGTTATATTTCCAGGAAATACCCTGGCAGATATAGACAGGGCTACTCACGAACATGGCCTTGCATTGCCCAGTGGTATCATTGGTTCTACAGGCATTGGTGGAATCACTCTGGGTGGCGGGATTGGATATTTAAGCCGGAAAGGCGGTTTGACCGTTGATAATCTTTTGGAAGCTGAAGTTGTGCTGGCATCCGGAGAACTGGTTACCGCAAGCGAAAAAGAAAATCCCGATCTTTTCTGGGCGCTGCGTGGAGGAGGTGGTAATTTCGGAGTAGTAGTCTCCTTTACTTTTAAGCTGATTCAGATCAAAAATGTATATGCCGGCCCTATGTTCTGGCCTTTGGAAGATGCAGCAGCTGTCATGAAATTTTATGATGAGACCATGCAGAAAGCTTCTAATGATCTCTATGGTTTTTTCGCGTTTCTCATAGTACCTCCGGCAGATCCGTTTCCGAAAGAGCTACAAAATAAGAATGTTTGCGGCGTGGTATGGAATTATACCGGGCCTATGGAAAAAGCGGAAGAAGTTTTTGAACCAATACGGAAGTTTGGCCCTCCAATCCTGGATTTTGTAAGCGAGATCCCCATGCCTGTCCTAAATGGTATGTTCGATGCTCTTTATCCTTCCGGGCTGCAGTGGTACTGGAAAGCTCATATAATTAAAGAACTTACCGATGAAAGTATTAGTGTAAATATGGAATACGGTTCTAAAATTCCTACGATGCATTCTACCACGCATTTATATCCAATCAATGGAGCGGTGCATGAGATTTCTCCTGGAGATACTGCCTGGATAAATCGGGAAGCAAGATATTCGCAGGTAATTGTGGGTGTTTCTCCTGAAGCATCAGATGCTGAAAGGATCACCACGTGGTGCAAAGATTATTATAATGCTTTAAAACCTTACGCTGCTGGAGGAGCTTATGTGAATTTTATGATGGAAGAGGAAGAAGGACGGGTGAAAGATTCGTATGGTATTAATTTCAAACGCCTTGGGCAGATCAAGAAAAAATACGATCCCGAAAATTTCTTCCATATAAATCAGAATATTAAACCCTGCGATTAATTCTGAATTATTTTTATTCTGAAAATGATATTTGTAGTATAATGAATAGCTTTGCTTCAGTAAGATGAATTTAAAGGAAAAACATACACAACTTATAAAAGCCGAAGCCAAACGCCTCGGCTTTCTTTCGTGTGGCATTTCCAAAGCTGAGTTTTTGGAAGAAGAAGCGCCCAGACTGGAGAACTGGCTTGATAAAAATATGCATGGGGAAATGCGCTATATGGAGAATTATTTCGATAAGCGCCTTGATCCCACCAGGCTGGTTCCGGGTTCAAAAAGTGTCATTTCTCTATTGCTGAATTATTTCCCTTCAGATTTTCAAAATAAAGACTCCTATAAGATCAGTAAATATGCTTACGGAAGGGATTATCATTTTGTAATTAAAGATAAACTGAAGCAACTTTTGTCATCGCTCCAGGATGAAATTGGGGATTTTCATGGTCGAGCTTTTGTAGATTCAGCTCCGGTGCTGGATAAGGCCTGGGCAGCTAAAAGCGGACTCGGCTGGATTGGAAAAAATTCGAATTTGCTTACCAAGCAGGTGGGTTCGTTTTATTTTATCGCAGAGCTTATAGTAGATCTGGAACTGGAATATGACAGCCCGGTGACCGATCACTGCGGAAGCTGTACCGCCTGTATTGATGCGTGTCCTACCGATGCCATCGTAGAGCCTTACAAAGTAGATGGCAGTAAGTGCATTTCTTATTTTACGATTGAATTGAAAGACGAGTTGCCAGAATCAATGAAAAACCAGTTTGATGACTGGATGTTTGGTTGTGATGTTTGCCAGGATGTGTGCCCCTGGAACCGTTTTTCAAAACCGCATAATGAACCGCTTTTCAATCCTCATCCCGATCTTTTGGAAAATGAGAAAAAAGACTGGGAAGAGATCACTCGTGAAACTTTCAATGAGATATTCCGAAAATCTGCCGTGAAACGAACTAAGTATGAAGGCTTAAAAAGAAATATTGGTTTTTTGAAAAAAAATTAAATATTCTCAAATTGATAGTTAATCCTTACACTAACAGCTTCTTCATTTTTATTCAATGCAGGCTTTATTACCTTAATATTTTTCAAGATAGATCTTACCGCAATTTCCAGCTTCTTATTGGGAACGATCACCACAATATTGTCTATTTCGGATTCTTTGGTAATGACAAAAGTTAATTTTAGTTTGCTTAGTTCGCTAGTATCAAAATTCTGTTGCTTCAATTTTCCGATAATTTCCATTCGAAATTGAGTCTTAAGACATTCCTTATCTGCATCACAGTTTTCAATTTCCGGCGGAATAGTAACATCGCTTAGGTTGACAAAATCTTTATTTGATAGTTCAGTGTGGATAAATTCATCATAATTATCGAAATTTTTCTTCTGAAATTTCACTGGCAAGGTATAAATAACAGCTACACTCTTTCCATCTTTAATAGCGGGTTTACTTATCCGAATCTTTTTAACCAGTCTCTTTGCTTCTTTTTCAAGCGGTTTTGAATTTGCTCTTGTTTTAATGTTGGTAATATCTCCTTCCGCGGTAATAATAAACTGGGCATAAGCAGTTCCTTCCCCACCGTTTATTAATTTCATAATATTAATATTCTGGTTTGCATATTTGAGAATAGAGCTTTCAAAACATTTAGGAGAATTGTTGTCTTTACATTCATTCTCAATTTTAGGTGGCTGGTCTACCTCCTGAATACTATAATTTTGAGATAACACGAAAGTGGATGGCAATAAAAAGAATGCCGCTACTAATAATTGCTTCATTTCAATTAAATTGAAGATCTAAAGTAAGAAATTATGTGGAATCGTAAATTTTACGATACTGTAAAGCTTTTAGCTTTATTATTTTATTTAAGCATGTATCCTTGTTAACTTTGTCTGTTATCCAATAAAATTGAATTATGAGTAACACTTCCAGAAAAAGAAGAGAGGCACTGGTTTATCACGCAAAACCGAAGCCCGGGAAAATTGAAGTTGTACCAACCAAAAAATATGCTACCCAAAGGGATCTTTCCCTGGCATATTCCCCCGGTGTTGCTGAACCCTGTCTGGAGATAGAAAAGGATAAGGAGAATGCTTATAAATATACTACCAAAGGTAATTTGGTAGCGGTGATTTCTAACGGAACCGCTGTGTTAGGGCTTGGTGATATTGGTCCCGAAGCTTCAAAACCAGTAATGGAAGGAAAAGGTCTTCTGTTTAAAATTTTCGCCGATATTGATGTTTTTGATATTGAAGTGGATACCAAAGATGTAGATAAATTTATTGAAACCGTCAAGAATATCGCTCCAACTTTTGGAGGGATCAATCTTGAAGATATCAAAGCTCCTGAAGCTTTTGAAATAGAACAGCGATTAAAAGCTGAGCTGGATATTCCGGTAATGCACGACGATCAGCATGGAACCGCGATCATTTCAGCAGCCGCTTTGCTAAATGCCCTGGAACTGGCCAAAAAGAAGATTGAAAAGGTTAAGATCGTAATTAGTGGCGCAGGAGCAGCCGCCGTTTCTTGCACAAAACTATATAAAGCTTTTGGTGCAAAAGCTGAAAATATTGTAATGCTGGATAGTAAAGGCGTTATTAGAAAAGACAGGAATAACCTTTCCGAGGAGAAAGCAGAGTTTGCTACTGCCAGAAAGATTGATACTCTGGATGAAGCGATGAAGAATGCTGATGTTTTCGTTGGTTTATCTATTGCCAATATTGTTTCTCCTGAAATGTTGAAAAGTATGTCTAAACGACCTATCGTTTTTGCCATGGCAAATCCTAATCCGGAGATAGATTACCAGTTGGCTATGGATACCCGAAAAGATATTATTATGGCTACCGGTCGTAGTGATCATCCAAACCAGGTAAATAACGTACTTGGTTTTCCTTTTATTTTTAGAGGAGCCCTGGATGTAAGGGCTACAAAGATTAACGAGGAAATGAAAAAGGCCGCGGTAAAGGCGCTTGCAGAATTGGCCAAAGAAGCGGTGCCGGAACAGGTAAATATCGCTTATGGAGAAACTCGCTTAAATTTTGGTGCTGACTATATTATACCAAAACCATTTGATCCGAGATTAATTGCGAAAGTGCCGCCCGCAGTAGCTAAAGCAGCAATGGAGAGCGGTGTTGCGAGACAGGGTATCCAGGATTGGGAAAAATATGAAGAAGAGCTTCTGGAGCGAATGGGGAATGAAAATAAGATTACCCGGTTGCTGTTAAATAGGGCTAAAACCAATCCAAAACGAATTGTTTTTGCGGAAGCAGATCATTTAGATGTGCTGAAAGCGGCTCAGATTGTAAGAGACGAAGGTGTTGGAATTCCAATTCTTTTAGGAAGACGTGAAGTTATTAAGGAATTAATGGCTGAAATTGATTTTGAAGAAGAAAATGTTAGCATTATAGATCCAAAATCTGATGAAGAAGAAGAGCATAGAAAGAATTATGCATACCAATACTGGCAGACGAGGCATCGGAATGGAGTGACCAAATACGACGCAGAAAAATTGATGCGGGAACGTAATTATTTTGCTGCCATGATGGTAAACGAAGGTGACGCAGATGCGTTGCTTTCAGGTTATTCTCGAGCCTATCCAACAGTAGTAAAGCCAATGCTTGAATTGATAGGGATGGCCAAAGGAGTTTCCAGGGTTGCGGCTACCAATGTGATGAATACTTCCAGAGGTCCTATTTTTATTAGTGATACCTCTATAAATATAGATCCGCCGGCAAAAGATTTGGCTAAGATTGCCCAGATGACAGCACGTACGGTGCAGTTATTTGGTATGGAACCGGTGATCGCGATGATCTCCTATGCTAATTTTGGTTCTTCAAAAGATGCAAGAGCGAAGAAAGTGAAAGATGCAGTTTCTTATTTACATAGGTTTCATCCGGAATTAAATGTAGATGGAGAGCTGCAGACAGATTTTGCTCTTAATAGAGAAATGCTTCAGAGTAAATTTCCCTTTTCTAAACTAGCTGGAAAAAAAGTGAATACGCTTATTTATCCCGATCTAGATTCGGCTAACAGCACCTATAAGCTTATTAAAGAGCTTAATAATGTAGATTCTATTGGTCCTATTATGATGGGAATGAAAAAACCGGTGCATATTTTACAATTGGGAGCCAGTGTGGAAGAAATGGTAAATATGGCAGCCGTTGCAGTGGTAGATGCACAGGAGAAAGAAAAGAAACAAAAAAAGTAAGATAATTCCCTTCAAATTAAAAGGCAGGACCCAAATCCCTGCCTTTAGTTTATTTTACTACATTTGAGACTGAATACAAGTTTTTTTCATGATTCATCATTTAAAGGGGCAGTTAATTGAAAAAAATCCTACATATGTTGTTATAGAATGCAACGGGATTGGATATTCTGTAAATATTTCGCTCCACACCTTTTCCCTTATTCCAGATTCTGAAGCGGTAAATTTATATACCCATCTTCAGGTAAAAGAAGATTCCCATACCCTTTATGGTTTTGCTGAAAAATCTGAACGGGAAATATTTCGACTATTAATTTCAGTATCGGGAATTGGAACCAATACGGCCAGAACAATGTTATCTTCGCTCCAACCACGAGAAATATCCGAAGCAATTGCCTCTGGCGATGTTGCAACTATTCAAAGTGTAAAAGGAATTGGGGCAAAAACCGCCCAAAGAGTTATTTTAGACCTTAAAGATAAGGTCTTGAAAGTGCTGGGTGATGATGAAGTTTTTGTGTCTCAAAACAATACTAACAAAGAAGAAGCGTTATCTGCTTTAGAGATCTTAGGTTATAACAGACGCCAGGCTGGTAAAGTTGTAGAAAAGATTCTCAAAGAAGATCCCGAATCTACCGTAGAATCTATTATAAAACTGGCTCTAAAAAAGCTGTAAGTAAATTGAGGAACTATTACCCGAAGTTATCTGTACCGGTACGCTTAATTTTCCTGATATTACTGGTATTTTCAGTGGATGCTGTAGCTCAGGAAACGCCACAGGATACCACTGCAACCGGTTATGTACTGGGTGAGATAAACCTTCCCAACCCTGAAAGTATAGAATCTAAATATGAATATGATCCTATACTCAACCGTTATTTCTACAAAGAAAGTTTAGGTGAAATCAATTTAGGACTTCCGCTGGTTTTAACACCACAGGAGTTTGAAGATCTTGTCTTACAGCAGGAAATGCGTAATTATTTTAAGCTGAAGAATGATGCCCTCACCGGGAGGAAAGAAGGTTCTGAAGATATCCAGCGGGACCTTTTACCAGACTTTTATGTTAATAGTAACTTCTTTGAATCGATTTTTGGCGGATCTGAAATTAATATTGTACCACAAGGATCGGTTGAACTGGATCTTGGCCTCTTATATACAAAACAGGATAATCCTGCATTTTCACCCAGGAACAGGCGAAATCTTTCCTTTGATTTTGACCAGAGAATTAGTCTGAGTATGTTGGGCCAGATAGGGGAAAGGCTTCAGGTTACCGCAAATTATGATACTGAATCTACTTTCGATTTTCAAAACCAGCTTAAACTGGAATATACTCCCAATGAGGATGATATTATTCAGAAGATTGAAGTGGGTAACGTAAACATGCCATTAAATAATGCTTTGATTCAGGGCGCACAAAGCCTTTTTGGCTTTAAGACCGAATTGCAGTTTGGTAAAACGAGGATCACCGGTGTATTTTCTGAACAGAAGTCGGAAAGAAGAACCGTAAATGTAGAAGGTGGTGCCACCGTTGAGGATTTCGAAAGATTCGCCCTGGATTACGACCAGGACAGGCATTTTTTCCTGGCGCATTATTTCCGTGATACGTATGATGAAGCCCTGGAAAATTATCCTTTTATCAATACCAATATTCAAATTAAAAGGATCCAGGTTTGGGTTACTAACCGTACAAATAATATTCAAAATATCCAGGATACACGAAATATCGTTGCTGTCCAGGATCTTGGAGAGACAAATGTGCCAGGAAATATAGGATTGGATACTCCTCCCGGCGGTTTCTTTAATCAGCCTCCCGGAGCTTTTCCAGATAATACGGTAAACGATTTTAATCCGTTTGGAATAACAGGTTCAGGTCAATCTATACTTACACCGGCTATTCGTGATATTGCAACGGTAGATCAGGGTTTTGGGCCCGTAACGGTTTCAGAAGGGATAGATTACGCCAAACTGGAGAATGCCAGGCAATTAAAACCTTCGGAATATGCCGTAAATACACAGCTGGGATATATTTCATTAAACCAGCGCTTGAGTAATGATGAGGTGCTTGGAGTGGCTTTTCAGTATACGATTAATGGGGAGGTTTACCAGGTGGGGGAATTTGCCAATGACGGGGTGAATGCTAACAATGATGATACCGGTCAGGACCCAACAACTGGAACAAATTCCAGGGCTAGCCAGAATCTGGTGGTAAAATTGCTAAAAAGCACTATTATCAACGTGAACGAACCGGTCTGGGATTTGATGATGAAGAATATCTACAGTCTGGGTGCCTATCAATTGGAGCGCCAGGATTTCAGGATGAATATTCTGTATACAGATCCACAGCCACTTAACTATATAAAACCGGTGGAGGGCACCAGTTTGCCAGCAGATGTTGCCGATACTCCCCTGCTTCGGGTTTTTAGGCTGGACCAGCTGAACAATATTAACGATCCTATAAATGGGGGCGATGGTTTTTTTGATTATGTTCCGCAGATCACCATAGACCCGGTGAATGGAAATATTATTTTCACTACAGTGGAGCCTTTCGGTAGCCATTTATTCGAAAAACTTGATGAAACCCCCAATAGCGGGCCTGAAGACTATACTATTCCCGACACCTGGAATGAGAATCAGCAGCGATATGTTTTTAGGGCCATGTATCGCACCACTAAAATTCAGGCAGAGCAGGAAGAGGCCGATAAGAATAAATTTCAGCTTAAGGGACGATATAAATCTGCTGAGGTTGAAGGAATTCCCATAGGTTTCAATCTTCCGCCGGGATCTGTAACGGTGACTGCGGGAGGAAGGATACTTCAGGAAGGAGTGGATTACGTGGTGAACTATGAATTGGGAAGGGTTCAGATCCTGGACGAGGCCTTGCTGGCTTCTGATATTCCTATTCAGGTAAATACTGAGAATAATGCGTTGTTTGGTCAGCAAACAAAACGTTTTACTGGTTTAAATGTAGAACATCAGTTTAACGAGAATTTTCTTATTGGCGGTACTTTGATCAACCTTAAAGAGCGACCTCTAACCCAAAAGGCTAATTATAGTTATGAGCCTATTAATAATACTATTTTGGGCCTAAATTTAAATTATAGTACCGAAGTTCCTTTTCTAACCAGGCTGGTAAATAAATTACCCAATATAGATACCGATGTGAAATCTAATGTTTCGGTTCGGGGGGAGTTCGCTTATTTGCTCCCGGGATCTCCGGCTTCCAATGATTTCGATGGAAAAGCAACTACATATATAGATGATTTTGAAGCGGCTCAGACTTCTATAGATATCAATAATCCTTTAAGTTGGGAGCTTTCCAGTGTGCCTATTGGTTTTGGAGGGGAATTAGCCAACGGTGATTTAAGTGTGGGTTATAAAAGAGGGAAAATGTCCTGGTATACTATAGATCCGGTATTTTACAGTAATAGAAGACCGGAGGGTGTGAGCGATTCAGATATTTCCACCTATGAAGCAAGGAGAGTGGCAATAAACGAGATATTTCCCAACGTAGATGTGGTACAGGGTCAGCCACAAGTGCTTTATACCATGGATGTGGCTTATAATCCGAAAGAGCGTGGTCCTTATAACTACAATCCTGCTGCTTCAGGATCTAATACTTTACCTAATCCCGCAGGAAATTTTGGAGGTATTATGCGTCCTATCAATACCACCAATTTTGAACAGTCTAATGTGGAGTATATCCAATTCTGGGTGATGGATCCATATATTTATCCCGAAAATGCTGGAAGCTCCGGGGGTTCTATTAAATTCAATCTTGGAAATATTTCTGAAGATGTGCTTAAGGATGGTAGAAAGCAATATGAGAACGGGCTGCCAGAAGGGGAAGAAGAGGCAAATGTTATAAATACTGCTTTTGGGGTGGTGCCTGCAGATAATTCCCTGGTTTATGCTTTTGATACGGAAGGTGAAGCCAGAACGATGCAGGATGCTGGTTTCGACGGTCTTCGGGATGCAGAGGAAGCTCTGAAATTTTCAGATTTTGCCGGGTTGCCAGATCCGTCGGCCGATAATTACCAATATTTTTTAAATGTTGATGGAAGTATTTTGGATAGGTATCGAAATTATAACGGAACTGAAGGTAATTCGCCTACTCAGGTAACCGATACTAACCGGGGAAATACCACTTTACCAACTACTGAAGATATAAATCGTGACAATACCATGAACACGATCAACAGTTATTTTGAATATGAAATCCCTTTCTTCCAGGGGATGGATATAGATAATAACCAGTATATCTCAGATGTAAAAGAACTAACCACGACCTTAAGAAACGGGCAGGAGCTGCCGGTACGCTGGCTTCAGTTTAAAGTGCCAATTTTTGAACCTACTGATGCGATAGGTGGGATTGCCGATTTTCGATCCATTAGGTTTATAAGAATGTTCCTTACAGATTTTCAGGAACAAACGCTTCTTCGGTTTGGGACGATGGATCTTGTAAGAGGAGATTACAGGCGGTATACACAAAGCTTATTTGAAGATCAGGGTCAGATAGAAAATCCTAATACCCTGTTCGAGGTAAATGCCGTGAATATTGAAGAGAATGAAAACAGGCAGCCTATTCCTTACGTACTGCCGCCGGGAGTTCAAAGAGAGGAATTGTATCAAACAAACACGAATATCAGGCAGAATGAGCAATCCCTATCTTTAAGAACTTGTGGGCTTCAGCCTCAGGATGCGAGGGCAGTCTATAAGAATTTCCAGATTGATATGCGCCAGTATAAGAATCTTGAAATGTTTCTTCATGCCGAATCACTCTTAAATAGGCAGCCGCTTAAAGACGGTCAGTTAGTGGCATTTGTAAGAATGGGAATCGATTTTACCGATAATTTTTATCAAATAGAAATTCCGCTTTCACCAACCCTTTTCGGAGCAACGACTCCTGAAGAAATTTGGCCGGAAGTAAACAGGCTGAATTTAGAACTGGATCTTTTACAGCAAATAAAAACGGCAGTATTGGGAGATCCTTCCCTGGTTTCTACAGATCTTAATTTCTTTACAGAGGAATTGCAGCCTGTAAATGCAGAAGCTCCTTACGATATGGGCAGGTTAAGAATAGGGGTGAAGGGTAATCCAAGTTTTGGGAATGTGAGGCTATTAATGGTTGGGGTGAAGAATGGGACCAGTGTAGATGGCATTACAGATCTTTGCGGTGAAGTATGGTTTAATGAGCTAAGGCTTTCAGATCTAAAAAATGAGGGCGGTTGGGCCGGTGTGGTAAGTATGGATAGTAATCTGGCCGATTTTGCCAATGTTTCGGCTACAGGAAGAAGAAGTACCGTAGGATTTGGAAGTATAGAGCAGGGGCCAAATCAGCGAAGCAGGGAAGACCTTAAACAATATGATTTTGTGACCAATGTGAATATGGGGCAACTGCTTCCGAAGAAATGGGGTATAAAAGTACCTGTGAATTATAGTAGGGGCGAGGAGTTGGTCACTCCCAAATATGATCAGGAATTTCTTGATGTTGAACTTGACACCAGGTTAGAAAATATTCAGGATCCAGAAGAAAGGGATCGCGTGGAAAAACAATCACAGTCTTATACCAAAAGGGAGAGCATCAATGTGATTGGATTGCGTAAGGAAAGAATGGGAGAGAAAACGCCTATGCCTTACGATATTGAGAATTTTGTATTCTCCACTTCTTATAATCAGGTAAACCATCGCGATTTTGAAATAGAAGAAAGCCTGGATCAGAGTGTGCGGGTTGGTGGAACTTATGAATTTAATTTTCCCGAGAAAACGTTAGAACCATTAAAAAATATCGCAGTTCTGGATAGTAGTGAATATTTCGCACTTTTCAGGGATTTCAATATCAATTATCTTCCTTCAAATATTAACGCCAGTTCCAACATCTTCAGGCAGTATAATGAACAAAGATTTAGATCCCTGGAATTAAGTGAGGAAGATATCAATATTCCAACCCTCTATCAACGAAATTATCTATTCGACTGGCAGTACGGTGTAAATTATAATCTTACCAGGTCCTTGAGTTTTGCATTCAATGCCAGTAATAACCGAATTATTAGAAATTACATAGATGAAGAAGGTTTTGCAGATGACAATATTGGTTTGTGGGATGATTTCTTCAATATCGGAGAGCCTAATTTGCATTATCAAACCTTACAGGTAAACTATCAGCTGCCTCTGGAGAAAATTCCGGTATTACGATTTATTAAAGCAACCTATTCTTATACCGGGGACTTCCAGTGGCAACGAGGATCCAGAATTTATCAGCAGTTAGAAGGTATTCCAAATATTGGGAACAGTGTGCAGAACTCCAATACGCACCAGATCAATGCTAATTTAAATATGCAGGATCTTTATAATTATGTAGGCCTGGTTGAAAAGAAACCGGCAGGTGCGGGAAAAAGCATTCAGGAAAGAAGCCGTGGGGTGCCAACTTTAGGTCCTCCGGGGCAAGAGAAGGAAGAAGAACAGATTAAACCGCAACCAAAGGGAAATAAAGCTTATAATACTTTAATCAGCATAGCCACGGGTATAAAAACATTTCAGGTAAATTATCGTAATAGCAGGGGAATTTTCCTTCCCGGATATACTGAAAGTATAGGTTTTATGGGAACTTTTAGGCCTACTGCCGGCTTTACGTTCGGCTCCCAGAACGATATAAGATATCTGGCTGCAGAGAGAGGATGGCTAACTTTGTTCCAGAATTTCAATCAGCAATACACAGCATTAAAGAATGAGCAGTTAGACTACCAGGCAGGTTTAAGTTTTTTACCAGATCTTACGATAGAACTTACCGGAAGAAAGAATTTTTCAGAGAATTATTCTGAAAATTATAAAGTAGATCCAAATTCACTGGAATACCAGTCACTTACGCCCTATACCTATGGAAATTTGAATATTTCAACCATTCTGATTCAAACAGCTTTCAATAATTCTACGGAAACAAGTTCGCAGATATTTGAAACTTTCAGACAAAACAGACTGGAAGTAGCAAGAAGGCTGGCACAACAGCGTGGGCTTAATCCCAATGATGTTGATGAAGAAGGTTTCCCGGTTGGGATAGGCAAAACAAATCAGGCCGTGTTGCTGCCTGCATTTATAGCAGCTTATTCCGGAAAGGATGCAGGTAATGTAAAGCTAGGAGCCTTCAGGGATTTTCCCATGCCTAACTGGAATTTAAAGTATACTGGATTAATGAGGCTTGAGTGGTTTAGGGATAAATTCAGAAGGTTTTCCCTGAATCATGGGTACAGGGCAGATTATACGCTGAACCAGTTTCAGACGAACCTGGATTATGATCCAGCCAATCCCGAGGAAGTTAACCAGAATGGGGATTTTAAGAATCCCATACTTTTTTCTAATCTTGTATTAACCGAGCTTTTCACGCCACTCGCCAGGATAGATTTTGAAACCAAAGGCAATATACAGATCCTTGCTGAACTGGAGAAAGACCGATCCCTGGCTTTTAGTTTTGATAATAATCTTTTAACCGAATACAGCGGAAATGAATACACCCTTGGATTGGGATACCGAATAAAGGACCTTAAGATCGCTACGGCACTTGGTGGTAGGAGAAGGGTGCTGAGCAGTGATCTTAATTTCAGGGCAGATGTATCTTATAGAAAGAACCGAACCATAGTTAGGTATCTTGATCTTGCGAATGCCCAAACCATCTCTGGCCAGGATATCTGGTCTATCAATTTCAAAACAGATTATGCGTTTACCAGGAATCTAACCGCAAGATTTTATTACGATCATACATTTTCAGAATATGCAGTTTCCACGGCTTTTCCTCAAACCACAATCAGGTCTGGGATTACCCTTATATATAATTTCGGAAATTAACGAAGCCATATTTGAACAATTCGCCTAAAAAGCTAACTTTGCGCTCTTATAAAACTATATTATGAATATTCCACAAGAATTAAAATACACTAAAGACCACGAGTGGGTTAAGGTTGAAGGCGATACCGCAACTATTGGCGTTACAGATTTTGCCCAGGGAGAACTTGGAGATATCGTATATGTTGAGGTAGAAACTCTTGATGAAACTCTTGAAAAGGAGGAAGTTTTTGGAACCGTTGAAGCAGTAAAAACGGTATCAGATCTTTATATGCCTGTTTCAGGGGAAATTATAGAATTTAATGATAGTCTTGAGGACGAACCTGAAAAAGTAAACGAAGATCCGTATGGGGAAGGATGGATGATCAAAATTAAACTTTCTGATACTTCAGAATTGGAAGATCTTTTATCTGCAGATGAATATAAGGAAGTAATTGGTAGCTAAGATAATTTTATTTGCCGCGCTCATCTATACCAGCGCCATTGCTTATTTCTCTTTGATAGTAATGGATTTTAAGGTAAGTGTGGGCGGTTTTAATCCAACAGACAAAATGCTCCATGCCGGGGCATATTTGTTTTTAGCTTTCTTGTGGAAGCTATATTTTTTATTTAAAAACACCCATTTTAAGCGATATACCTCTAATTTATTATGGGTGGCATTCGCTTCTTTTATATTTGGTATGTTAATTGAGGTTTTACAGGGAACCCTAACCAGTTACAGGACACCCGATTGGTGGGATGTCCTGGCAAATTCTACTGGTGTAGTACTTGCTGTTTTGTTTTTCATGGTCATGGCGCCGACAATGAAAAAGATAAAACATAAAGTTGCCCAGCTAAATTATTAGCCTTATTAACTGATCTTTTTATGAAATGAGCCATAAAATTGTTCCAACCGAAGGAACAATTCCTGGCGAATTATATCTGAGAGATTAATAATTAAAATTATTTCAGATGAAACCCAAGAAAAACCCAAAAGCCGATCTTCGTCGGAGATGGGTCCTGTTCCTTCAAATAGGATTCATATTAGTGCTTTTTTTAGCGCTTCAGGCCTTCCAGTGGAAGACTTATGATCCTAAGCCCCCAGATGATTCAATTGTAAGCATCGATCATATTGAAGAAGAAACCCCGCCTGTTGTGGTCAAGCCGGAACAAACTCCACCACCGCCTCCTAAAACAATAGTGGATGTTATAGAGGAAATTCCAGATGATTTAGATGTAGAAGAAGACCCGGTACAACCTACCGAGTTGGATTTGGAAGATATCCCTGAGCCTTCAGATATTGAAGAACCGGAAGATATTGAAGAAGATATCAAGGTGCCGTACGATTTTATAGAAAATGTACCCATTTTCCCTGGCTGTGAATATCTCACCGGTAACGATGACCGGAAAAAATGTATGAGCACTAAAATCAGCAGTTTTGTAAATAAGGAATTTAATACTGGATTAGGTGCTGAACTTGGACTTACTGGAACGAATCTTGTGTTGGTAATGTTTGTAGTAAATAAAAATGGTTTGGTAGAACAAATCCAGACCAGGGCACCACATCCAAAACTTGAGGAAGAAGCCAGGAGAGTTATTGGAAAATTACCTCTAATGGAGCCTGGTCGTCAGCGGGGTAAGGCTGTATCAGTTTCGTATACCATCCCAATTCGGTTTAAAGTTCAACACTGATAATGAATGTTTCGTAAATTTACTGTAGTTTTATTGACTTATTATTCCAGATAAATTTAGTTTTTTAGAAAAAATCTTTATTTTAGCAACCCTTAATAATATAACGCATTATGGAACCTAAGAAAAATCCAAAGGCTAACTTGAACAGAAACAGAACCTTGTTTCTGCAACTTGGTCTAATTTTAGTTCTATTTATAACCTGGAGGGCGATTGAGTGGAAAACTTATGACCCTGAAAATATAGATATAGGACAGGTAAATATGGACGCCCTTGATGAAGAGGATGTACCAATTACTGAAATGCAGAATACGCCTCCACCACCTCCACCACCACCTCCGGCACCAGAAATTATTGAAGTTGTGGAAGATGAAGAGGATGTAGAGGAAGATGAAATTGAATCTACAGAAACAAATCTTGATGAGATTGTTGAGGTAGAAGAAGTTGTTGAGGCTCCTGTAGAAGAGGAGGTAGAAGATGTTCCTTTCGCTGTTATTGAAGATGTGCCAATCTTCCCTGGTTGTGAAAACTTAAGTAATAACAACGAGCGTAAGAAATGTATGAGTGAAAAGATCAGTAGGTATGTGAACAAAGAGTTCGATACAGATCTTGGGGCTGAACTTGGATTAAGCGGTATCAATCGTGTGATCGTTCAGTTTAGAATTGATGAAAAAGGAAATATAGGTCAGGTTAGAGCTCGTGCTCCACACCCAAGACTTGAGCAGGAAGCTGCAAGAGTAATTAATAGTTTGCCTAAGATGAAACCAGGTAAGCAGCGTGGTAAGCCGGTTGGGGTAATGTATTCACTTCCAATTGCGTTTAAAGTACAGGATTAAATTATTCTCTATATAAATTTGAAAATCCCGGCATTCGTCGGGATTTTTTATTTTATGTAATTTCCCTTTTGGAAAAAATGTATATTACACCCGTAAAACAATAACAACAGGCTCCAAACCTATGAAGTATAGCTTACTTCTTGCTTTTATAATTTTTAGTTTTCAACTCACTGCACAGGATGTCAACCTGTCATCTGAAGTATATCCCGAATTTGACGAATGTAAGAATGTGGATTATGCCAGCCAGGCGAGATGTTTTAATCAAACTCTTATCGCATACATCATTTCAAATTTTAAAATTCCTGAAATAGTTCAAACCGAATCTTATAAGGGGCAGCTTACTATCATATTTGAAGTTGACGAATCGGGGGAATTCCAGTTGATCTATCTCGATGCAGCCTATGATGAGCTAAAAGAGGAGACTGAACGTGTTTTTGAATCCCTTCCAAAAATAAAACCGGCTACTTATAACGGGCGTCCAATTCATATGCAATTTAAAATGCCGCTTAGAATTCCGCTTCAAAATAATGTGAGGGTTCAACCCGTAGAGCAGGAAGATGAAATCGAATTACGTGAAGAGATAGAAATTGAGCCTGAGCCGAATGCTCTTTCAGAATATGAAAAAATAAAATCAGATGAATTTACAAATCCACGCTATACCAGCCAGATAAACATTCCACTTTCCCATGAGTTTTACAGCAGGTTCGATGCTGAATTTAATCAAATAGGAACGAATACGCATTCGGCTTCAAAGCCTTTAATGTTTGCAGAGGTGAGCCCATATTATAATTTTAAAGAAAATCGCCGGGAATTGCTTCAGGATAGAAATACACTCGCCGGAAGAAAATTATGGAATGAGCATTTAATTAGATTTGAAACCGATAAGTATTGGTTTACCCTGGATCCGGGTTTCGATTTACAAATAGGAAAGGATTTTGACCAGAAAGATCACGAGTTTACCTATAATAATGGGCGTGAATTTATTGTGCAGGGGGGGCTTGGTAAAAATTTTAATTTTTACTCGGTGATCTACGAGAGCCAGGGTAGGTTTGCTGAATATTATAACAGGTTTGCTGAATCTCTAAGGCCTGCGGGAGGAGATCCGGCTATTATTCCGGGAAGAGGTATTGCCAAAACCTTTATGGATGATGGTTACGATTATCCTGTAGCTGAAGGTTATCTCTCTTTTACTCCTTCAGAATTCATTAATATTCAGTTTGGACATGGGAATAATTTTATTGGAGACGGTTACCGGTCTTTGCTTTTAAGTGATAATCCTTCGCCTTACCCATATTTGAAATTGAATACAAAATTCTGGAAGATAAAATATACCAATACCTGGATGTCTTTAAGGGATGTAAGACCGGCAGTCACCAATAGTGGATCTTTCAGAACAAAATATATCGCAAACCATTATCTGAGTTTGAATATCAGTAAACGGCTTAATCTTGGATTTTTTGAATCGGTAATGTGGGAGAATGATAATGACCGGGGGTTTGACCTTAATTATCTCAATCCTGTGATTTTTTATCGTGCTATAGAATTTGCCACGGGAGCCGATGGTGGTAATGCCATAATTGGGCTAACCGGTAAATATAAAATTTCCAATCAAATGTATGCTTATTGGCAATGGCTGATAGATGAATTCTCTTCTACTGACGTTTTTGGGGGTGAAGGTAGTTGGAAGAACAAATTAGGTTTCCAGGCAGGATTTAAATATTTCAATGCTTTTGATGTGGAGAATTTTTATCTACAGGCAGAATATAATCAAGTGAGGCCATATACCTATTCTCATAATTCTATTACGCTGAATTACGGTCATAATAATCAATCTATGGCACATCTTTGGGGAGCAAACTTTAGAGAGTTTATAGGGATTGCTAGATATAGAAAAGACCGGTACTTTGGCTCCGCTAAATTGATCTACGGAAAACGTGGTTTTGATTTTTCAGATCAAGGCGCCTATTACGGCCAGGATATATATAGAACCGAAGAAAACCGTCCTTTTGATACAGGTGTGGAAATAGGCCAGGGAAATACCACCAATTCGTTTTATTCAGAATTAGAAGCGGGCTATATTGTTAATCCAACTACTAATTTAAAGTTATTTGCCAGTTTTATATATCGCGATTTTAATCCCCAGGCGAATACTCCGGCAAATTTTGAAAATTCAACTACCTGGATAAATTTTGGATTAAGAACCGATATTTTTAACTGGTATTTTGATTATTAGCGTTTTTCACTACTAAAAATTAACATATTGCCTTCCTTGCCAAAACCTAATTAAGGAGTATCTTTGCGCCAGTTAAAAAAAAGCTTTTTTGAGCAACACTCGCGTACATAATCCCAGCGCTTCCCTTCTTTCAGATTTTAAGGAAATAACCAAGATGCGATTGGCTATAAGCGTCGTCTTTTCATCGGTTGCGGGGTATTTTTTAGGAGCAGATAATATAGATTTCGTGGTGGTTACTTTGCTTGCCATTGGTGGTTATTTAATGGTAGGAGCTTCTAATGCCTATAACCAGATCATTGAGCGGAATCTGGACGCGTTGATGGATCGCACTAAGAATAGACCTCTGCCTGCCGGTAGAATGACTGTTCCTGTTGCGTTTAGCATTGCCAGTGTTTTTACTGTTTTAGGTTTAATCGTTCTATATATTATCAATCCTAAAACTGCCATGTTTGGGGCGATTAGTATTTTTTTATATGTAAGTATTTATACTCCCCTTAAAACTAAAACCCCTTTATCTGTATTTGTGGGTGCATTTCCGGGAGCAATTCCATTTATGCTGGGCTGGGTAGCTGCTTCAGGAAGTTTTAGTATTGAACCCGGAACTTTATTTATGATCCAGTTCTTTTGGCAATTCCCGCATTTTTGGGCAATTGGCTGGTGGTTGTTTGATGATTATAAAAAAGGTGGGTTTTTTATGCTCCCTACGGGAAAACGGGATCGTGGAACTGCGATACAGATTATTTTATATACCTGCTGGACGATCATGGTATCGCTAATTCCGGTTTTTGGGGTTACGGGGAAACTTTTTCTCACTCCTGTTTCAGGGATAATTATTCTGATTCTGGGACTGGGAATGTTGTATTATGCCGTCAGGCTTTTTAAAGAAAAAACTGCAGAAGCAGCAAAAAAATTAATGTTTGCAAGTGTTTCTTATATCACACTTCTACAAATAGTATACGTATTGGATAAATTTATTAGACAATGGATTTAACTCAGGGATCTGAAAAAAAGAAACATGGCCGGGCGAAAAAGATGATGCTCTGGTTTGGGATAATTAGTATGGTCATGACCTTTGCAGGTCTTACCAGTGCCTATGTGGTAAGTAAAAACAGGCCAGATTGGCTTAGCGATTTTGAATTGCCCATTTCCTTTTTATGGAGTACGCTGGTGATTATGGGGAGCAGCCTGACCTTAATTCTAAGTAAAAGGATGATAATATCTGGCAATAGGAAAAACGCAAGTGCTTTCCTTATCGGTACCCTGATCCTTGCAATACTTTTTGTAGTATTTCAATTTTATAGTTTTTCAGAGATCATTCAGGAAGGTTATTATTTCACGGGTAGTGAAAGTACGATCACTACTTCTTTTATTTATGTGCTGGTATTGGCTCACCTTGCCCATCTTGCTATAGGAATCATAGTGCTTTTAGTGTTAATTTATAACCATTTTAAACAAGAGTATAAGGCAGGGCAAATGCTTGGATTTGAGCTTGGTGCGACTTTCTGGCACTTTGTGGACCTATTGTGGTTATACCTGATTTTCTTTTTATATTTCTTTAGATAATAAAATTGCGTATTTTTGCGCATCCTTTAACATTAAACTACTTCTATGGACGCGACTGTCGTTAGAACAGGCACAGAAGGCAAAACCTGGGGTGGTGGTAATCAGCCACTAAAATCAAGTTACGGAAAGATGATGATGTGGTTCTTCATCCTTTCTGATGCTTTGACATTCTCAGGATTCCTTGCCGCTTACGGATTTTCAAGATTTAAATTTATCGATTCATGGCCCATCGCAGATGAGGTGTTTAATCACTTCCCATTTTTACATGGAGTAGATGCTCCTATGTATTATGTGGCCCTGATGACCTTTATCCTTATTTTTTCATCTGTAACTATGGTATTGGCTGTGGACGCAGGCCATCATATGAAAAAGGGAAAAGTAACGATCTACATGTTCCTTACCATTATTGGGGGTTTAATTTTCGTGGGTTCTCAAGCCTGGGAGTGGAAAAACTTTATAAGTGGTGAATACGGCGCGGTAACTACAGAAGGAGGAAATATTCTTCAATTTGTGGATGGTGAAGGACATAGGGTGAAATTATCTGAGATTGCTGTCCCAATCCAGGGAGATCGTATAGAGCATGAAAGAAATAACGGGGTTTGGTTTGATGCCGGAAGGGATCTGCCAACTTATAGCCTCGAAGAGGTAAAAGCAGGGTTCATCCAAAATGAGGATGTTTTAATAAGAACCCAAACCCTTACCGAAGACGGTGAAAAAACTGTTCTTTCTCGTGAAGAATCCTTAATGAAGCTTAATAATGAAGCGATAGGAACCGTAGAAGGGGCTAATCTGGTTCAAAATGAATATGGGGTGCCTTTATTTGCAGATTTCTTTTTCTTTATTACCGGATTTCACGGATTTCACGTTCTTTCGGGTGTAATAATAAACATCATTATTTTCTTTAATGTGGTTATAGGAACCTATGAGAGAAGGGGAAATTATGAAATGGTAGAGAAAGTTGGACTCTACTGGCACTTTGTAGACCTTGTTTGGGTATTTGTATTTACCTTCTTTTACCTGGTTTAATTCAGAAATTAAAAAATTATGGCTCACGATACTACACAACATCACGAATCGGCAACCAGAAGGATCTGGATAGTTTTCGCAATACTTTCCGTAGTAACCATTGTAGAGGTTATTCTGGGGATTATAAAACCTGAATTTTTAACGGATACTTTCCTGGTGGGCATGAGATTGCTTAACTGGATATTTATTATTTTAACCGTCTATAAAGCTTATTATATCGCCTGGGCTTTTATGCACCTTGAACATGAGACCAAGGGATTGCGTAGAGCTGTGGTCTGGACCGCAATATTCCTAATTATTTACCTGGTCTTCATTTTGCTTACTGAAGGCGGGTATATTTACGATGTTTATAAGAGCGGGTATGTTGCCTGGGACTTCTAATAAAAGTTAAATGTATAGGAAAAGGCGGTTTTATGAAACCGTCTTTTTATTTTTGTGGCCCGTATTAAAACTGGATTTTCAGCTTATGAAAAAGTTTCTGGTACTTGGAATTTTATTTGCCCTTCCTATTACTGCCTATTTGTTTTTCGCCTCCGGAAAGAACAATTTTGCACGACTTCCCGTATTAACTGAAAATGTTCAGGATATTTCGCAATTTTCCACGAATTCAGGTGAAAAGATAAGATTTCAGGAGCATATAAGCGTAGTCGCCTTTTTTGGATCAGACCTTGAAAAAATTAAGGGCAATACCTTTAATCTGGATAAAAAGATACTCGAAAAATATTATGATTTTGATGATTTTCAGTTTGTGATTATCCTTCCTGAAGAATCCAGGAAAGAAACCAGTGAATTTGTGGAGAGCTTTAAAAAGATCACAGAGTCTTCTAAATGGAAAATCGCTTATGCTACTCCTGAAAAAATTTCCGAAGTATTTAAAAGTTTTGAAACTCCACATAAGTTAGATGCCGATACTTATAGTCCTTATGTTTTTATAGTAGATAAAAAAGGAAATCTGCGCGGAAGGGATGATGATAAGGATCATGAAAAAATATATGGATATGATTCCAGGGATGTAGCTGAACTGAATAACAAAATGAATGATGACGTAAAGGTGATATTGGCAGAATATCGGCTTGCTTTGAAAAGGAATAATCCTGAAGAAAATAATTAAGATGAAGAATTACTCATATATAGGAATTTCACTCGTTATACTTGTCTTTGGCATCATCTTTATTCCGAAAATTATAGACAGGATCACTAACGATGAAGTTGTTTCATCAGATCGGTTAAACAGGCAAAGAGAGAATGTGACTAAAGATTCTGGTGAACCATTATCATATATTGAAATTGATGGGGAGAAAAAGAAAGCTCCGAATTTTCAGTTTATCAATCAGGACGGAGATACGATTTCCAATAAAGATTATAGCGGGAAGGTATATTTAGTGGAATTTTTCTTTACTACCTGCCCAACCATTTGTCCTATTATGAACAGGAATCTGGTAGAGATCCAGGATGAATTTGAAGATACCGGCGATTTTGGAATAGCATCATTTACTATAGACCCGGGACATGATACGCCTGAAGTTCTTGCAGAATATGCTGAAAACTACGGTATAGATCATCCTCACTGGAATCTTATGACGGGTGACCGACAAAAAATCTATGAATTGGCCAATAAAGGCTTTGGATTATATGCCGGAGAAGATGCACAGGCGGCTGGAGGCTTTGCCCATCAGGGAATGTTTGCGCTGGTAGACCAGGACGGCTATATTAGATCCAGGAAAGATGAGTTTGGGAACCCGCTGATCTATTATAGAGGTTCTGTAGAACGAAATAAATCTGTGGCCCGGGGAGAAGAAGCCCCTCAAATCGAGATGTTAATTGAAGATATAAAAAAATTACTTTGAAAACGACCCTAAAAGAATCAGATAAGTTAGCAGTTCCTGTAATTATTGCACTTTCTATAGTAGTTCCTGTGATCGTGTTGGTTTTAATGTTATTGCCTGAACGTTATAATATTTTTGGGGCTGATACCATTACCTTTCCGCTATTTCATGGAGTCTTAAATTTCCTGACAGCGATCTTATTAATTATTGGTTTCTTTTTTATGAAAGCAGAGAAGTATCTGTTGCATAGAAATACTATGATCGCCGCTTTCGGGCTTTCGGTTATATTCTTACTCAGTTATGTGCTTTCAAAAATTAGCAACGAACCTGTTCCTTATGGCGGGGAAGGGGTTGTAAGGTATATATATTTCTTTATACTTATCACCCATATTGTACTTTCAGCAATTATTGTTCCGTTGGTATTATTTACAATGTACAGAGGTTTGAGCGGGCAGTACGATAAACACTCTAAAGTAGCCCGTTGGACTTTTCCAATATGGTTATACGTGGCCGTAACTGGCGTACTTGTTTTTTTATTTATGATGCCTTATTATTAATTTCGGACGGAATTTTTTAACTTTCAGGAGATAAATGAACATGACGATGAAGCATTTAAAATATACCTTACTATTATTTTTAAGCCTTCTTTTGGTTCCTGAACTCGCAGAAGCTCAATGTTCCATGTGTAGAGCTGTTTTAGAAAGTGAAGCAGATCAAAGTACGGCCAAAGGTATTAATGACGGCATTCTTTATCTCATGATTTTCCCTTATTTATTAATTGGGGGAGTGGGTTATTTTATTTACAGGTCAAGAAAAAATAAGCGCAAAGCTTCTTCTGAAGCCTGATTCTTTTCTAAGTTCAACTTAAGTTTAGTATGTTTTTAAGTTGAAATTGTAACATTTTATTTTTTTGATAGTCTTATTAAGTAAGGAGTCATTTCCTTTTTTAATAACCATCAATCATGATAGAAATATCCAATCTTCATAAATCCTATAAAATGGGTGCTAATTCCCTTCATGTTCTTAAGGGAATTAATTTAGATATCAAAGAAGGCGAGCTTGTCTCTATAATGGGATCTTCCGGTTCTGGAAAATCTACCCTCCTCAATATCCTTGGAATGCTGGATGAGGCAGATGAAGGATCTTATATGCTGGATGGGGTTCCTATCAAGAATCTTAACGAAAAAAGAGCGGCGAAATACCGTAATAAATTTCTGGGATTTATCTTCCAGTCATTCAATCTTATTTCTTATAAGTCGGCATTAGATAATGTAGCCTTGCCTTTATATTATCAGGGATTGCCACGTGGGGAAAGAATGGACAGGGCTAACAGTTATCTGGAAAAAGTAGGACTTGCAGATTGGGCAGGGCATTTACCAAATGAGCTTTCCGGAGGGCAAAAACAAAGGGTAGCTATAGCCAGGGCGCTTGCCAGCGATCCTAAAGTATTACTGGCTGATGAACCTACGGGAGCGCTCGATACCAAAACTTCTTATGAGGTGATGAATCTTATTCAGGAAATTAATGATGAGGGTAGAACCATTCTTGTGGTTACTCACGAACATGACATTGCTCAGATGACCAAAAGGATCGTAAATCTTAAAGACGGTGTTATTATAGAAGATACAGTAGTTTCACAAGTAAGAGCCCTCGAAAATGTTTGATATAGATCGATGGGACGAAATTTTTGAAACCATCCGTAAAAATAAATTACGAACTTTCCTTACCGGCCTTTCCGTTGCTTCAGGAATCTTTATCCTTGTAATCTTACTTGGGATAGGAGAAGGAATGCGCAATGGTATTGCCCGTGAATTTGAACAGGATGCCTCTAACCTTATTTTTGTATGGCCCGGCGTTACTTCAAAAGAATATAAAGGTTTGAACCCGGGAAGAAGGATTCAGTTTAAAAATGAAGATTATAACCGGATCCTACTGGAGTATAGTGATAAGTTAGATAAAACTTCTTCTACCTATCAGGTCTGGAGCAATGTAGTTTCCTACGGAAAGGAATCCGGAGGTTACAGGATGGATGGTGTTTTTCCCGATTATCAGTATTTGGAAAATATGAGCCTTACCACCGGAAGATTTATTAATATCAATGATGTTCAGAATACTGAAAAATCTATAGTTATAGGTAACCAGGTGAGAAATGATCTTTTTAAGCAGGAGGATCCCATTGGAAAATATGTAGAGCTTGCCGGTATAAATTTTAAAGTAGTCGGCGTATTTACAGATCCCGGGGGCGAAAGGGAAGAAGCCAGGGTAGTGATCCCTATTACCACAGCCCAAAAAGCTTTTGGAGGTTCTAACAATATTGGTAGACTTTATCTAACCCTGAAGCCTGAAGAGAATTTTGATAAAGCAGTAGCTGCATCCACAGCTTTTTCTGAAGATCTGAATGGGCTTCTTAGGGAACGTCATACCGTTGCTCCAGATGATACCCGTGCAATTAATATAAATAATACCCTGGAAAACGCAAAGAGGTTCTTTACACTGATGGATATGATAAAACATTTTTTTTGGGGAGTGGGGATCTGTACGATAATAGCAGGTGTAGTTGGAGTTAGCAATATCATGCTGATCATTGTTAAGGAAAGAACCAGGGAAATTGGGGTAAGAAAGGCTTTGGGCGCTCAGCCCTTATCTATCATCGCAATGATTCTTCACGAATCTATTTTCGTGACAGCCATTGCAGGCTTTTTAGGTCTCATTTTCAGTCTTGCACTTCTTGAATTTGTGGGGCCATTAATAGAGACTCAATATATCTACAATCCAACCGTAAACTTTACCGTAGCGATCAATACCGTTTTAATACTGGTGATAGCCGGTGCCTTAGCAGGGTTTTTTCCTGCCTGGAGAGCTGCGAGGATTAAACCAATAATTGCTTTAAGAGACGAATAATATGTTTAGCAGGGATCGTTGGGAAGAAATATTAGAAGCTTTAACCGCAAATTGGTTTAGAACCATTCTTACGGCATTCGGAGTGTTATGGGGAATATTCATTCTTGTAATTCTATTAGCCGCCGGTAAAGGACTTGAAAATGGGGTAAAACAGGGATTTAGTGGCATTGCCACCAATACTATGTTTATGTGGACACAGGTAGCTTCAAAGCCATATAAAGGATTGCCTAAAGGCCGCCGCTATAATTTTGAAGTCGAAGATGTGGCAGCTATAAAAAATCAGGTGCCGGGTTTAAGATTCGTTTCACCAAGGAACCAGTTAGGTGGTTTTGGAGGTGAAAATAATGTGGTGAGAGGATTAAACACAGGAGCTTTCAACGTATATGGGGATTATCCTGAGATCATTCAGCAGGAAACCATGGATATAACCTCAGGAAGGTTTTTGAATTATTCAGATATCAACGGAAAACGTAAAGTAGCCATTATAGGAGAAGGCGTGAAGTCGGCATTATATGATAAAGGTGAAGATCCTTTGGGAACTTATATCAAGGTAAGCGGGGTTAATTTTATGGTGATTGGAACCTATAAGAAAAAAAGTAATGGAGGTGATGCCGAAGAGGGACAGAAACAGATCTATGTTCCCTTTACCACATTTTCCCAGGCCTTTAACCGTGGAAATGATGTAGGCTGGATGGCGATTACCGCGAAAGACGGATCTTCCATTACCAATCTAAAAGATAAAATTATAGAGATCGTTAAAAACCGTCATAGCATACATCCCGATGATGACAGGGCCGTGGGAAATTTTGATCTGTATCAGGAATTCAGCAAGGTAAACGGACTTTTTGTTGCACTCAAAGCCGTTGCTTATTTCGTGGGCGTGCTGGTATTGCTTTCAGGAATTATCGGGATAAGTAATATTATGCTCATCGTGGTGAAAGAAAGAACTAATGAAATTGGTGTTCGCCGGGCATTGGGCGCTACTCCATGGTCTATAAGAGGCCAAATCCTTATGGAATCAATATTCTTAACAATTATTTCAGGAATGTCTGGAATTATTTTGGCTACTGGTGTGATCTGGCTTGTTAATCTACAACTCGATAGTATGGACACTTCAGAAATGATGTTCCTGAATCCTTCCGTGAACCTGGGAGTCGTTATAATCGCATTAACTATTTTAATAATTTCCGGTTTATTGGCCGGCTTAATCCCTGCACAGCACGCTATCAAGGTAAAACCTGTGGATGCTTTGCGTACTGAATAAAAAGTAAATAGAAATACAATCAAAAAATGAAAAAATTTGTAACCATCGGAATTTTAGTGCTTATCGCCGTGACTTTTGTGGGCGCTTTGTATTATTTGTATCAAAAAAATCAGGAAGATCCTGTTGTGTATGAAACAGAGGAGCCAACCGAGCAAACCATCATCAAAAAAACAGTCGCTACGGGAAAAATCGTTCCTAAGGAAGAAGTACTCATCAAACCGAATATTTCAGGAATTATAGATGAAATATATATTGAAGCCGGAGATAAGATAAAAGCGGGAGATCTTATTGCTAAAATTAGGGTGATTCCAAATGTTTCTTCTCTACAAAGTGCAAAAGATGCCGTGGCAACTGCCAGGATAAATCTTGAAAATGAAAGAAAAGTTTTTGAGAGACAAAAAGAACTTTATGATAAGGGAGTGATCTCTGCCAACGACTTTGACGCAGCAGAAGTTAGCTTTAAAAGAGCCGAACAAAACTTTAAATCGGCGCAACAAAATTATGAGATTGTTCGTACCGGAACTACCAGCGGGATTGGAAGTGCGGCAAATACATTAATTAGATCTACCGTAGAAGGTATGGTGCTGGACGTTCCTGTGAAAACCGGGAATCAGGTAATCGAAAGTAATAACTTTAACGATGGTACCACCATTGCGACTCTGGCAGATGTAAATGAAATGATCTTTGAAGGAAAAGTAGACGAAAGTGAAGTTGGAAAAATTAAAGAGAACCTTCCGCTAGAAGTAACAGTAGGGGCGATTGAAAATAAATCTTTTGATGCGGTGCTGGATTATATCGCGCCAAAAGGAGTGGAAGAGAATGGCGCAATTCAATTTGAGATAAAAGGAACTTTAAATAAGGCCGATACTACTTTTATCCGTGCCGGCCTTAGTGCAAATGCTTCCATTATTCTCGCCAAAGCTGAAAATGTGCTTGCTATCAAGGAAGCTTTGGTTCAGTTTGATTCTGAAACAAAAGAGCCATTTGTAGAAATTATGACCGGAGATCAGGAATTTAATAAGCAGGAGGTGGAACTTGGCGTGAGTGACGGGATTAATGTAGAGGTGCTCAGCGGAGTGAAAAAAGGTGATAAGATCAAGGTTTGGAACCAACTAAAACCGGCTGGAAATATCGCTCAAAACTAGAAAAATAATTCCTCGTGTAACAACTTACACATTTTACATACATATCATACAGAATATCCATTATGAAGAATTTTAATTTAATAGCCATTCTTTTGCTTTTTTGCAGCAAGGTAAATGCTCAGGAAAAAGAATGGACACTACAGGAGTGCGTTAACTATGCTCTGGAAAACAACATACAGGTAAAACAATCTGAACTTGATCTTGAAGTTTCAGATATAGAAAAAAAGGATGCGATTGGGAACTTTATTCCGTCTGTCAATGCGCAGGCATCCAATTCATGGAACACGGGTTTAACTCAGAATGTTACGACGGGGATACTTCAAAATCAAACGGTACGTAACTTTTCTGCAGGTATAAGTGCCGGGTTAACACTCTTTGATGGTCTTAGAAACTTCAAACAATTACAGAGAGCTCGAATTTCCAGGTTATCCAATGAATATGCTTTGGATAAAATGAAGGACGATATAGCCCTTTTTGTAGCAGATTCTTATCTACAGGTTCTATTTAATAAACAAAGTCTGGAGGTGCTTCGTGCTCAGAATGAGGTAACCCAGGAGCAACTTGAAAGAACCCAGGACCTGGTTGAAGCAGGGGTTTTGCCTGAAGGGGATGTTTTGGAAATAAAGGCTACCATGGCCGATGAAAGACAACGAATGATCCTTGCTGAAAATCAAATTCAGATATCTTTAATAAGTCTTGCTCAAATTCTGGGAATTCAGGATTATCAGAATTTTGATATCGTAGACAGGGATTATGATGTTTTTGGAAATGAAATTCTGGAGAATACAGTTTATGATGTTATTGAGCGTGCAAAAGAAGAACGTTCAGAAATAAAGATTGCTGAGACAAATATGGAGCTTGCCGAAAAAGATGTTGAACTAGCAAAAGGAGCTTATTTGCCAACTTTAGGTGCATTCTTTAATTATAACACTCGTGAGACAGGACAGGGAAGAATTATCGGGGCAACATTAGATCCAGATGAGCCTACCAGGCAAATTGGGGTTGTTCAGGAGACAGAAGCTATTGTGATTGCGCCAAATACAATTCCTACTTTGGGAAGTCCGCTGCCATTTTTTGATCAGTTATATAGAAATGATGGAATAAGCTACGGAGTTCAGTTAAGCGTACCTATTCTGAATGGATTTGCGACCAGGAATCAGGTAAAAAGAAATGAGATAAACGTAAAACGTGCTGAATACCAGTTAGAGCAGGCTGAATTAGATCTTGAAGCAAATGTTTACCAGGCTTATACAGATGCCAGGGGAGCTTTTGAAGCTTATGAGGCCGCACTGGTTGCTTCTGAAGCTCAGGAAAAAGCATATGAATATGCTACAGAACGATATGATGTAGGCCTCACGAATGCTTTTGATTTTAGCCAGGCGAAAATTCGTTACGAAAACACACAAAGAGAAGCCTTGAGGGCGAAGTACGACTATATATTTAAATTAAAGGTTGTAGAATTGTATTTTGGGATTCCGGTGAGGGATTTAAAATTTTAATTAAATGAGTAAAAAGAAACTTTTCATCATTCTGGGCGTTGTAATTGCCTTGATCGTATTACTGGTAATTGGTAAAAAAGCCGGCTGGTTTGGTAAATCGGCGAATGTCAAGGAGGTGGAAATCACTGAAATTGAGCCTATAAATATTACTGAAACAGTTTCAGCTACCGGCAAAATTCAGCCTGAAGTTGAGGTGAAGCTTTCTTCAGAAGTTTCCGGGGAAATTATTGAATTACCTGTTGTAGAGGGCCAGGTTGTGGAAAAAGGTGATCTCCTGGTAAAGGTAAATCCGGATATTTATCAATCCAGCGTTCAAAGAGCACGTGCCAGTTATCAGAATGCCAGGGCCAATTATGCCCAGACACAGGCTAATTTGAAGCAGGCGGAAGCTAATTATACCCGGAATAAAACGCTGTTTGAGAAAGGCGTAATTTCAAAAGCGGAATGGGACCAGATAGTTTCTAATTATGAAATGGCAGAAGCCAATAAAGAATCTTCTTATTATAGTATGCAAAGTAGTGCTGCCACGGTTACCGAAGCTCAGGATAATTTAGGGAGAACAAATATCTATGCGCCCATGAGTGGAACCATCTCCAAACTTGACGCAGAACTGGGCGAAAGAGTCGTGGGTACTCAGCAAATGGCTGGAACCGAAATTCTACGTGTAGCCAATCTGGATAATATGGAAGTGGAGGTGGATGTGAATGAGAACGATATTGTAAAAGTTTCCGTTGGGGATTCAACGATTGTAGAAGTAGATGCTTATTTAGGTAAGGATTTTAAAGGTGTGGTAACAGAAATTTCCAATACCGCAGATAATGAACTTACTACAGATCAGGTAACGAATTTTAAGGTGAAGGTGAGAATTCTTAAAGAATCTTATCGTGACCTTATGGAAGGTAAATCTGAGAATTATTCTCCATTTAGACCTGGAATGACTGCCACGGTAGATATTATTACCAATAAAAGGATGGATGTGATCGGGATTCCTATTAGTGCGATCGTTATAAAAAGCGATACGACGGGCACCAAAAAATCTTTTGCGACAAAACCTTCCACGGAAGGAGATCAAAAATTTGAATGTGTATTCATAAAAGATGGTGGAAAAGCAAAACTGAGAGTGGTAAACACCGGAATTCAGGATGATTCACATATTGAAATCACCAGTGGGTTAAAAAAGGGCGACGTGGTAATTACTGGTCCTTATAGTACGGTGACCAAGAGCCTGGATTCGGGTGATGAAATTGAGGTGAAAAAAGAAGAAGTAGAAGAAGAAACTGATTAAAACCTAAATTGTGGCTATAATTTTATGTCTGGAAACAGCGACTACCAATTGTTCTGTTGGGGTGGCGAAAGAAGGGAAATTACTTTCATTAGTAGAGGATAACAGTAAAAATTATTCTCATGCTGAAAAACTGCATTTATTTATCAATGATGCTCTAAAGCAAGCCAATATTAGCATAAATGATCTGGATGCGATTGCTATTAGCAAAGGGCCTGGTTCCTATACCGGCTTAAGAATAGGTGTTTCTTCGGCGAAGGGACTTTGTTATTCTCTTGATATTCCGCTTATTTCAGTTCCAACGCTTGATCTTTTAGCGCATAAATTAAAAGCTAATTATGGAATAATCATTTCCATGCTGGATGCCAGAAGAATGGAAGTATATTCAGCCATCTACGATTCTGAAATGAAACAACTTGGAAAAACAGAAGCACAGGTGCTTACTGAAAGCTCCTTTACAGAATATCTTGAAAATTCTGAGGTTCACTTCATTGGAAACGGTGTGGCTAAATTTGAAGAAATCTGTGCTCATCCCAATGCTGTGTTTCATAAACAGGAATATCCTTCAGCCAAAGAAATGGCTGAGATAGCAGAATTGAAACATCAAAAAAGCGACACCGAAGATGTCGCTTATTTTGAGCCTTATTATTTAAAAGACTTTATGATAGGTTAAGAGGTTACTTATTCAGCCTTCTTTTCTCTAACCGTTCCTTTCATTTTCGTTTGGTCATATAAGTAAACATCTCGTTGAGGATAAGGAATCGTCATTCCGGCCTCTTCCAGTCTTATTTTACCTTCTTCAATCATATACCAGTGAAGATCCCAAAACACAGATAATTCAGCAAAATATCTAACAGAGAAGTTTACTGAATTGTCCCCAAGGGAATGTACAATAATTTGCGGTGCAGGATCTTTTATAACATTCTCCTGTTCCATTACCATGTTGGTAAGCACTTCCTTGGCCTTTTTGATATCATCGTCATAAGATATTCCGAAAGTAAGTGCTTCTTTTCTGGTATTATTGAAACTATAATTGGTGATATTGTCGTTGCTTAGTTCACCATTTGGGATTACTACTCGTTGGTTTCCAAATGTGTTAAGTTTCGTATAGAATAATGATATTTCTACAACGCTACCAGAAACTCCCTGGGCTTCTATCCAGTCACCAACTTTAAAAGGTTTTAAAACTATGATTAATACTCCTCCAGCTAGATTGGCTAAAGATCCCTGCAAGGCAAGGCCAATTGCTAAACCGGCGGCACCAATAGCAGCGACAAGGGAAGCACTTTCCACACCTAATTGGGTGATAACAAGTACAAAAAGAATGATCTTTAAGCCCCAGCTTGCAGCATTTACCGTGAACTGTTCAAGAGTGGGATCGTAATCCTTTTTTTCAAATAATTTTTTTAGGTATTTTACAATTAGCTTTATTACCCAAAGTCCAACAATAAGTAATATAATGGCTCCCACCAGAGTTGGTAAATAATCAATAAGTTTACTTCCATACTCTTTGGCAATATCGCCCCAGCTATCTAGCTTTTCCATAGATTTTATTTATTCATTTTTATTTAAGCCCCTATTGTAAAAAAAATGAACTTATTTCCTCTTTAAATTTTGTTAAACTTGGTTGATCAGGGCTAATGCCTCCTTTGCAGAAGTTACAGGGAGATTACAGGACCCAAGTTCACAAATATAGATCAGGTTTTTATCCCTGGCCAGGCGATTTTTCAAAAGATTCAAATTTGATTCAGATTTGGAACCTGCCATTACAATATTAGGTAAATATTCATTTTGAAATGTTTTTGCGAGATTCTTATAATCTTCACCGGTAATGGCTACTTCATAAAATGGGTTGGTAAAATTTAGCATTAGATCCAGCCAGTTGGAAAAGGATTGTGGATATTCCGGGATTTTTTGTAAGACCGTTTGGAGCATCTTTTCGGCTTTTTCAACATGCTTTAGATCGGCGGTTAACTTACCAAATCGAAAAAAGTTTTTGGCGATTTCTGAATTCGATGCTGCTATCACATTGTCATTGATTTCTATTGTTTTGGTGATAAGTTGCCGGTCTTTGTTGGAGGTAAACAAATAGAGTCCGGAAGTGGAATCCAGAAAATCTTCCTCTACAATTTTTATTAAATTTCTGGCTTGATTCAGATATTTTTCTTCAAAGCTGGTTTCATATAGATCCAAAAAGGCTGAAATACAGAAGGCATAATCTTCCAGATATCCATTGATGGAACTCTTACCGTTTTTATAAGTATGATAAAGTCTTCCGTCTTTCTGTAGTTGGTTCTCAAGGATGAATTCGGCGTTTTTCCTGGCGATTTCAAGATACTTCTGTTTTCCAAGTGCTCTGTAAGCTTCAGTAAAACCACTTAACATCATGGCATTCCATGAAGTAAGGGATTTGTCATCAAGACCGGGTTTCTCCCTTTTTGCTCTGGCTTTTTTCAGCTTGGAATGGCAACGCAATATTATATTTTTTAATTCTTCTTTTTTGATATGGAGGTCTTTAGCTAATTGATCCCTCGATTTAGTTCTGATCAATACATAATTATCAGCTTCCCATTTTCCGTAGGTATTAATGTTATAATAATCTGAAAATATCGGGAAATCATCACCTAGTAGAGAGCTTAATTCTTTCTTCGTCCACACATAATAAGCGCCTTCTTCTTTTTTTCCATTTTCATACTCACTGTCGGCATCCAAAGCTGAATAAAAAGCTCCAGAATTATCTGTCATTTCTTCGGAAATAAATTCGAGGCTGGTTTCCACAACTTCTTTGTACCATTCATTTCTAGTTATTTTATGGGCCTTGCTATAAAGTCGGACTAATTGGGCATTGTCATAAAGCATTTTTTCGAAATGGGGTACATGCCACTTTTCGTCTACCGAATATCTGGAGAAGCCACCGCCTATTGGATCAAAAATCCCACCCCAGGAAATCCTGTTTAAAGTATGAAGACAGTGATCCAGCAGTTTTTCATCGGAATATTGAAATGCATAACGAAGTAAGAACTCATAATTATTGGGCATCATGAATTTAGGTGATCTCTGATAGCCTCCATATTTAGAGTCGAAAGAGCTTTTAAATTTTTCTATCACCGGAATAAAGAAATCCCGATGCAGCTCATTAGTATCTTCCGAAGGTTCAATGATCTGAATCTGTTTTAATCCCTGTTCCAGTTTTTCAGCATATTCCAGCAATTTTTCCGGTTGGGATTTATATAAATGAGCTAGTTGCTTCAGGGCATCCCTCCATTGTTCCTTGCGAAAATAAGTTCCGCCCCAAACCGGACGGCCATCGGGTAGGGCTACAATATTCATAGGCCATCCGCCCTGACCTGTCATTATCTGAACGGCATTCATATACACCTGATCTACATCTGGCCGTTCCTCCCTATCTACCTTTATATTAATATAATGGGCATTCATCAATTTTGCTGCTGCTTCATCCTCAAAACTTTCATGTTCCATTACATGGCACCAATGGCATGCAGAATATCCCACGCTTATTAATAGCAATTTATCTTCCTTTTTTGCAGTCTCCAGGCTCTTGTTATTCCAGGCCTTCCAGTTCACAGGGTTATGGGCATGTTGCAATAAATAAGGGCTGCTTTCATGAATTAAGTCGTTAGTATATTTTTCCTGCTTGCTGTTCATATTAAAAAGGATTGAGGTGATTTTAGTTAAAAGGATACTGGAATGGATACCTTTAAAATTACTAATTAAATAAGAGAAGCTTAAATAAGTCTCATATTATTAATCTTTTAATAACTTTAAGCGATGATCCAGTGGAAGATGAAATTTGCACTTTTGCTGGTTAAGAACAGATCTATCTATGGAAGACATTTACCTGGTCATGTTAGTGGCTCTTTTAGCCCTTGCGATAACAGATTTAGTAGTTGGAGTAAGTAACGATGCTATTAACTTTTTGAACTCTGCGATTGGTTCGAGGGCAATTTCCATGCGTACCATTCTTATAGTAGCGAGTATAGGTGTTGCGGTTGGAGCAATATTTTCGAGTGGTTTAATGGAGGTCGCCAGGAAAGGGATTTTTATGCCTGGCCAATTCTATTTTGAAGAGATCATGATCATTTTTATGGCAGTGATGATTACAGATGTACTGCTTTTGGACTTTTTTAATTCCCTGGGACTGCCTACTTCTACAACCGTTTCTATTGTTTTTGAATTGTTAGGTGCCGCTGTTTGTATGGCTGTTATCAAGATTTATAAAGAAAGCAATGGTGATCTGGGCTTGCTTGAAAATTATATTAATACCGCAAAAGCGACAGAGATTATTATTGGGATCTTAATGGCAGTGGTCATCGCTTTTATAATAGGTGCCCTGGTTCAGTATATTTCACGGTTAGTATTTTCCTTTCATTTTGAGAAAAAAATGAAATACTTTGGGGCTGTTTTTGGCGGCTTATCCCTAACTGCAATTCTCTATTTTATAGTGATTAAAGGTCTCAAAAGCGTACCCTATATTTCTGAAGCTGCTATGGGGTATATAAATGCAAATACCTTAATTATCGTTCTTATTGGATTCTTAATTTTTACGGCGCTCTCACAACTTCTTATGAGTGTTTTTAGAATTAATATTCTAAAGGCCATTATTATAATAGGAACGTTTGCCTTAGCCCTTGCTTTTGCTGGAAATGATCTAGTTAATTTTATTGGGGTGCCTATTGCCGCCTGGCAATCTTATGATTTATGGCAAAGTGCCTATACAGCTACCGGTATATTACCTTCAGAATTTGCTATGACCGGACTTTCCGGAAGTGTACCTACACCCGAAATTTTACTTATAATAGCTGGCGGTATCATGGTAATAACATTATGGTTTTCAAGTAAGGCCAGATCTGTAGTAGATACCGGTATCAATTTGTCCAGACAGGGAGATGGAGTGGAACGTTTTGAACCAAACTGGTTGTCTCGAGGTATTGTGAGGTATTCCGTGCTTTTTGGAAATGCCTTTTCAACGATACTTCCTGAGAGAATGAAAAATAAAATAGATAATAAATTTGACAAACCGAATTTTCATTTAAAAAACAGGAGAATTGATGCGCCGGCATTTGATATGGTTCGTGCCTCGGTAAACCTCGTAGTAGCCAGTGTTTTGATCTCTATCGGGACCAACATGAAACTTCCGCTCTCTACTACTTATGTGACCTTTATGGTGGCTATGGGTACTTCTTTGGCAGATAGAGCATGGGATCGGGAAAGTGCGGTTTATAGGGTTGCGGGGGTGCTTAATGTAATAGGAGGTTGGTTTGTAACCGCGATTGTTGCATTCACTGCTGCGGCTTTATTTGGGGCGATCATATACTTTGGCGGCACCATAGCCCTGGCTATTTTAATTATTTTAGCGATAGTACTGGTAGTTCGGAGTGGAATTTTACATTCTAAACGGGCCAAAGAAGAAAAAACTAGAAAGAAATTTAAGAAAAGTGATATCATAACCATTAATGAGATTACTTCTGAAACTTCGGAAAATATCTCCAATGTTATTGGCGGTATTAATAAGATGTATTCCAGAACTGTGGACGAGTTAGGTTATTATGATCTGGGGAAACTGAAAAAGAATTATAAAAGAATTGAAAAGCTGGAAGCCCAGGTGGATGAACTTAAGGATAATATCTTCTATTTTATAAAATCTATAGACGATGATTCTGTAGAGGCCAGTAAATTCTATATCCTCACCCTGGATTATCTTCAGGATATGGTGCAATCTATTGGCTTTATTACCAGAAATAGTTATAACCATGTCCACAATAACCATAAGAACCTGAAATTTAATCAAATTCGTGATTTGAAGAAAGTGGATGATAAGATGCAGATTTTATTTGATGAGATCACCCAAACATTCGATAATCATGAATTTGGAAATATTAATAATTTGCTGGATGAGAAACAGGAGTTGATGAGTTATGTAAGTGAGTTGGTCCAGAAGCAAATTGAGAGAATTCGTACATCCGAATCCAGTCCAAAAAATACAAAATTGTATTTTGGGATCTTATTGGAAACTAAGGATCTTGTTGGATCTACAATGAACCTGCTTCAGTTGTTCCAGGAGTTCTATAACGAAGCAAGAACTACCACTTATTAAACGAAAAAATCCCTACCTAAAGAGATTTTTCGTTAAACTGAATTTTTTTTATGAAGCTGGGTTTTGAGGTAAAGGCAATTAACCATTTACAGCTTCCACGTAGTCTACTTTTCCTCTTAACATATCCCTTAGCATAGTTTCAATACCGCTTTTAAGGGTCATGGTGGAAGAAGGGCAGCCACTGCAGGCTCCCTGGAGAATAACCTTTACCGTTTTATTCTCCTCATTATAACTGTCGAAAAGTATATTCCCGCCATCACTTGCTACCGCAGGTTTTATATATTCATCCAGAATCGCTACAATTTGCTGAGAAGTATCATCCAGATCTTCAAACTCAGCAGGTTTATTTTCCTGCTCTGGAGAGGAGTTTTTCGAGGCTTCCACGGTTTCGGCATTTAGCACCTCATTGCCTTCTTCGATATAATTCTTTATAAATTCACGCAGTTCCATCGTGATTTCTTCCCATCCAGCTATATCGTACTTTTGAATTGAGACATAGTTCTCATCAATAAATACCTCTTTTACAAATGGGAAATGAAATAATTTCTGAACCAGTGGAGCATTTTTGGCATCATCTATATTTTTGAATTCCGCTGCCTGTAATACCAGCTTTTTATTGGCTACGAATTTCATTACCGCAGGATTTGGAGTGCTTTCAGCATAAACCGTTACTGGTACTTTTCCGGTTGAAGCTTTTACTTCTTTTATCACTTCGCCACCTTTGCTCAGGTAAGTCTCTATTTGCTCAGCAACTTCTTTTTCCACATCATCCCATTCCACAATATCATATTTTTCAATGGCAATAAAATTTTGCGCGATATAAACCGTTTTTACAAATGGCAGGTAAAATAATTGTTGCGCAAGAGGGGATCTGGACGCCTCATCAATATTTTTAAACTCAAAGTTCTCGTGGCGGGTAAGGAATTTATTGGCCTCGAATTTAACTATGGAAGGCGTCGTGGTTCTTACTATATTGATAGTGAAATCTTTCATCTCAAAAATTTTGACAAAAATACTAAAGAAAAATCAGCTAATACATATATTTACATCCTTTATGGGGAGGAATACTTATATCTTTGGATGTTTTTTAAAGCGTCCTGCCGTTCTAAAATATTTCTGGTTTTTAGTGTTGACTTTTTTTGTAAATCATACAACATTAAAGGCGCAGGAAATCATTCCTACCTACTCAGATTACCTTACAGATAATCTTTACCTCATCCATCCCTCCATGGCCGGTGCTTCTAATTATGATAAAATTAGATTAACCGCCAGGCAGCAGTGGTTTGACGTGGAGGATCCACCCAACTTACAAACCCTTGCTTATAATTCCCGGTTAAATGATAAAATTGGAGTTGGAGGTATCCTTTTTAGGGATGAAAACGGTAACTTTTCTAAACTGGGGGCCTATGCTACTTTTGCATATCATCTCATGTTTTCCCGAAGTACGGTAAATTTGAATCAATTATCATTTGGAATTAGCGCAGGGATAATTCAGCATAGCCTGGATATCAGCAATTTTAATAGGTTTGACCCCTTAATTGGTAATCAAAATTCAGACATTTTTGCAAATATGGATTTCGGGATCTCTTATTACGTGAGTGATTTATATTTTCATTTTGCGGCCAAAAACATCCTTTCAATAAGAAGGGAGCTTTTCTATTCAGATGCCGTTCCCAGTAATATGCGAAAATATCTTTTTTCTGCGGGATATGTGTTTACCCTCAATCCATACGACCCCTGGAGTTTTGAACCCTCAATTCTTTTACAGGCCAGGGAGGCTACCAGTGAAACAGCTTTAGATGTGAATGCAAAAGCTTATTATGAATTGGAAAATGGAAAACTATGGGGAGGTTTGTCTTACAGAAATAGTTTTGAAGGAGCTGAGTTTACCCAAAATGGGCAGGAAGTGGAAAATCAGCAATTAAGATATATCACTCCTTTTGTAGGGCTGAATTATAAGAAGTTTGTGTTCGGATATACCTACAGTTATCAGTTAAATTCCATTGTTTTGAGCAATGGTGGCTTTCATCAAATTACTCTGGGATATAATTTTGGAGAAAGCAGGAAGCGCTATAATTGTAACTGTCCGGCGATAAATAATTAGAAATCCATTTTAGCTACTTTGTAGCCATTCTTTTCAGCCTGAATAATCTGTGAAAGGACCTGCGGATTGATATTGCTATAAAATTCAGGGATTTTGCTTCCGCTTTTATCTGTATTTAATAAATTATTATTGAAAAGCACGGCCTTTGCTTGCTTCGCCACCGCCTCACCTGAATCTATGATTTCAACTTCCCGAGGAAGAATTTCATACAATGAAGGGATAAGATAAGGGTAATGACTGCATCCAAGCACCAGGTAATCTATTTTAGCCCTGATCATAGGAGCCAGCAATTTTTGCAGTAAATCTTTAGTTTCTGCAGCATCTTTTTTTCCACCTTCAATAAGTTCTACAAGACCATTTCCTTCTACCTCGATCACATGGATATCTTTAGTGTAAATTTCAGAAGTTTGGGCAAAAAGTTCGCTGGTAAGTGTTCCACGGGTGGCAAGAATACCAATAGCCTTGTTGGCACTTTTTAAAGCAGCGGGTTTAATAGCCGGTTCTATACCAATAAAAGGTATGTCGTAAGCAGAACGGAGAACTTTTATGGCATTGGTGGTAGCGGTATTACAGGCCACCACAATTAACTTGCAATCCATCTTCAGAAGCCTTTCAGTATTCTTTATGGATAAACCTATAATCTCCTCCTGGGTTTTTATACCGTAGGGTGCATTTGCACTATCAGATAAATAAATGGTTTTTTCCAGTGGTAGGAGCTGATGAATTTCCTGCCAGATAGATGTGCCGCCAACGCCGGAATCAAAAATACCAATAGGTCTGGGATCATTCATATAGCTACAAAAATAAAAACTGCGCACAAGTATGCACGCAGTTTTTTATTATTTATTGAAATAGGTGGAAATTACATTCCTAATTCTTTTTTCACGTCTGGCATTAGATTATAACCATCAGCAAGAAGTACTCCTGTTCCTGTAGTAGAATCCAATACATAATCGTATCCTTTAGCTCTGGCTACCTTTTGGATAGCAGTACGTACTTTTTCCAGGATAGGTCTAAGCAGGTCAGTCTCTTTTTTCTGAAGGTCCTGTCTTGCTTTAGCGCTATGCTCCTGAATTCTTCTTTGAGCAGCCTGAAGTTCTGTAGCTCTCTTCTGGTTCTCTTCTTCAGACTTTGTATTAGCTTCTGCTTCGTAACGCTGCATAGTGCTTTGAGCTTCAGATAACATATCTTTTATCTCTGCATCATAAGTCTTCTCTAATTTTTCAAGCTGATCCATGGCGCCTTTATATTCCGGTAAATCCTGTACCAGTTCCTGGGTGGCAATATGGGCAACTTTAGACTGTGCATTTGTAAAAGCCGTAGCGCCAATCATTAAAGCTAAAGCTATAAAAAGTGTTCTGAATTGTTTCATTGTAATCTTCGTTAAGTTTAATTTAAGGTTTAAAAAATTTAGTTTATTGTATCGTTTTTCTTTTCTCTGGACTTAAGGATTGAGTCTCGTTTTCTTTCTCTCTCTGCAAGTATTTGTGCTCTTCTTTCTTCAAATTCTTTTTGCCTTGCAGCTTTTAAAGAATCTCTTTCCCTTTTCTTTTGTTCAAGAATTGCTTCGCGTTCAGATTTTCTTTCTTCTACCAGCGCTTCTCTCTCAGTAATTTCTTTATCCTGTTCTACCGTCCTGTTTTCTTCCTGTTCGAACTCTTTGATCTCATCTTTGTTCTCCAATTGTTCGCGGTTGGCTGTACGCTTAATGGTTCTAAGCACAGTTTCACTTACATCGTATTGTTGGTCTGCATATATTATTCCAATATCTGCGGTACGGTCAAAAACAAAATCGAGATTTCTATTTTCAGCAATTTGTTGCACAGCGGTGAAAACCTGATCCTGAATTGGCCTTACCAATTGCTTTTTCTGAATCATATAATCCCCGTTAGGCCCAAACCTGTTTTGTTGATATTCTAATGCCTGCTGCTCCATATAAGCAATTTCTCCTTCACGTTCTTCAATTAGTTCCTTTGTTAGCAGCGCCCTTTCATTGTCCAACCTGGTTCTCATGTCTTTCACTTTTTGCATTTTAGCTTCAGCTTCCATTTTCCATTCCTGAACGCGGCTATCTAATTGCCTGCTTGCTTCCTGATATTCTGGTACGTTCTCAAGAATATATTCCATATCTATATAACCCAGCCTGATGCTTTTTTGCGCAGTGACCGATGAAAAGCCAAGCGCCGTGATTAATGCTATAAAGAATATTCTTTTTTTCATTTAAATCGAATATAGAAAATATCGTGCCAATCTAAAACTGCTGTCCGATTATAAAATGCGTTTCCCATCCATTTGGACCTTGCTGACCCACAATTTCGTCAAATCCATAACCAAAGTCAATACCTAATAACCCGAACGTTGGCATAAAAATTCGTAGCCCCACACCTGCAGATCTATTTAATTGAAACGGATTATAATCCCTAAAATTGTCATATGTAGCTCCTGCTTCTAAAAATGAAAGAGCATAAATGGAGGCTGCAGGTTTTAAAGTAATTGGAAAACGTAGCTCTAAAGAGTATTTGTTATAGATCACAGCTCCATCATCCCTTTCATCTACAGGTCTGTCTAAAGGAACAACAGATTGGTTCGGGTAACCTCTTAATTGTATAGTTTCTCTTCCATCTAAACTATAGGCACCTAATCCATCCCCTCCAAGGTAAAACCGTTCAAAAGGAGGCACTCCTCGTTCATTGTTATATGCCCCTAAGAAACCAAATTCGGCATGCGTTCTAAGTACCAGATTGCTACTAGGTCCAAAACTCGCTAAGGTCTCGTACCAGTCTCCATTCAGTTTAATTTTATAAAATTCCAGCCAGTTATATTTTTTCTGATCTACCTTTTCCTGGTCAGCTACAGAATTCTCTCGTGTAACCCGTTGTCCCTGCTCATTTATAAGGTTACCATCATCATCCCTTAACTGGAATTCATCGAGGTTTTCAAGATTTCCATAATCCACCCCGTTCCATAAAGAGTAAGGAGGAGTTAGTTTGGCGGTAAAGGCAAATTTGGAACCTACGGTTGGAAATATTGGGTTTACACCAGTATTGTCCCTGGTAATCCCAAGCTGATAATAGAGGTTGTTGGAATGACCATTACCAAAAGTGAATAACCCGGTATTATAATTATTAAGGTTATATCTCTGGAAGCCGACAAGATTAGAGATTGTGGCATATTGATCTGGCTCTTTTAAACGTTTGGCCAAACCTATACTTACACCTAAAATATCAAAGCTTCTGGATTTATCGGCTTCCCTTTCAATATAATCAAATAAAAACTGCCTGGTATAACTAAAAGAAGTAGAAAGGCTTACCGGTCTTTTCCCACCTAGCCATGGCTCTCTGAAAGAAAGACTGTAAGTTTGGTAGAACGTGCTGGCCTGAGCCCTTAAGGATAAGGTTTGCCCATCTCCCATAGGGATTGGCTTGTAAGCATCCTTATCAAAAAGCCCTTGGATAGAAAAGTTATTAAAGGAAAGACCCAGGGTTCCTATAAAACCTCCGCCACCATAACCTCCCTGGAGTTCGATCTGGCTGGCACCGGCCTCAACCACCTGATATTCCAGGCTTAAAGTTCCTTCTCTGGGATCTGGATCTACAAATTCTGGATTTAGTTGCTCTGCATCAAAAAATCCAAGGGCACCTAATTCCCGAACAGTGGCTACCACAGCTTCCTGACTGTATTTCTGGCCAGGTTTCGTTCTTAACTCACGATAGATTACATGATCTTTGGTTTTATCGTTTCCAGTTACACGAATTTCATCAAAAAAGGCTTCTTTTCCTTCAATGATCCTTACTTCAAAATCTATAGTATCATTATAAACATTTGTTTCTACGAGATCGATGTTAGAAAATAAATATCCATTATTCTGATAGAGGTTAGACACTGATGTTTTATTTGGTTCTCTTCCCTGAATCCTTTCATCTATAAGAACACCGTTATAAACATCTCCTTTCTCAAGGCCAAGAACTCTGCCCAGCTGCTCATCTGTATAGGCTGAATTTCCTAAAAAATTAATATTTCCAATATAATATTGATTCCCTTCCTCCAGTTCTATCTTCAATGCGATGTTTTCATCATCTATTTTTAATAGCGTGTCTGAAATTATTCTGGCATCCCTATATCCTTCTTCTTTATATTTATCGATTATTGAAGTTTTATCTTCCTGGTAATCTGCTCTCACAAATTTTGATCGCTTCCAGAATCTGAAGAAATTCTTCTGCTTCGTGTTCTTCATGTTGCGTTTTAGTTTCGCATCAGAAAGCTTTTCATTACCAACAAAATCAATATCTGTGATCTTAACACGGTCTCCCTGATCTATGTCTACAACCATATTCACTTTATTTGAATTGGTGGTATCCACTACTTCAGAAGTCCTTATATCTACTTCAGTATTAAAATATCCTTCTTTTTTATATTTATTCTGAATATAGTTTTGAGTAGTTGTGATAAAGTTTTCGGTTACTTTAACCCCAGGCTTAAGATTATTTTCGTCTATAAGATCTTCTCTTTCACTTTTTTTCTTGATACCGGCGAATTTAACCTGATTCAAAACAGGCACTTCCTTTATCTCCAGTTCAAGATCTGCAACATTGCCTTCTACATTCGTAATATAGAAATTGATGTCGCTAAAAAGATCGAGTTTCCAAAGCTTGTTAATTACATCACGTAACTTCTCGCCGGGAATAAAAATTTCTTCTCCTTTTTTTAAGCCGGTATATGCAATTACCGTTTTCTCATTGTAAGTAGTAGTACCGGTAACCTTAATATCTCCAATGGTATATTTTTTAGAATCGCCAAGGGGTAGGTCTTGTGCTTGGGCAGCTATGCTGAATATGAAAAAAAATGCAAAAAGTGTAAAAATCTTCTTCGTCATGAATGCACTAACTGAGTTGCTCACTTGTTTTTCCAAATCTTCTTTCTCTGTTTTGATAGTTGTATATGGCTTCATAGAGATCTTCCCTTCGGTAGTCCGGCCATAAGATTTTCGTAAAATACAATTCTGCATAAGCAATCTGCCATAACAGGAAGTTGCTTATGCGTTGTTCACCACTGGTGCGGATTAAAAGATCCACATCTGGTAAATTTCGGGTGTAAAGATGCTCATTTATAACTGATTCATCAATAGCATTTTCAGATAATTCTCCACTTTTAACCTTCGTTGCGATTTGCGTTATGCAACTGGTGATTTCCTCGCGACTCCCGTAACTTAATGCCAGGGTTAAGGTCATATGGGTATTATCTGCAGTTTTTTTAATCACATCCAGTAATTCCTGTCTGGCTTTCTTTGGAAGGCTGGCTATATTGCCTATGCAATTAAGCTTAATGTTGTTCTCCTTTAAAGTTTTTATTTCTTTTTTCAGGGAGGAAACAAGAAGTTTCATTAAAGTATCCACCTCAAGTTTTGGTCTGTTCCAATTTTCCGTAGAAAATGCATAGAGCGTTAGATTTTTCACTCCAATTTCTGCACAGCCTTCAACAATATCCCTTACTGCTTTGGTGCCTTCTTTATGCCCTGAAGCCCTAAGGAAACCTTTTTGTTTAGCCCAACGACCATTACCATCCATTATGATGGCGATATGTGCGGGTAACTTATTAAGGTTTAAATTGTCTCTATATTTCATTTAAAAGCAATAACATGGCCTTCGCCCAAATGTAAATGTGAATGTTATACCGGTAAAAACATACCAGTCATCTGTATTTCTATTTCCAAATTCAGCGGCTGGCTCTCTTCTGCCTAATAATTCCTCAGGCCAGCTACCGTCTAAATTGTCACTAAAGGTATATCTTGCACCAATTTCTATGGCTCCAATAATGTGCTCTGTTACTGCCTCTTTATACCCCATCACCATGGGAATTGCAAATTCCCAATTGGTGCCTTCATTTACTAAATTATTGGCCCTCCCGTTCTTAAGCCAAAGATGATCTGCCCTAAAATACGTGATACCCGTATATAAATAGGGAGTGCTTTGAGGCAAGGGTTCGCTAAGGTCAAAATCAAAAAAATTAAATTCCAGTCCTAAGGAAGCTTCGGCAATAGTATTTTCGAAAGAATAACCTCGTTGTTGTCTCCTTGTGTCGTTAGATTTTTCATCATCTGCAGCAATTTCTGCGTAAAGAAGACTTAATCTTAATGCATGCCTCGAGCTTCTGTTCCATTTGGCAATTAAACCTCCCACGGGTGTATTCGGGAGGATATAATTGGTTTTTCCCACATCTCCAATAAAATTTGCGCCGCCGGCAAAGGCCCCTATCTCAAATCTTTGAGCGTAGGAATTGATCGATAAAAATGCCATTACCACAAATGCGATTAGGTACCTCATAGGTTTTCAAAAGTTTGCAAATATAACAATTCTGCTCGCTCTGCAATAATTTGAACAGATTTGTACATACGTATAAACAGTTTTTGAAAGTTTTTATTGCTTAATTACGTTTGTCCTCACCCCAGAGTAATTTTTTTCTGAGCGTGTTTAAGAAACTATCTTCCTGTAATTCCACAAAATTTATAGTGTAAGGGGCCTTTTTTATAATGATCTCGGTATCGTTTTGCAGGGTAGCGATTCTGGAATCCATAGAGACTAAATGTTCTTTTCCCCTACCAGAGACTTTTAGCTTTATACTGGTGTGGTCCCTTATAACTAGAGGTCTTGCGTTTAAATTATGAGGGGCAATGGGAGTGATCACCAGCGAATCTGCATCTGGGGTAATTACCGGACCACCGCAACTTAAAGAGTAGCCTGTAGATCCTGTGGGTGTGGAAATAATTAATCCATCGGCCCAATAAGAAGTGAGGTATTGATCATCCAGCCAGGTATCTACGGTAATCATGGAAGTGGTGTTTTTTCTGCTAACCGCAATTTCATTTAATGCGATATGGGAAAATACCGGGTCATGATTTTTAGGATTGGTTTGCATTGTTAAAACCGATCGCGGGGAAAGGCTGAACTTTTTTTCTAAAATTTCTCCTAAAGTGCTTTCTATTTGCTCTTTCTGAATAGTTGCCAGAAACCCGAGCCTTCCCGTATTAATTCCAACAATGGGAATATCCAGATTCCGAATATAATTGATGGATTTTAAGATAGTTCCATCGCCACCAATACAAAAGAAAAGGTCAAACGAGTTGTCCAGCTCTTCAAATGCACTAAAGTGTTTATAATCCTTTTCAATTCTGTTATTGCTATGAATAAGTTTAAGAAAATCTTCTTCAATAAAAACTTCGATGTTCTTTTGATCCAGCAATTCTAGAAGCTGGCCAATATATTGAGCTGCATTGGTGTGATAAAACTGACCGTAAATGCCTATTTTCATAAATTATATATTCAGGTATTTATCCAGGTATTTTGAACGATCTTTCAGGTTTTTGTTGAAGGCGTCTTCCTGGTGTTCTGAAATTATAAGATAGCCATATCTCCTAAATGACTGTATGATCTCGTTCATGCCCGAAGGAGTAATTTTTAATGTGATCTCGGCCATATCATTTTCTATTTTAGAGACAAAAGCCCCTAAAAGGTGCGCATTGTTTGATTCTACTATTTGGCTTACCTCACCAAAGGTATAATCTTTAAAAGCTTTTTCAATAACGAGGATATTACCGGGTTCGTGGAGAAAAGGAGTTTCTTTAAAAAGAGAAATCATCTCATTTAATTCAACATAGCCTAAATACGAGTTGTCTTCATCTAATACCGGTAGAATATTAGAGTTGTTTTGCGCAAAGGTTTCCAGGCTGTCTAACCAGTAATTTCCTTCCTTCACAAAAAAGCCTTCCAGGGCATAACGATACTCATCTAAAGATTTATCATTATCAAAACATCTTACGTCATTTTCTGAGATGCATCCAATATAAGTCCCTTCACTCTCTACGGGGAGGTGTGTAAAGGTTAACTGGTTAAAAAGCTTCTGAACATCACCAATTTTCTCGGTGAGATTGATGATCCCAACATCATTTAATATGTATTCTTTCAAACTCATTTTATCAAATCCTTTTATGCAAATTAATTAAAATAAAATTCATTGAAGCAGACTGCACTTTGTATTTTTGTTAATAAAACGAGCTAATAATGACGAAATTAAGCGTAAATATTAATAAGATCGCCACTTTAAGAAATGCCCGTGGTGGAAATATGCCCAATGTTTTAGAAGCTGCCAGGAATATAGAATCTTTTGGTGCTGAAGGCATTACAGTCCATCCCCGGCCAGACGAAAGGCATATACGTTATGCCGATGCCCGGGAGCTAAAACCTGTTCTTGCTACGGAATTTAACATTGAGGGAAAACCAATTCAACAATTTATAGATTTGGTAATGGAGGTAAAGCCTGCCCAGGTTACCCTGGTTCCAGATGCAGAAGATGCCATCACTTCAAATGCGGGGTGGAACACCATAAAACATCTTGATTATTTAAAAGAAGTTATTGCTGAATTCAATTCAAAAGGGATACGTACTTCCATTTTTGTAGATCCGGTTCAGGAAATGATTGAAGGAGCTGCCAAAACCGGTACCAATAGAATAGAATTATATACCGAAGCTTTTGCTGTAGATTACGAGAAAGGAAATCCATATGCGGCCAAACCGTATACTGAATGTGCCGAATTAGCCCATAGGCTTGGCCTGGGTATAAATGCCGGCCACGATCTCTCATTACAGAACATCCGGTTCTTTAAAGAAAATGTTCCCTATCTGGATGAGGTTTCAATTGGGCATGCTTTGATTTCAGAAGCACTTTATCTAGGTTTGGAAAAAACGATTCAGCAATATTTAAATTTATTGAAATAAATGAAATTACATTCATTAATATTAGGAGAAGGGAAGCCGCTATTGATCCTCCACGGATTTTTGGGTATGAGTGATAACTGGAAAACTTTAGGAAAGAAATTTGCCGATGATGGTTTCCAGGTTCATCTTATAGATCAAAGAAACCATGGGAAAAGTCCGCATAGTGATGAATTTTCTTATGAGTTAATGGCTAATGATATTGTAGAATACTGCGAACAGAACGATTTGGATGATATTACTGTAATTGGCCATTCTATGGGTGGGAAAACAGCTATGTTGCTGGCTTGCGAGAATGAGGCGCTGGTGAAGAAATTAATTGTAGTAGATATAGCGCCCAAATATTATGCCCCGCATCATCAGCAAATATTAAAAGGACTAACGGCTCTGGACGAAGCCCGGCTTACTTCCAGGGGAGATGCTGAAGACTTTTTAAAAGAATATATATCTGAAACCGGTGTTAGGCTCTTTCTTCTGAAGAATCTCTATTGGAAAACTAAAAAACAACTCTCGTTAAGGATGAACCTGGATGCCTTAAAGGCAAATATCGAACAGATTGGGAGGGCACTTCCTCAGGATGCCGTTTATAAAAAACCAGTTCTGTTTATCAAAGGGGAACTTTCAAATTATATAGGAGAAGAAGAGGAAGACCTAATAAAAAAGCATTTTCCGAAAGCTGAAATAGAACCTATTCAGAATGCAGGGCATTGGGTTCATGCTGAAAAAATGGAAGAATTCTATCGTACTGTAATTCAATTTGTTTAAAATCTTTCTAAATTTATTATGTATGCATAATAAATATGGATGAAATGTTGCGGAAAATCTATTTTGTGCTATTTTTGAAACGAGATTTTTTAGACATGTTAAATAAAATCATACAATGATTATGAAAAAATTATTTTTACTTGGCCTGTTAATCCTGGCCGGCGCCACTACTTATGCCGGAGGTTACAGGGTAAGTCTACAGGGTCAACGAGGACTGGCAATGGGGCATACGGGTGTTGCCGTTATAAACAATGCGGAATTGGCCTTTTTTAATCCTGCCGGACTGGTATTTCTTGAAAGCAAGATCAATGCTGCTGTTGGGGTGAGCGCTGTATTCTCTGATGTAGTATGGCAAAATGAAGAGTTTGGGCAAAGTGCCAGGACAGATAGCCCGGTGGGAACACCTTTCTATGCTTATTTTTCTTATAAATTAAATGATAGATTTAGCGTAGGGCTTGCTGCTTATACTCCTTATGGGAGTTCAGTGGAGTGGGAAAAGGACTGGGCTGGATCACACCTGGTAAACGATATTGAATTGTCTGCCATTTACGTGCAGGCGTTAGCTTCTTATAAAATAACAGATAATCTTGCTGTAGGTGGTGGGCCTATCTATGTGAGCGGTTCAGTAAATTTCAACAGAAATCTAAACAGAACACTTACAGATCTTGAAGGGAACCGTTCTAATGTGACCATCGATGCTTCTGGTGTTAGTGCATTTGGATGGTCTGCCGGAGTAATGTGGAGCCCGATAGATAGCTTAAATATTGGGGTGAATTACCGTTCAGAAATCCTTGTGGAAGCTGAAGATGGAGATGCAGATTTTGAAAATATTCCTAATTCTCCTTTAACTCCGTTTGAAGATACTCGATTTGATGCTACTTTACCTCTTCCGGCAGAACTTACTGTTGGAGCATCTTATCAATTAAACGAACAATGGTTATTTGCTTTTGATTATAACAGGACTTTCTGGGGAGTATATGAATCCCTTGATGTAGATTTTGCAAATCCTAATATTCCAGATTCAACCAATCCAAGGGAATATGAAGATTCTTCTATTTATAGGTTTGGCCTGCAATATACTGCCAATGAAATGTTTACTTTAAGAGCAGGTTATTATTTTGATGAATCACCGGTGCAATCAGGATATTTTGCTCCTGAAACTCCTAGAAACGATTCCAATAATTTCACCGGAGGTCTTTCAGTAAACGTAACCGATAAGGTGGCAATTGATGCTTCTTTCCTATATAGTAAATTTAAAGAGATCGATGAGTCTTACGATTTCTATCAGGAGAACGGTCAAAATGTTCCGTTCGAAGGGACTTATAAATCCAGTGCCTTTGTACCAGGTCTAGGTGTAACAATTAAAATATAAATTGACGATGAAAAACTATTTTAAATATATAGCTATTCTTGCTTTAGGGGTTGTTTCCTGCGAGCCGGAATTAGAAAACCCAATTGAAGACGGCGAAGTTTATAGTAATGGAGAGGCAGATTTTTCTAACTATGTAGCTCTTGGGAATTCCTTAACTGCAGGTTATGCCGATGGAGCTCTTTATATAACCGGGCAACAAAATTCATATCCTAATATTCTAGCAGAAAAATTTGCACTTGTACAGGATACAGAAGACTTCACTCAGCCTTTAGTCAGTGATAATACCGGTGGTTTATTGTTAGGTGGTACTCAAATTGCCGAAAATAGATTTGTACTTGCAGGGGAGTCTCTCGCTACGGCCAGACCTGCCAGATATACAGGTGCAGCGCCTACTACAGATGTAACGAAAAAATTAACAGACGGTCCTTTTAATAATATGGGAGTGCCGGGAGCTAAATCTTATCATTTGCTTGCTCCGGGATACGGAAGTGTTGCAGGCGTGGCCACGGGTGCAGCGAATCCATATTTTGCCAGATTTGCTTCTGCCGAAAATGCAACTGTGCTAGCTGATGCAGCAGCCCAAAATCCAACTTTTTTTACTCTATGGATTGGTAATAATGATGTTCTAAGTTTTGCTACTTCAGGTGGAGCAGGAGTGTATCAACAAAATGTAACCGATTTTACCCAGTATGGCCCAAATGATATTACAGATCCAAATGCCTTTGCATTTGTTTATAACGCTTTAGTTAGTCAGTTGGCCGGAGGTGAAAATGGAGCAGAAGGAGTATTGATCAATATTCCGAATGTAGCTGATATTCCATTCTTTCAGGTAGTACCTACGAACGCAATTCCTCTGGATGCCGCGACTGCAGGTGCTTTAAATGCTCAATTTGGAGCTTACAATACGCAAATATTGCCAGGTTTGGTGCAGGCAGGGGTAATTACTGAAGCAGAAGCTAATAGCAGAAAAATAATTTTTGCTGAAGGAACTCAAAATTTTGTAACCCTGACTGATGAAGATTTAACGAATGTTTCCGGAATTTTACAACAGCCTCCTTTTAATTTAGATGCTCAAACAGCCGGACTCTTGGGACAGTTAAGGCAGGCTACAACTTCAGATCTTATCCCTTTAACTTCAGCTGGATTTATTGGAACTACGGTAAATAATAATCCTATGTTAGTCAATGGGGTTTCAGTTCCGTTGGGAGATCAACACGTACTAACTTCTTCTGAACAGCAATTGGTGGCTCAGGTGACTGCACAGTACAACGGTGCGATATCGGCTATTGCGCAGGAATTCTCTTTAGGTTTAGTGGATGCAAATTCATTGTTAAGTCAAATAGATTCAGAGGGTGGTCTCGTTTATCAGGGAGTGCCAATTACTTCGCAATTTGTTACCGGAGGAGCTTTTTCTTTGGATGGCGTACATTTAACTCCTCGTGGATATGCGGTAATTGCTAATGAGATTGTAAAAGAGATCAATGCAACCTACGGTTCGAATGTACCAGCAGTAGACGTGGGAAGTTATGGAACGGTAACTTTAAACAATAACGTGCAGTAATATTAAATTTGATATAAAATTTAAAAAGGTCGGGAAACTCCCGGCCTTTTTTTTGCAACTTTACCAAGAACCAATATTTAAAATTATGAATTTTATATTAAAGCTATTACTAACAGCACTTGCTGTGGTTATCCTCGCCAAGTTGCTTCCGGGAGTGAGCGTAGACAGCTATGTGACTGCGATAATCGTAGCCCTGGTACTTGCACTTTTAAATTTTATAGTGAAACCTATATTAGTTTTGCTTACCCTTCCGGTAACCATCCTAAGCCTGGGATTATTTTTGCTGGTGATTAATGCCATAATCATCTTCCTGGCCGATGGTTTTGTAGGAGGTTTTGATGTAGATGGCTGGCTTATGGCCATAATTTTCAGTTTATTATTATCTCTTATACAGTCAATCCTTTTCTCAATTCTCAAATCAGATTAGATTTAACTGAATTTCAACAAATTGAAACTTTGCAGACTTTAAGAAAAAACGTAATTTTGCACTCCAATTTTTATATTAGATCAAAATGAATATTACCAGAGAGAATATTGATGAATTAAATGCGGTAGTTAAAGTTGATATCGCAAAAGAAGATTATGCCGGTAAAGTAGAGAAGATTTTAAAAGATTACCGTAAGAATGCCAATATTCCCGGTTTTAGAAAAGGTCATGTGCCTATGGGGATGGTTAAGAAGCAATATGGGCAGGCTGTATTGGTAGATGAGGTGAACAAATTGCTTCAGGATAGCCTGAACAAATACCTTACTGAAGAGAAGCTTGATGTATTGGGAAATCCACTTCCGAAGGAACAGGAAAATTTTGATTGGGAAAAAGACGATTACAGCTTCGAGTTTGAGCTAGGAATTGCTCCGGAATTCGACGTAGATCTGGATCTTAAAAAACCAGTGACAAAATATAATATCGTTGCTGATGAGAAAATGGTGAACGATCAAATTGAAAGTATTCAGAAGCAATATGGTAAATTAAAAACCAAAGATGAGGCTGCAGAAGGAGATACGGTTGCAGGAACTTTCAAAAATGAAGAGGAAGGGATTGAAAAGGATACTACGATCGAGCTTTCCAATATTAAAGGAAAACGTAACCTTAATAAATTTGTAGGTGCTAAAGTTGGTGATACGATCACTTTGAAAACGAAAGGTTTATTTGAAGACGATCATGCATTGATCAATCACTTGGGAATTGAGCACGATAAAGCTCACGACCTGGATGTCGAGGTAGAATTTACTATCTCTGAAATCAACGAAAGAGAACTTGCAGATCTTGATCAGGAATTATTTGATAAGCTTTTCGGAAAAGATAAAGTAAAGTCGGTAACCGAATTAAAGGAGAAGATAAAGGAAGATGCTGCAAAACAATTTCAACAGCAGAGCGATCAGCAGTTGATGAACGATATTACCGAAGCTCTTATTGAAGCTACAAATTTTGAATTGCCAAAAGAATTCCTTCAGAAATGGATCCAGACGGTTGGTGAAAAACCAATGACCGAAGAAGAGGCAAAAGAAGAATATGAAAAGAGCGAAAAAGGTCTTCGTTATCAGTTAATCGAAGGAAAGGTGGTAAATGACAACAATCTGAATGTTGACTTTAACGATCTTAAGGAATTTGCTTCAGAAAAGATCAAGCAGCAAATGGCACAATTTGGCCAGATGGATCCTTCCCAAAAAGAACTGGATGATATCGCGGCGAGAATTCTCTCTAATCAGGATGAGGTTAAGAGGCTTTCTGAGCAATTGATGAATGAAAAACTTCTCGAATTTTATAAAGAGAATATGAAATTTGACGAAAAAGAAGTGACTTACGAAGAATTTGTGAAAGCTATTTACGAGTAAGCCTTTTTACGATATATTAATTATCTTTAAGGCGTTAACTCAATCGGGATAACGCCTTTTTTGGTTTTTACCGGTAAATTAATTACAATAGAAAAACAATAGAAAGTTGATGGACTACGGAAAAGAATTTCAAAAATATGCTGTCTCAGATCATAATATAAACAGCAATTATTACGATAAAATTGTTAGTAGCATGCTTCCGCAGGGTATGACTCCTAATATTATAGAAGAACGCCAGATGAATGCTGTGGCGATGGATGTTTTTTCACGATTGATGATGGACAGGATTATTTTCCTTGGTACCGGAATCAATGAGCAGGTAGCTAATATTGTGCAGGCGCAGTTATTGTTCCTGGAAAGCACCGATGCGGCGAAGGATATCCAAATATATATTAACTCCCCGGGAGGAAGTGTGTATGCGGGGCTTGGTATCTATGATACCATGCAGTTCATAAAGCCAGATGTGGCGACTATTTGTACGGGAATGGCAGCTTCTATGGGAGCGGTACTTTTATGCGCAGGTGAAGATGGAAAACGTAGCGGCTTGCCACATTGTCGGGTGATGATTCACCAGCCAATGGGCGGAGCACAGGGACAGGCCAGTGATATAGAGATCACCGCAAGAGAAATTGTTACTTTAAAAGAGGAATTATATAAAATCATAGCCAAACATTCAGGACAAACTTATGAAAGAGTTCATGAGGATAGTGACCGTGATTATTGGATGAAAGCTGAAAAAGCTAAAGAATATGGTATGATTGATGAAGTTTTAAAAAGAGAAGGATAAATAGTATATTACTCAAAACGAAGTAATTACCTGAAAATTTAAATAATGGCGAAAGAAGATTTAGAATGTTCCTTTTGTGGTAGAAAAAAGCCCGAAACCAATCTGCTTATTGCTGGTTTAGATGCCCATATTTGTGATCGTTGTATAGAACAGGCTCACGGAATAGTAGTTGAAGAGTCTAAGCAGGGAGAAGCTCGCGAACTTTCTTCAGACCTTATGCTGAGTAAGCCAAAAAAGATTAAATCGTTTTTGGATGAATACATTATTGGTCAGGAAGAAACCAAGAAAGTAATGTCGGTGGCGGTCTACAATCACTATAAACGATTATTACAACCGGAAAGCGAAGATGATGTAGAGATCCAGAAGAGTAATATAGTGATGGTAGGGGAGACCGGTACTGGGAAAACCCTTATGGCCAGGACTATTGCAAAAATGCTAAATGTACCTCTGGCTATTGTAGATGCTACTGTTTTAACGGAAGCAGGTTATGTGGGAGAGGATGTGGAAGGAATCTTAACCCGCCTTTTACAGGCAGCAGATTATAATACTGAAAAAGCTCAGCGTGGAATCGTATTCATAGATGAAATAGACAAGATTGCCCGTAAAAGTGATAATCCATCTATTACACGTGATGTTTCCGGTGAAGGTGTACAACAGGCACTACTGAAGTTACTTGAGGGAACTACTGTTAACGTGCCACCAAAAGGAGGGCGTAAACATCCCGATCAAAAATTCATTGAAGTAGATACAGAGAATATTTTATTTATTGCCGGTGGTGCTTTTGATGGTATTGAAAGGATTATCAGTAAGCGATTAAATATGCAGGCGGTAGGATTCAGTGCTTCAAAAAGTGAAGATACTATAGAGAGAACCAATCTTCTCAAGTATATTATTCCGAAGGATTTAAAAGAATTTGGGCTGATCCCTGAAATTATTGGGCGTTTACCAGCCTTGACTTATATGAATCCGCTGGATAGAAAAACGCTTAGGGCTATATTAACAGAGCCTAAAAATGCTATTATTAAGCAATATCGAAAGTTGTTTGAAATGGATGATATCGAGTTTGATATCACAGATGATGCTTTGGATTATATTGTAGATAAGGCTGTGGAGTATAAACTCGGAGCTCGGGGACTGCGTTCACTTTGTGAAGCGATTTTAACAGATGCCATGTTTGAATTGCCTGAAAGTAATGAAGATCATTTTACAGTAACCCGTGAATATGCTGATGATAAGCTGAATAAGTCCACTATGAGTAAACTTAAGGCTGTTTCATAGCTACTAGCTATAAGTGTTGAGTTAAAAGAAAAGTTTTAAGTTTTTTATTAGAAAATTATAACAAAAAATGTCCTCAAACTTTGAGGACATTTTTTATATGTACATTTTTCTTAAGTCTTAAGTCTCAAGTCTCAAGTCAAAACTTGGTCTTCGACTGCGCTCAGGCTGACAGGAATTTTGAAAATAACTCTCTCTTTAACTAAAATATTTTTGAATTCCTGATGATTGCTAACTGCTAATTACACTTTAACTACCAGCTTCCTCCGGCGCCACCGCCACCAAAGCCGCCTCCGCCAAAGCCACCGCCAAAGCCGCCTCCGCCCCCGAAACCACCTCCGGAGCTTCCGCCACCAAAACTTCCACGGCCTAATGAACTTAGAATTATAGCATCCCAAAGTACACTGTTTCCAGATCTTCTTCCTCCATTTCTGCCACCACCCCTTTTATTAAACATTGAGATGATAATCATAATAAAAATGAAGAAGAAAATAATGCCTCTTATCGGGATTCCTCCCCCGCCGGAGCCGGAGCGAGGTACTCCTTTAAATGTGCCGTTAAGCACCTGGAAAACAGCGGTGGTTCCCTTATTGAGCCCCGCATATATATTTCCGTTTCTAAATTCAGGAAGAATTATTAGTTCTATGATCTCTTTAGATTTTGCATCGGTAAGGTAAGCTTCAAGTCCGAAGCCAGTGGTCATCCAGATCTTTCTTTCTTCTTTTGCGACCAGAATAAGCAGTCCATTGTCTTTTTCACTCTGGCCAATTCCCCACTCGTGAGCCCAATGGGCGGCATAAGTTCCTTCATATTCGCCTTCCAAAGACTGAATAGTAACTACTACAATCTGGGTAGAAGTAGTATCGGCATAATTTATCAGTTTCTGTTCAAGCCTCTGCTCTTCAGCAGATGAAAGCATATCTGCCTCATCATAAACACTGGTTTGTTCAGAAGGTTTAGGGGGGATATCACGTTGGGCAAGTGTTGTGAATCCTGTTAGAACTATAAATAATAGTAGAAATCGTTTGATAAGCTTAGCCTTTAGAAATTTGATCAGATAATTCGTTTTTATCATTATCATCCCAAGGAAAATGCTTTTGTAACTGCTCCCCGGCTTTAATGACACCTTCTACAAGGCCAGTTTTGTAATTACCTTCTTTAAAATGAGAAACTATAAGGTCTTTGGTGCTTTCCCAAAAATCATCTGCAACTACATCATTGATGCCTTTATCGCCATAGATTACAAAATTTCGATCTTCTACAGCTACATAGATAAGAACCCCATTATCCTGTTTGGTATTATCCATTTTTAGCGCATGGAAAACTTCCATAGCACGATCAAAAATGTCCAGTTCACCGGTGGTGGGCTCTAGATGTACACGAATCTCCCCACTGGTCGTTCTTTCTGCCTGTCTAATCGCCGCTACGATCTCTTCCTCCTCCGCTTTGGTAAGGAATGCTTCCGTCTTTTTGCTCATATCATTAAAAATCAAATTCTACATCTGGGGCATCTTCAGCTCCGGCGTCTGCTTCAAAGCCATCCATCTCATCAAAACCGAATAAAGCGGCGGTGATATTGCTGGGAAATTTTCTTCTGGATTTCTCATATGTGGCCACAGCTTCGTTAAAGCGATCTCTAGCCACATTAATACGATTTTCAGTGCCTTCCAATTGCGATTGTAGCTGAAGGAAATTCTGATTGGCTTTTAGATCGGGATATCTCTCCACGGTTACTAATAGTCTCGATAATGCTGAAGTAACCCCTTGCTGCGCTTCCTGGAACTGCTGAATTTGCGCTGCATCCAGGTTGCTCGCATCTACATTTACAGAGGTGGCCTTTGCCCTGGCTTCAATTACATCAGTTAAAGTTCCTCTTTCAAAATCTGCAGCGCCTTCCACTGTTTTTACAAGATTGCCAATAAGGTCATTCCTTCTCTGGTATGAGCTTTCAACATTATTCCATGCCTGCTCGGCATTCTCCTCGTTATCTACCAGGGAATTATATGGAGAGGCAATTAATATTATTAGAACGATAATAATTCCAATTGGGATAAGCCATTTTTTCATTTTATAACTGATTTTTTAAGTTGACTAGTTCTGCTTTTACACTCTCCAGTTTTCGAATAATTTCAAAATTGGTAAGAGTCTTTTGTTTTTCTTCTTTAAGATGGGTTTTAGCTCCTTCCAGGGTAAATCCCCTTTCTTTTACCAAATGGTAAATAAGTTCAAGGTTTTTGATGTCTTCCGGAGTAAATTTTCTATTTCCCTTGGCGTTCTTCTTTGGTTTGATAACATCAAATTCCTTTTCCCAAAACCTAATTAGGGAGGTGTTCACCTTAAAGGCTTCGGCAACTTCGCCTATACCATAATAACGCTTTTCAGGAAGATTTATGTGCATTAATCAAGTGATTGATTTTCACGTTGTGCCCGTTCAAGGACTTCGTCAAATTCTTCCGGGGAAAGATTTCCGTAATAGAAGTTTATGGGATTAATTCTTTCGTCATCCTTAAAGATCTCATAATGCAGGTGAGGGGCCTCAGAACGACCTGTGCTTCCTACAAATCCTATAACATCACCTCTCTTAACCCGCTGTCCTCTGCGAACATTGTATTTATATAAATGCCCGTAAAGGCTGGTGTAACCATACCCATGATCAATTCTAATATGGTTGCCATAGCCGGTAGACCTGCTGTCGGCTCTTACTACTCGTCCATCTCCGGTCGCATACACGGGAGTGCCGCGTGGAGCGGTAAAGTCCATGCCATAGTGAAATTTTTTGACTTTTGTGAATGGGTCTGTTCTCCATCCATAACCTGAAGCAATTCGGCTTAAATTTTCATTGTTAATCGGTTGAATTGCAGGTATCGCCTCCAATAACTTTCCTTTTTCTTTAGCAAGCCCTGCAATTTCATCTAAAGATTTTGATTGAACCACGAGTCGCTTCGTTAAAACGTCCATTCGCCTGGTAGTTTCCTTTATAAGTTTACTGTTATCAAAACCTTCCAGATCCTTATAGCGGTTAATTCCGCCAAATCCTGCTTTTCTTTGCTCCTCGGGAATTGGATTGGCTTCAAAATAAAGTCTGTAAATATTATTGTCCCTATCTTCAATATTGGCCATTACATCCTGGATTTGATCCATCTTCTTATTTAGAAGCCCGTATTGAAGTTTCATATTTTGTAATTCCCTCTTAAGTGCCTTTTCCTGTGGGGTTTCTATTTGAGGAATGTTCAGATAAATAATGAGAAGTATAAAGCCAGCTAAGAAGGAACCGGTAATGCTTAGCAGAATAATGCCAAAACGCCTGCCTTTTTTTTGCTCGATCTTTTTATAAGAAAGGGTCTCGCTATCGTAATAATATTTAACCTTCGACATGAGTTAAATTTATGCTATTTTTGTGTCTGGAAACGGCTCAAATACCGTGTGATTTAATACGGTTAACGAACAAATATATGAATTGTTTTGCCGTCTTCATAATTTAATGAATTTTGCAAGAAAATAACTGAATGAAGTCACAAGATATCCGCAAACAGTTTCTCGATTTTTTTAAATCTAAATCACACAGTATAGTGCCATCGGCACCTATGGTTTTAAAAGATGATCCTACCCTGATGTTTACCAATGCAGGGATGGTACAGTTCAAGGAATTTTTTCTTGGGAATTCCGTGCCAAAAAATAATCGTGCAACCGATACCCAAAAATGTCTTCGTGTTAGCGGTAAGCATAATGATCTTGAGGAGGTTGGTCATGATACCTATCATCATACAATGTTTGAAATGCTTGGGAACTGGAGTTTTGGGGATTACTTTAAAGAGGAAGCGATTAACTGGGCCTGGGAGTTATTAACCGAGGTCTATAAGATAAAGCCTGAAAACCTGTATGTTTCCGTTTTTGAAGGTAGTGAAGATCGGGATAATCTTGGATTGGATAATGAAGCTCTGGAGCTCTGGAAAAAGATAGTTCCCGAAGAGAGGATCATCTATGGGAACAAAAAAGATAATTTCTGGGAAATGGGAGACCAGGGGCCATGCGGACCTTGTTCAGAAATTCATATAGATATACGTTCCGAAGAAGAGAAGGCTAAAACTCCGGGTAGAGAACTCGTAAATATGGATCATCCTCAGGTGGTGGAGATCTGGAACCTGGTTTTTATGCAATATAATCGCAAAGCCAACGGCGATCTTGAAGAATTACCGGCCAAACATATTGATACCGGGATGGGCTTTGAGCGTCTTTGTATGGTGTTGCAGGACAAAAAATCTAATTATGATACCGATGTTTTTACCCCGCTGATTTTTGAAATTGAAAACATCACAGGAGTAAAATATAATACTTCCGAAGAGAATAATATCGCGATGAGAGTGATCGCAGATCACGTTAGGGCGGTAGCATTTTCTATTGCAGACGGGCAGTTGCCCAGCAATACCGGAGCGGGTTATGTAATTCGACGAATATTACGAAGGGCGATTAGATATGGATTCACCTTTCTCAATACAAAAGATCCATTTATCTATAAGTTAGTACCGGTTTTAAGTGCTCAAATGGGAAGCACTTTTTCTGAACTTAAATCCCAACAAAATTTAATTGAAAATGTGATTCGAGAAGAAGAAGCTTCTTTTCTAAGAACACTGGATCAGGGATTGGTTTTATTGGAAAATCTACTGAAAGATGCTAAGGATAAAATCATTTCAGGGGAGAAGGCTTTTGAACTTTACGATACTTTCGGGTTTCCTATAGATCTTACGGCTCTCATCTTAAGAGAAAATGGGTATGAACTTGACGAAAAAGGCTTTGAAGCTAAACTTAAAAAGCAAAAAGATCGTTCTCGTGAGGCTACAGCTGTGAGTGCCGGTGATTGGGTTGAGTTAAATCCAGTTGAAGATGAAGCCTTTATAGGCTATGATGAGTTGGAAGCTGATGTGAAGATCGCGAAATACCGCAAAGTGGAATCGAAGAAAAAGGGTGAGATGTACCAGGTGGTATTAAGCAAAACCCCTTTCTATCCTGAAGGCGGTGGACAGGTGGGCGATAAAGGGATTATACTTTCTTCGGAAGGTGAAGCGATCGATGTATTAGATACTAAAAAAGAAAATAATCAAATTGTTCATTTTACCAGGGAGCTTCCAAAAAATACTGAAGCAGCATTTAAAGCCATTGTCAATAGAACAGAAAGGACTAATACAGCTTCTAATCATACCGCCACGCATTTATTGCACCAGGCTTTAAGAAGTATTTTGGGCAAGCATGTAGAACAAAAAGGATCCATGGTGCAAAGTGGTTATCTCAGATTCGATTTTTCACATTTTAGTAAGGTGACTTCGGAAGAATTGGAGAAAGTGGAGAATTTTGTAAATGCCCGCATTCGGGAGAATATTCGCCTTGATGAACAACGGGGCATCTCTTATCAGGAAGCTCTGGATCAGGGAGCGATAGCCTTATTCGGTGAAAAATATGGCGATTCGGTAAGGGCGATCCGGTTTGGGGAATCCATGGAATTATGTGGTGGCACCCATGTGCAGACTACCTCAGATATCTGGTATTTTAAAATTACGGGAGAATCGGCGGTTGCTTCAGGAATTAGGAGAATCGAGGCTATTACAGGTGAGGCTGCCATGAAATATTTTGAAGAACAGACCAGCATTCTTGAAGAGATTAAAAGCGGATTGAAGAATGCAAACGATCCCGTAAAAGCTATAAATAATCTTCAGGAAGAGAATACTGTGCTTAAAAGACAGGTAGAGAGTCTATTAAAAGATAAGGCTAAGAGTTTAAAATCAGATTTAAAACATGAAGTTAAAGCTGTTAATGGAGTTAATTTTCTTTCGAAGAAGGTAGATTTGGATGCAGCCGGTATAAAAGATCTATCTTTTCAGTTAGGAGAGGAGATAAATGATCTCTTCTTACTCTTCGGAACAGAACTAAACGGCAAAGCCTTACTCTCCTGCTTTATCTCTAAAAACCTGGTGAAGGAAAAAGAGCTGAATGCAGGACAAATAGTTCGTGAGCTGGGTAAATATATCCAGGGGGGTGGTGGAGGTCAACCTTTCTTCGCGACTGCGGGAGGGAAAAATCCTGATGGGCTTAACGAAGCGTTGCAAAAAGCTGAAAGTTTTATAAAATAACATTTAAAATCCCGGAATATCGCCGGGATTTTTTTAATTTAAAGTTATGGATTTCAGGACACATGTTCCGGTTAAGGATGGTACTCCCAAGATTGATCATACTTCAGGAGTTTTTTTAATTGGTTCCTGTTTTGTTGAAAATATCGGTGATAAACTCAAATGGTTTAAATTGAAAAGCCTTCAAAATCCTTCTGGAATTATTTTCCATCCTTCTCCTATAAGACAGTTTTTTCAACGAATGTCTAATAATGAAGAATTTCAGAAAAAGGATGTGCTTGAATTTAATGGATATTGGCAGTCATTAGAAGCGCATTCAGATATGCGAAGAGAGACCCAGGAAGATTGTCTGGAGGCTCTGAATGGTCAATTAAAAATAGGTAGGGAATTCATCGAAAATTCATCTCATGTTATTATTAGCCTTGGTACTGCCTGGGGATATATTTATGAAAATACAGAGAAAATAGCGGCAAACTGCCATAAGATTCCGCAGAAAAAGTTTAAAAAAGAACTCTCTTCTATTAATGAAATTATAAACGACCTGGAAGTTATTAATCACTCCGTTTCACAGATAAATCAAAATACCACCCTAATTTTTACAATTTCACCGGTGAGACATTTAAAAGACGGTTTTCAGGAAAATCAACGCAGTAAAGCACACTTAATAGCGGCGGTTCATCAATTTTTAGAGTCTAATCCCATGACCTCCTATTTTCCCTCTTATGAAATCCTTATGGACGAACTTAGAGATTATAGATTTTATGCCGATGATATGTTACATCCTAATAATTTAGCTATAGAATACATTTGGAAGATGTTTTCAGAAAATTGGTTTACTGAAAGATCATTAGGGTTAAATCGCGAAATTGACAAAATTCAAAAGCAACTTTCTCACCGACCACACGCAGAAGACTCTCCTTCACATAAGAAATTTCTTACGAAATTACAAGCTAAAATCGAGGAAATTCATAAAAATTACCCTGAAATTACTTTTTCCTAGCCCTTGTCCTTATTGGGATAGCTTAATCTTTAATCTTCAGATTATATATTTTTCATGCTTTATATTAAAATAATCGTATTTTTACCAGGTAGATCATAAATAATTTACGTCTGTTTTTATTCTTTAATATTATATAATCAGATAATTATAAATGATTTGCTTTCTAAAATTTGTTGGGGTAGATTTTAGAATATACTAACGGACGGGTGGGGCCGTCCTTTAGTTTTTATTCATAATTTTAACTTTCTTTTCGAATTCAAAAACCCTCATACTCTTCCTTTTTTTTCTAATTTCCCTTTCCTAAATAAATTTTCATGAAAAATATTCTATTAGTCATTTTAATGCTTGCTGTAGTAATCTTAGGATTATTGTACTGGCAACAGAGGAATGATGAGAAAGAAAGTTTAAAGGAAAACACTGCACTTATTCAGGAGCAAATTAGAAACGTGGGGAAACTTGTTGTGACTGAAGGTACTTTTTCCCAGGTGTTCACATATAAGAATTCAAAGAGTTTTTATTTTGATGTCTTGTCTGCCCGCAAGAAGGCGCTTATCGTGGTGAATGCGGAAGTGAGTATAGCTTATGATTTAAGTAAGCTGAATATTGAAGTTGATGAAAAAGAAAAAAGGGTCATTATAAAGAAGATTCCAAAGGAAGAGATAAATATCAACCCTAATATCAAATATTATGATGTTACACAGGATTATCTTAATCAGTTTGAAGCTGAAGATTATAACAAGATCAAGTCCCGTATTGAAAAGGGATTGAATGAAAAAATTGAAAATTCAACTTTAAAATCGAATGCCAAGAACAGGCTGATCAGCGAGCTCCAAAAAATCTATATTCTTACAAATACAATGGGTTGGACCCTGGAATATCAGAACCGGCTCATTGAAAATTCAGAAAGTCTGGATGATTTAAAAATCTAGGGAGTTACCATTTTGCTTATAGTCATTTCTATACCGTCATCTATAAGATGTGCAACTTCAGGCCTTTCTTCTTTGATCTCCTGTAATCGGTTTTTTACTTCTTTTGCTAAGTTTGGTTCAAGGTCCATCGCCAATTCATAAATCTCTATCGAAAGCAACCAGTCTTTTACATGATGTTTCTTTACGATATCGAATGCTGCAGATAGAGAAAATTTAGCGTTTTTCCCATCTCGTATATTTCTTACCGATCTATAAAGCGATTCCAGTTCCTCCCGTTCTGGGGTTTTCTTGCTTTTGATCGTTGTGGTAGAGGGTGTGTGGGTTATAAGATCAAATGAATTGTGATCTGCCGGACCCGCAAAGGCTGAGATCACCTTTTTTCCCACGGCCATATCATATTGGCCCCATTCAGGCTTGAATAGCACTTCATCATGGTAAGTTACGCTACAATTTTTAAAGCTAATTAGGATTATTTTTCCCTGTAGGTTTCTGGTCCCGGTAATAATCTCTCCTTCCACTTTTATACCTCCTTCAAATTCAAGCTGGACATTTTCCCCTTCATAAATAGCGTAAGCCCTAAGATCTCGTGGACTCATATCTTCGATCGCCAGGTTGATGCCCTTTAGGCTACCAATTGGTGAACCGAAACCTTCCGGGTGTGTGGAAACTCCATGCCCAACCAGTTCTTTTTCTCTGTACGATAATCCGGTCTTTCCTTTAGTTTGTATATATATTGGATTTCCTTCGTGCTCGATAACCCTTGAAAAATTTCCTGAGACCTGAATTCCTGTACTAAACTCTATGGTTCCAAGATTTTTGGAATCTATCAGTTTTTGTATTCCTTCCAGGCCACCTCTTCTTAAAGCCATTTTATTGGCGAATTCTTCCAGAACAAGACTTAGATGGGCAAAATCTGGTGTTACAAAAAGCTGAGGCTGTGGCTTTGTGATATCAAATTCCTTTTTAGCAGCTTCAATGGTATAAGGGAATTTTTCTACCGCAGCGGTCATGCAGGATTTACTTTCTCCAATTGAGGATAATAATCCGGCACCGTATATTTTAGGATCTTCAACTGTGCCTATCAGGCCATATTCTACAGTCCACCAATGTAAATTTCTAATCTGGGCCATTTCGCTTGGCTTAACTTCAGCGTTTTGAAGTTCATCCACTCTTTTCTCAACTTCTTTAATTTTTTCCTTTGGAGTATCTTCCGCCTCTTTTAGAATGGAAAGTTCCCGAATAGCTTCATAAACCTCATAATCGTGGGAACTCGATATAGCTTTGCAGCCAATCTCTCCAAAACGTCTTAAATACTCGGCATATTCAGGATTTGCAATAATCGGGGCATGTCCTGCGCCTTCATGAATAATGTCTGGGGCGGGTGTATATTCTATATGCTCCAGTTGCCTGATATCACTGGCAATTACCAAAACATTATATGCCTGGAATTCCATAAAAGCAGCTGGAGGAATAAATCCATCCACGGCAACTGCCGCCCAGCCAATTTCCTCGAGGATACGGTTCATTCCATACATATTTGGAATGCTATCTATAGATATACCAGTTTTTTTTAAGCCCTCAAGATAGGAGTCGTGAGCAACCTTGCTTAGATAATCTACATTCTTTCGCATTACATAACGCCAGACAGCCTGGTTAATAGGGCTGTAATCATCATAATTCTGAGGTTTTATATATTGCTGAAGATGGGCAGGTAACCTGTCGAGTATCTCGTTGGATTGTATATTATCTAACATGATTGAGTTTCACTAAAACGTTTGCGTTAAAAGTACAAAATTTGTCAAAGAAAAGGAAAGATATTAGCTAGCTATTAGGTATAAAGAAGCCCCTTAAAAAGGGGCTTTAATCATTTATCTATTTCTCCATGCCAGGAGGATATTTCTCCATGATCTTGGCAACTATTTCATTGATTCGTTCCTGCTTTCTATTTACTTTGCTGGCAAGCGCGGCAGTTCCCATTCCCTGCCAAACCAGTTCTTTACCTTCAGAATCTATAAGATCTATATAAAGGGTGCCTTCACTGGTGCTGTTCACGGTATTGAATCCGCTTCCCCAATACCAGGGATTCCAACCCCATCCATATCCCCAATACGGATATGCATTGTTGTAGATATTAATATTTTCATTGGTCTTGGTAAAAATACTCACAAGGAGATCTGGGTCTTCAGATTTAGTAAAACCTTTTTTCTCCATTTCAGATTCAATAGCTCTTAAAATTCTTTTCTTGTCAAGATCAGAAATTTCAGCTTTATCTATTCCGGGTTTAAAGAAAGCATAGGTTCCATAATTAGTGAAATTGGCTTCCCGATCATAATCTGAAGCAACCTTTACACTGCTGCATGAAGTTAATACTACTGCGAATAGTAGTAAAACAGGAGTAATTCTAAGAAAATTCATAGATTAAGTTTTAAAATTGAAAATTTTTTAATCCAAAAGATCCGGATCTACTAGATTAGGGATGGTAACCTTTAACTGCGGGTTCATTTTCATGGCACGCTTTGCAGTAAAAATTGCTTCTTCATTCCTGGCCCAGGATCTACGGGCAATACCGTTATTTACATCCCAGAATAACATAGATTTTAATCGGTCTTCTGATGCTTTATCACCTTCAAGAATCATGCCGAAGCCTCCATTAACGACCTCTCCCCAGCCAACACCACCGCCATTATGAATGCTTACCCAGGTAGCTCCACGAAAACTATCACCTATAACATTTTGAATTGCCATATCTGCGGTATAACGTGAGCCGTCATAAATATTAGAAGTTTCACGGTATGGAGAGTCTGTTCCTGAGACATCATGGTGATCTCGTCCCAGTACTACAGGTCCTATTTCTCCCCGGCCTATTGCATCATTAAAAGCTTTGGCAATGGCGGTCCTTCCCTCGGCATCTGCGTAGAGTATCCTGGCTTTAGATCCAACCACCAGTTTGTTTTCCTGAGCGCCTTTGATCCACTGAATATTGTCCTGCATCTGTTGCTGAATTTCAGCCGGAGAGTCTTCTTTTAAATTCGTGAGTACTTCAGTGGCAATCTCATCTGTTTTCTGAAGGTCCTCATCTTTTCCGGAAGCACACACCCATCTAAACGGCCCGAATCCATAATCAAAACACATGGGTCCCATAATATCCTGAACATAACTTGGATAAGCCCAGGTCCCGGTCCCTTCCCTAGGGGAAGGAGAGTTTGAGAATTCTCCGTTGTGATCTTTATATATTTTCGCTCCCGCTCTGGATGCTTCCAGTAAAAAAGCATTTCCGTAGTCAAAAAAATAAGTCCCCTTCTTAGAATGTTTATTTATAGCTGTAACCTGTCTTCTCAAACTTTCCTGAACTTTTTCTTTAAAAAGTGCCGGGTTTGAAGCCATCATTTCGTTAGCTTCTTCAAAACCTAATCCTACTGGATAGTATCCTCCGGCCCAGGGATTGTGAAGCGATGTTTGATCACTTCCAAGGTCTATAAAAATATCGTTCTCGGCGAAATATTCCCAGATCTCCACCACATTTCCCGGGTAAGCGATAGAAACTACCTCTTTTTCTGCTTTCGCTTTTTTAACCCTATTGGCAAGTTTTTCAATATCATCTATCACTTCATCTACCCAGGCCTGTTTATGCCTGGTTTGAGTGGCTTTTGGGTTTACTTCGGCGCAAACAGTGATACAACCGGCGATATTTCCAGCTTTTGGCTGAGCACCGCTCATTCCTCCCAATCCGGAGGTGACGAATAATTTTCCTTCAAGTCCTTCTCCGGTTTTGGAAATTTTTCTTCCGGCATTCAAGACGGTAATGGTCGTCCCGTGAACAATTCCCTGCGGACCTATATACATAAAACTTCCAGCGGTCATCTGTCCGTATTGAGTTACTCCAAGTGCGTTAAATTTTTCCCAGTCGTCAGGTTTAGAGTAATTCGGGATCATCATTCCATTTGTAACCACAACCCGTGGCGCATTAGGATGCGAAGGGAATAAGCCCATAGGGTGGCCGGAATACATTACCAACGTCTGGTGGTTGTCCATCATCGCCAGGTACTGCATAGTCAATCTATACTGTGCCCAGTTTTGAAATACAGCTCCATTCCCGCCATAGGTAATCAATTCCTCCGGGTGCTGCGCAACTTGAGGATCCAGGTTGTTTTGGATCATAAGCATGATCCCTTTTGCCTGAACACTTTTTCCGGGATATTCATCTATGGGTCTGGCGTAAAAATCATAATCTGGTTTAAATCTGTACATATAGATCCTGCCATATTTTTCCAGTTCTTCCTTAAATTCATGCAGTAAAGTTTTATGATGTTTTTTATCAAAATATCTTAAAGCATTTTCTAAAGCCAGTTTTTTTTCATCTTCATCCAGAATATCTTTTCGTTTTGGAGCGTGATTCAGAGATTCATCATATGCTTTTGGGCTAGGTAATTCATCGGGGATTCCTTCAAGTATCTGGTCCTTAAAATTCATTCTGTATTATTCTTGGGAATTCGTTTTTTTATTATATCCGTATGGGCAGTGCCTGCAACCACTTTCACAGCAATAACCTCTTTTTAGGTGATATTGTTCAGTAAAACAACGGTAGCCTTCTGGAGTAAGATAGTAATCTCCATCTTCTAACGGAATTCTTTTTTTCTGAAAATTCATAGGGCTAAAATACAATTTCTTATCTTGAAAGCATGATTTTGATCGTGAACAAAAAGCTACTTTCCGGCAGATTTAAAGGCATTAGCCTTTGGCCTTTTGTTATACTTCAGAATAAGTATTTAAAGCAGGACGTACTTTTTTTGAACCATGAAAAAATACATCTTAGGCAACAAATGGAACTGCTGGTTATTTTTTTTTATGTATGGTATGCGATAGAATTTTTTGTTCGCTATCTGGATTGTCGTAATGGAATGCTGGCTTATCGAAATATAAGTTTTGAGAGGGAAGCTTATCGGCGTGAAAGCGATCTAAAATATCTGGAAAAAAGACCATTCTGGGCTTTTCTGAAATTTCTCTAAATCTCGTCAAGCGGAGACCCGTGATATAAAATTACCTAGCTTAGGAAATTGACATATTTTATTAAGATACTTGTTCATTTTATCCATTGATGAAAAACTGTGCATTCCTATCCCTTTGGTCGTCGGATGCATTCAAAATCCAGGTTTACGAAACTCTATCTAAAT
>NZ_JAPYPC010000024.1 GCF_029937855.1 Christiangramia sp.
AATAATAGAATCAAACCCCTTTATTTAAAACTTACACACTTTACGGGATAGTGTCCTATTTTTAAATTCTCAACAGGCATTCTTGAGACAGACTGCCGTTATAGGCTATTTTCTCACTCAGTCTATTTATTCTAAAGCGTTATATTTGGAGAAACCGTAAATCCAAAATGTCCAAAAAAAATTTTAACACTAACTTTTTTTTAGAAAAAACACACTTTCAGAAAGCTTTTGAGTTAGTAAAATTACAATTAGAAAATAAAAACAATTCTTTTAAAACTCTTGAACTAGAAATATATCGAAATCTTGATATTTTAAAAACATTCGATGTCGACGATTATTATAAAAAATATATCAAAAAAGACATTTTTTATAACCACGTAGATAAATTTTACAACATTTCTTATCTGATACCTAAAGGTTTCTATGGAGTTAGAAATTTTAACTTCCTTTCATTTGAAATGCTCATTCTCTATTATGCACTAGGTTTTTATCTACATGATCTTATAAATGAATCTTTTAAGACAATAGAAGAAAAAAAAGATAATCGAGATAATATAAATACATATTACGGTGGTAAGATTAATTTTGGCACCCCAAAAAATTCTGATTTATACTACTTAAAAGATTATATCCACTTCAATCAGTCAGTAAACGGTCAAATAAAAGATATACTAAGTAAAAGGAAAAAAGCAATTGTAATTAAATTAGATATTCAGGATTATTTCAAGAGTGTCGATTTCGATATACTTATAGAAATCCTTGAAAAATATTCTGTTCCATCCAATAGAAAAACTCATAATTTTGATCAAACAACTATTCAAGAAATAAAAAATTTATTTCTTTTTATAAATAAAAATAAAATTGGGCTTCCTCTATTTTCACAAAATATTATTTCCAATTTCCTCAGTTATATATACTTATACGAACTAGACAACTATATACAAAATTTAGATGTAGCTAAGGAAAAGGAATTTATATATGCTCGTTATGTCGATGACTTCTATCTTATTTACAAAAGAAACAAAGGTTTAAAAAATGATTTTATTGGAAATGAAATTTTTGAAATATCAACTGGCATCTCAAAATTTTTAGCAAGTGAGTTAAATTTAAAAATTAATAATTTAAAGTCTCAAGAATTAATCATATCTGATCAAGATGATTTCGATAAATTCATCAAAAAAGAAAAGGTTGTAAGCTTACCAGAAAACGAAGAAGAAGATGAGAAAACTCCTCAAGAAAAATTAAAGGAAATTCTAAATATAATTCGGAAACTTAAAAAGGATTATAAGTCCTATGGTAAAGCCTACATAAATACTGATGGTAATAATAAACTTAATGATATCTTTTCAAATAATTTAAAGAATTACTCCAATTCAACCACAGCAAAAAAAGAAATTGATAAAGTATTCAAGGACTGGAATCCTATACTAACTCTAGCGAATACTTCTACACTAACTTTTCTAATAAAATTATCCTCTTCAAATTCAGAATTCAAGAAATTCTTATTTGAACAAAATGAATCTAATTTTCAAAACCCTCAGTATCTCTATCTTTTAGAAAAATTTATTTTAAATAATAATTTAAAGGAATCTGATAAACAGAAAATTATTGAAATCAAAAGAAATAATTCATATCTAGAATTAATAAAAAAAGTTTTGGATTCAGATTATAAAATGGCTCTACCATCTAATTTCAATTTAAATATTAGAAATAAAGACTTAAAAACATATGATTCAATGTGCCAACAGTTGAAAATGCTAGTTCTGGCAGAAACCGAACAGAAATTTAACTTAGCTTTTAATCACCTACTAAACATTTTTCACCTTCATTGTTTCGAATTCGATAAGAATAAAAATGATAAGAAATTGAAAAATTACAATCAAAATTCTGTAACTAATTATCTAGATGACCTTGGTTTGTCCATTGAATACATAAATTTTTCAATTCAGTTTTTTAACCGGAGAAATAAAAATAATATATCACACCCAGGCGAAAAAGAAATGGAGAATTGGACTGTTGATAAAGAAGAATACTTAAAATTTAAACTAAAACTTAATGATGTTTTTGGTAAAATAGAAAACAGCCTATAACATGGTATAATTCAAGTTTTTTCTAAATTTAGAATGCTGTTTTTTATTTTTCGTGATTCTTTCTTGAAGTAGATTTCGCGGCTTCTTTCTCTGCCAGTTTTAATTTTAATGCCTTCATGTCATCACTAATTTTCCGGTCTACAATCTTAGCATAATGCTGTGTTGTACGTAGATCCTGGTGCCCCAGCATCTTACTAACAGATTCTATAGGCACACCATTGGTCAGAGTAATAGTAGTTGCAAAAGTATGCCGGGCGAGGTGAGTGGTGAGTGGTTTCTTTATACCACATAACGCTGCGATCTCTTTTAAAAAGGCATTGGATTTCTGGTTGCTCAATACAGGTAAAACGTATTTTCCGTCTTTTACTTCCGGATGGTCTTTGTAACGATCTAAGATTTCCTCGGCAACGGGTAGGAGTGGAATACTGCTCAGGGATTTTGTTTTGGTTCTCTTGATGCGAATCCATTTGCCACCATCGATGCCTTTAGTGATATCAGTGCTGCTCAGTTTTTTCACATCAGAGTAAGCTAGGCCGGTATAACAACTAAATACAAACATATCCCGAACCAGTTTAAGGCGATCCAGATGTAGATCTTTATCGATTAGCTTCTGTACTTCCTCTTCGTTTAAATATTCCCTCTCTACCGTTTCAAATTGCACCTTGTAATTATAGAACGGGTCGCGGTCCATCCACTGGTTAGCCAGGGCAATTCGAATGATCTTTTTAAAATTGTTCACATACTTCAAAGCGGAGTTATGGTTACATTCCCTTTTGGTCTTTAAAAAATACTCGAACCTGGTGATAAACTGATGGTTGATATCATTCATCGGGTAATCAGCGACCTTCAATTCTTCATTAATGAATTGTTCCACATGGTTATAACAGGTCCAGTAACGATTTGCGGTACTTTTAGAGATGCTTTTGCCCGAAAGCCGATCCATTTGTTCATTATGCTCATTAAAGACCTCCAGGGTCATTTTAGCCTTCTTTTTATTTACTCCTTTAAATTCATCAAGTATGCTTTTTGAGGAAACAGATTTTTTCTTCTCAATGAGGTCCTGGTGTATATTCTTGATTCTATTCCTAATTACATTTATGTAATTGTTCAATTCTATCGCTTCAGGGCTTTTTCCCAGCATTTTTTCAGATTTTGAATGCCATTTCCTGGGATCCACTTTGCGGTTAATTGTCATGGCAGACCGCTTATTATCTACCGATATTCTTAGGTAAATGTCACTCTCAGAAGATTTATTGCTTCTGCTTTTTCGAAGGTAAAAACTAAGTTGGTACGAAGTGCTCATATTTTTGGTCATAAAATTGGCACTTAAAATAGTGAAAAATGATATACGAAATGAAATTTTAATATTTCGTAAAGAATTGATATTAAGGGTTTATGGGTGCTTCTGGTGACCAATTTTTTCGGAAAAAATTGGTCACCAGATTGGTAACCAAAAATGTGTTATTATTTGATATTAAACGACATTCTTAAAAATGAAAAACCCCGTAAATCCTAGGATTCCGGGGTTTTTGATTGAGATTGATACTCAAAAAGTGGAGTCGGAGGGGTTCGAACCCTCGTCCAAACAAGCAATTCAGATGCTTTCTACACGTTTAGTTTTCACTTGATTGTCGATGCAAAGCCGGCCGAAAACCACCAACTTTACACGTATCCTCACTTAAGTTTCGGAAACTCATCAAGGCCCTGAGCTTCCTATATTTACTTTATCGGTGCCCCGGTTGCGAATGCCGTAAATCAAGGCCTTCGCGGGACATCTTGGCCTCCTGCCTTGCAGGAGTTAAGAGTAACCTACTATAATTCGGTTACGCAGCCAAGGCGTAGTTATTCTCGCCGTTTAAAAAAGTGTGAAACATGAGATTTAAGAGCTATATTCCGGCGCTCTACGTGCTTACAACTCAATTAGACTCGCTGTCAAAACCAAGTCGACCCCATAAAATAATGAACATCTTGAAGTACGAGTTCCGAAGTTAGAATTACGAATCTTTAATCATTCGTACTTCGTATTTTATACTTCTAATTTCAATGATGGCGTTCCGCTCCTGCTTGCGCAGTCGCGGCGGGCTATTCGCTTCAATCTTTTTAAGATGCTTTCTAGCTTTCGCTCGTAATCCCTTAAAAAGGATTTCCGCTGCTATCCCTAACGCGAATGTGAACGGTTAAAATTGTTTGATTTTAACCAGTTCGAATTCGTCCTGAATTTATTTCAGGACCTCTTCTAAAATCCGTCAAGCTGTTCCGATAGCTATCGGAATTGATTCAGCTTCTCAAAATAAGATTCTGAAACAAGTTCAGAATGACACCATTAAAAAATAAAATTTCAAAGAATACCAACTGTTATTTCCAGTTGGGCCAGCAAAGATACTCATTTCACTAACAATTAGCTTATCCTGTCTAATATTTCCTATTTCACCTCTCTCTTGGGAGAGGTCGGAACTACTTTTTGTAGTCCCGGGTGAGGGTTAAAAAAATTTTTCGGAATTTTTTTATTTATATCTTTGAGACACTACAAAACTACACAAAACCTATACCAAAATGATAAAATTTGCCCTGATCAAAGAACGAAAAACTCCGCCCGATCGCCGCGTCGTTTTTTCTCCACAAATGCTTAAAGAAGTGGTTTCTCAATTTCCGGAAGCTTCCTTTAAAGTGGAAAGTTCTGATATCAGGATATTTAAGGATCAGGAATATCGTGATGCAGGTTTTGAAGTTTCCGAAGATATTAGTGATTGTGAGGTGCTTTTAGGAGTAAAAGAAGTGCCCATCCCAAATTTGATACCTGACAAAAAGTACTTCTTTTTTAGTCATACTATTAAAAAGCAGCCTTATAATCGTGACCTGCTACGAGAAATTCTGGAAAAGAATATTGAGTTGTACGATCATGAGGTGATTACCGATAGAAATAATGCCAGGCTTATTGGATTCGGTAGGTATGCGGGTCTGGTAGGCGCTTATAATGGTATTCGGGCTATCGGGATTAAGGAAAGGAGATTTGAACTACCCCGCGCCGAAGATCTTCCTGATCTGGAGGCGATGCTGGCAGAATTAGGAAAAATTACGCTTCCAAACTATAAATTTGTACTAACGGGAAGTGGAAAAGTAGCCCGTGGAGCGAAAGAAATTCTTGATCATTTAAAGATTAAGAAAGTATCAGCAGCGGAGTATTTAAAGAATGAATTTAACGAACCTGTTTTTTGCTGTATCGATGTATTGGATTATGCCAAGCGAAAAGACGGGGCTCAGGGTAGTAGAATGGAATTCTATAAAGTTCCGGAAAACTATGAATCAGATTTTATGAAATTTGCCAAAACCAGCGATGTTTTTATTGCAGGTCATTTCTATGGAGAAGGGGCACCCATATTTTATTCAGAAGAGGATATTAAAAATGAAGATTTCAGAATTAAATATGTGGCTGATATTTCCTGCGATATTGCAGGGCCTGTGGCTAGCACAATCCGACCTTCAACTATAGCTGAACCATTTTATGGCTATGATCCTGAAACAGGTTCAGAAACAGATTTTATGAATTCCGAAGCTATCTGCGTTATGGCGGTAGACAATCTGCCTTGTGAACTGCCGAAAGATGCCAGCGAAGGTTTTGGGGAAATGTTTCTCGAAAATGTAATTCCTGCATTTTTCAATGATGATAAAGATGGGATCCTGGGACGTGCAAAAATGACCGAAAATGCCAGGCTTACGCCTTTATACTCCTACTTGGAGGATTTTGTAGAAGAATAGGTGTAAGTATTTTGATAATATTCTAAAAAGTAGCAAAAAATAATTCCCAGGCTGTAAGCTAGTAGGTCCCATACTGAGAAACTACTACCTAAAAGGATCATAACAACTGCAGGTGGTTGATATTGTAATACTTTAACGATGTTGATCAGCTGGAAGAATTCTACGGCAAAAGAAAAGATCAACACGATCAAAAGCCCTTTCAGTACAGAAATTCTGGAGACTGCCATCAGGAAACAGTAGAGTAGGATCACTACCAGGAAATCGCCCAGGTATGGACGAATAAAAAAGTCTGAAATATACATTTCGATCAGGATCTCGATGATCAGCAGGGCAAGAAATCCTAGTATATAATTAAGTTTCTTATTCCTTTTAAATCTCTGCATATATTAAATAAGAGCCAGTGATTAGAGTGATTAGACTGTCTCCTTTTAAAGATATCCAATAATCTTAATAATTATTCCAGTCTATTTTGCGTGAGACATACATCACGCCCGCCAGAATGATAAAAAGACCTATACTGCCCACTAATAAAGCATAGCTTTCTAATTGAATGATAATATAAATGAATGAATACAGCGCTAAAAGTGAAGCACCAATAAATAATGAAAATTTCCAGCCCTCAAGAATACTTTTAGAAAACAGGCTGATCATGAGGATGACAGAAATTCCGGCGATGAGATATGCTTTTAAAAAACTACTGTGTTCAGAAATAGAGATCAATAAAGTGTAGAACATCACCAGACCTAAACCTATCATGAGGTATTGGAAAGGATGGATTGGGATCTTACTAATGGTTTGTATTAGGAAGAATAGAAGGAAGGTGAGCCCGATCACCAAAAATCCATATTTTGTGGCTCGTTCACTCTTCTGGTATTCATCTACGGGAACCATAAGGTCCACTCCAAAAGAATATTGGGTTAGATCTGGTAAATGATTCTCGAACACCTGGGGGAATGGCCGGTTGATATCTAAAACCTTCCATTTTGCGTTAAAACCATTTTCAGTTATTTTGTCAGCATTAAAAGGTAGAAAATTACCTTTGAAACTGTTCGTTTTCCAGTCTGATTTTATGGTCGCTTCTGTGGTCTTGCCTATAGGGACAAAAGAAATTTCAGAACTCCCATTTATGGAGATCTCCATTTTAAATTCCAGCGGGTTATCCTTATTGAACTCCATTTCTGAAAATGCCGCGCTTTCCATGAGAAATAGTTCTTTCCCTGGAAGCTGCTCTCGATTCTGTGCCTGATATTTAGACGAGAAGGAATATATTTTATTGTTAATTTCAATATTCATCTGTTCATTTACTCCCTTCAGATTAGAAGTGTTTAAAATGATCTTTGTTTTTTCCCATAGAATATTCGCTTCCGGGTTATCCTCATTTTGTATTGCAGAAACTGAAAAACTACCCTTGAGCTCTGACGAACTTTTATATACCACTGTTTTATAGATTCCGCGTTTTTTCAATTCTGGATCCACGCTGGAATGAATGTTCAGGTGATCGGGAAAAAGATAAAGATGTTTAATTTCTTCAATAGTTTCCGTAGTCATTCCATTTTTTAAATTGGTAATTTGTTTCTCACGGAAAAGCCGATAAGGGATCTTGAGCACTGGACCGTATATAGTAACCGGTTCGCCCCATTTCTCCGTGATTTCGTTTACTACAGATTGCTTTCTTTGAGATCTTTCTTTGATGAGGTCTTCTATCATGGCGAGCGGGATTAGAAGAACTAAGCTTAAGATCCCGATGACAAACATCCTTGCGGTAATAGAGTTCTTTAACCAGCGTGCTATTTTGTTGGTATTTGATTCGTTGTTCATTTTTTGATTTTTAATGATGAATAATGGATGGAATCAGGCAGGTGCGCGGTCCATAGACCTTATTTCCTCTTGATAGGCTGAGGGTAGGACGAGTGATTTTAGTAGCCAGTCCAGTTTCATGATCCGGATGATCTTGTAAATCAGAATGACAGGATGTAAAAGGGAAAAACTTCTAAACAGCAGGAGTTGCCTAACCTTCTTCGGCGTGATGAGTATCTGTGTTTCAATGAGCAATCTATAGCGGAACCAACCGAGCTGTTGGCGATACCGTTTATATAAAGCTTCGGAAAAATTACCATAGTGAAGATGTTGCTCCAGATGATTTTTCCGCATGCGCTGAAATTGTTCAAAACTCTGCGGAAGATCTTTTATGCGCATACGCTTACCAAGTCGGTAGAATACCTGAAAGACTTCACGTTTTTCAGCAAGGCTTAAAGTTCTTTCCAGTATTTCATAGGACCTGATGGAGTAATCTATCAGCATAAGCAAGACATCACGGTATGCCCAATCTGGAATGTTCCTGCCACGACTTGTTTCTACTGAATTGTGTATGGTATTGATATTTTCAATGGCTTTTATAGCTGCCTGTTTTTCTGAAAAGACAATCTTACGGGCATAACTAACCGTAGAAAACAGCCTGCCGAGTGGATCCTGGGGAAGTTTTCCTGTGTAGAATAACCAGTCTACCGCTTTGTTTAAAGCGAATTCTGCAGAGGCTCCGGCAAAAATGAAAAGAATGGTATCGCCCTTTCCCCAGATTTCTCGAACAATAGAATTTTCCCTTACAAAGTATTCCATGATATGATTTAACTTCCTGCAAATGGAGTACCGAAGATTCCTACCGCCAACTCGGCCCAAATGACAAATAATATGAGTAAGATTACTGCACAGGCAATGATCCTGCTTTTCAAGGTTTTGAATTTATTCAGGGCAAAATTGATAGCGAGGCCGGTAAGGAATAACAGAATTCCCATAATTACAAAATCTGAACTGCTCCAGTCTACTTCATTCGAGACCTGCATTCCAATAAAAGGGATGAGTAAAATGCCGGCAACGGCCATCAGGATAATTGATAAATTTTTAGTTTTCATGATTAAATAATTTAGTTAGACAATTTTAAGTACTTTGAAATTCAAAGTTGATTAATAAAAAAATATAGTTGAATTGTTTATTTAAGTCACCGTGAATTCATTTCAGGGTCTATAAATTGTAACTCATTACTTTTGAATTAGATTCTGAAACAAGTTCAGAATGACGTTATTTTTTCAGTTTAGAACATTTAATTAATAAGCGATTCATATTTATTGTTTCAATTTAATGTTTAAATATTCAGTTCATTTTTAGTCTTTAAAAGCTTTTCAAGTGCATCAAGATGTTCCCTGAAAGCCTTTCTGCCTTTATCTGAGGCAATATATCTGGTATTTGGTTTTCTATCTATAAAAGATTTTTCCACTTTTATATAGTTTTGTTTCTCCAGGGCTTTGGTATGACTGGCAATATTACCATCGGTCGCCCCGAGTAGCTCTTTTAGCGTTTTAAAGTCTGCATGATCGTTCACCATCAATACACTCATAATTCCAAGTCGTATCCTATGATCAAAAGCTTTATTTATATTGCTTATAATATTCTTCATTCAGCAGTTTTTCTGTCATATTTATTATGCATCCAGATGCCGTAAATAATATGAAAGACTCCAAATCCAACAGCCCAGAAATAGATTCCGAAACCTATAAATTGGGTAGCGATTAAACCAAGGATTAGGTTTGCATACCCAAGGCTTTTAAGATCTGCAAAGGTATATTTACTTCCGTGAATTAAAGCCAGTCCGTAAAAAACTAACATTGCAGGAGCGATTAAACCAATAATGCCGTATTGCAATAGCACCAGGCAGAAAACTCCACCTGCTGCAAGAGGAGCAAAGAAGTTTATTAGCAGACGTTTACTGGTAGCATCCCATATTTGCTGATCATTTTTTCTCGCTTTTCTCGTGGTAAGAAGAATAGCAGTCCCAATGGCCAGTATCAAAACTGCTATGGCTACAAGAAACAATTGTTGGGTTAGATCAGGATTGATATAGGTTGCTGAATATGAAGTGTATTCTTCGCCATACATTGAATTATTTTCGTTTAATATCAATTTTGCGATCACTGCACCAATAAGGGCATAGCAGCCCGCGAATACACCAGAAAGTCCGCTAAGCGATATAAATCGTGACGAGCGATTCATCATATTTTTGATCTCGCTGAGGTCTTTAAGATACTTTTCGTTTTCCATTTTAAAGTACTTTGAAAAACAAAGTAAAATAAAAATCTTTAATCCAGGCCATAAAATTTTAATAATTTTAAAATCACTTTCAGTTTTAGCAATAATGCCGAACTTTATAGAAAATAAATCTTATGCGAAATCTATTTTTAATCATAGGTGTTTTATTTAGCCTTCCCGAAATGCAAAGTCAGGAGATGAAGCTTATGACCTACAATATTAAATATGCGAATGAAAATGACGGGGAGAATAGCTGGTCTAAGAGGAAGGACTGGATCACCAGTCAGGTTCAGTTTTATGAACCCGATATTATGGGAGTGCAGGAAGCAGTTAAATCGCAGTTGGATCATTTTACTGAAAATGTGGAAACCTATAAGGTCCTTGGAGTAGGAAGGGAAGGTGGGGACCAGGGTGAATTTAGTGCTATTCTTTATAAGGATGAACAGTTTGAGGTGCTTGAATCTGATACTTTCTGGCTTTCTGAGACGCCTGATAAAACAAGTAAAGGTTGGGATGCAGATTTTAAAAGGATTTGCACCTATGCCTTATTCCAGAATAAAGAATCTGGTAAAAAATTCTTCGTTTTTAATACACATTTTGATCATGTAGGCGATGAAGCCAGGCTAGAGAGTGCTAAACTGATCATTAAAAAAATTGAAGAATTGAATAAAGAGGGCCTACCGATATTTTTGATGGGCGATTTTAATCTGGAGCCTGAAACCGATGGAATTGCTATTATTCGTAATGCTCTGGATGATTCAAAAACGGAAGCCGAATTTACTTTTGGACCGAATGGGACTTTTAATGGCTACAATTTTTCTGAACCGGCCAAGCGGCGTATCGATTATATTTTTGTGAATGATAAAGTGAAAGTGAAAAAGTATGCGGTACTAACCGATTCCAAAGATCTCAGGTATCCTTCAGATCACTTTCCCGTAATGATCATGGCAACTTTAAAATAGATCAATAAAAAAGCCCTGCAATTTGCAGGGCTTTTCAATATTATAGATTTAAGCGTGGATCGTTGGGATCGTTGGGATCATTAGGTTTATCCGGGTTATTAGGATTTGCCGGATCATTAAGATCTCTTCTTGGGCTTGTAGGATCGTATGAACCAGGAGGAGTACCTGAATTAGTTTTTGGCCCATCCAGGGATTTATCATCCTTAAATTTCTGAATGATCTCCTTAAAATGTTCTCCTGCTGCTTCACGACCACCAAGACCGTAACTCAGGGCAACCGCCACAGCAATAGCTCCAAGGATTAAACCAAAAGCTAGTTCAACAATCTCATTGGCAATTCCCATAGTTCTCAAGGCAATAGCAAGGAATAACGCTAAAGATGCCCACCTTACCACACTCGCAATAAAATTATTGCTTCTGGATTTAGACATGGTATTGTAGATCATTATAGATATATAATTACCTACTGCCAGAATAATTAATCCGAAGATAATTTGACCGGTAACTTCAAGGATCTCATCAAGTATTTCAGAAAGTTGTGTAAGGTCTAAAATATCTACGGCGGTTATAATTCCGAAGAAAACAAGGAAGAAATAGATCAAATTAGCAATGATCTTTGAAAGAGACTGATTGGCTCCAATCATATTTTGGATTTGGATCTTTTCTGCTGCACGATCTAATCCCATACTTTTAAATAGATCTTCCAGGAAATCTGCCAGATACTTTCCTCCCCAGATAAACACCATCAATACTAATCCAGCAATAATGATTTCTCCTAGCATTTCAGTGAAATCATACAAAATGTCATTTGCAGGCTGGGAAATGGCATCTAATTGTAATGCATTGAAAGCCTGTATAAGAAATGGAATGAAAATTACGATGAAAACAATTTTTTTAAGGATATTAATGAGCTTGTTAGTATCCTTAAATCCTGTTTTATCTACCCAACGGTCCAAAAAGTTCCCACTTATACTTATGAGATTGGCAACAAATTTAGCCAGAATATAACCGATAAAGGCAATCAGGATAGCACCGATTAAATTAGGAATAAAGCTTAAAAATTCACCGACCATGTTTTCCAGGGGCGTGAGTACCTGTTCTACTCCCAGGATTTCCAGCACTACAAGAATCACGACGATCATTATGACATAGTACACGATATTTGCCAGAAAAACATTGGTGTCTCCAACGTCACTTTTACCAAATACCCTTTCGTCCCAATTGGTTTTTCGGAGCAATCTTACAATTAAGGATTTAATTCCTTTGGCTATTAACCATCCTACCAGTAATACCAGTAATGCACCAAGCAAATCAGGTAAAAAGTTAGCAACCTGATCTGCAAAATTTTCTAGTTGGTTTTCCATTTTTATATTCAAATTTTAGTTAGACCAATCAATTTAGATAGATTCCTTCAATTTAGGTGATTGATTAACAATTGTTTAAACAGCAGCAGGAGAATTATAGGAAAGATTTAGCATTTGACATAAAAAAAGCCCCGATAGCGGGGCTTTTATGGGGTGTTTGGAATTTGCTATAATGAATTAATCGTTTTTCTAATAGCGACAAGATTACTCAGCAGTTTTTCAAGATGAGCTAGATCAAGCATATTAGCTCCGTCACTTTTAGCATTTGACGGGTCAAAATGAGTTTCAATAAATAAACCATCAACCATATTTACCACGCCCGCACGGGCAATGGTCTCAATCATATCTGGTCTTCCACCGGTAACCCCTGTACGTTGATTGGGTTGTTGCAAAGAATGGGTAACGTCTAATACCGTTGGTGCATAATCACGCATGGTTGGAATCCCGCGAAAATCGACAATTAGATCCTGGTATCCGAACATAGTTCCTCGATCTGTTATCATTACTTGCTCATTATTGCAGTCGGTCACTTTGGTCACGGCATGTTTCATCGCCTCCGGACTCATAAACTGGCCTTTTTTAAGGTTTACGACCTTTCCCGTTTCAGCCGCGGCCACCACAAGATCTGTTTGTCTTACCAGAAAAGCAGGGATTTGAAGTATATCTACATATTCCGCAGCCAGCTTAGCATCATCTATTTCATGTATATCTGTAACCGTAGGTACTTTAAAGGTTTCTGAAACTTTACGAAGGATCTTTAGCGCTTTTTCATTGCCAATTCCTGTAAAACTGTCTATCCTGCTGCGATTTGCTTTTTTGAATGAGCCTTTAAAAACATAAGGAATGTTCAATTTGTCAGTAATGGTAACTACTTTTTCGGCAATTCTTAAAGCCATTTCTTCACCCTCAATAGCGCAGGGGCCAGAGAGTAAAAAGAAATTGTTAGAATCAATGTGTTTTAAATTCGGAATTTTACTTAGATCCATTTCTCAAAATTTGATGCAAAGATAAATGAATTAATAGCCGCTTCCAATTCAGCTGTTTTTTATAAAGCATAAAATCAAACCTAATTTTCCCTAACTTAGAAGGTGCTTTAATTCTAATACTGAAGAAATTATGGAAATTCATGAGTTTTTAATTCCTCAATTGCAACAGGAAGTTGCCCTGACCGAAAAATTTTTAAAGCGAATCCCGGAAGATAAAATGGAATGGCAGCCTCATGAAAAATCCATGACCATAAAACAAATTGCCAATCATCTTGCTGAAATTCCTGCCTGGATAACAGGAACTATGGAAGCAGAATCTCTGGATGTAAAAGGTTATAGCTCCCCCAGTTTTGATTCGGTTAATGATATTATTCAGGAGTTAAAACAGAATACCATTTCTGCTGAAACTTCATTGCGCAAACCCGATTCTGAATTTCGTAGGAGTTGGAAAATGACTAAAGAAGGAGAAACTTTGTTTGAAATGCCCAAATTTAATGTTTTACAGGCTATGGTGATGAACCAATTCCCCCATCACCGGGCGCAACTGGGGGTTTATTTTCGACTCCTGGATATTCCGGTGCCGGCAACTTATGGTCCCTCGGCAGATGAACAATAAAAAAAAGGTTTATGGGTGGGAGGCCAAAAATGAAACCCTCAAAATATCCCCAAGGAGATTTCGTTTCTTGAAATTTTTTATATTTCGGCTTCATAAAATTCAATATGTATAAGTATTTGGTGAATTTTTTAATCCTCGTTGGATTCGGGTTATTTTTCTATTTCAGAATAGGAATGGACTGGAAACTCTATATTTTGATTTTCGCTGCGTTGGTGCATCTCTCGATTTTCTTCATTAAACTTAAAAATGATCAAAAACAGACTGATTAACAGTGAATTAAATAATTTATAAACCACGCTGGTTTAGCGAAAAATAGCTGTACATTTGCAGCCTTAAAAATAAGGCTACATGACAGCTATAAGAAATATCGCGATTATCGCACACGTTGACCATGGTAAGACTACCCTGGTTGATAAAATTATGCATCACTGTGAATTGTTCCGTGATAACCAGTCTACAGGTGAACTTATCCTGGACAATAACGATCTTGAGAGGGAAAGAGGAATTACTATTACTTCCAAGAACGTTTCGGTTACTTACAAAGACACAAAGATAAACATTATTGATACGCCTGGTCACGCCGACTTTGGTGGGGAAGTAGAACGTGTTTTGAACATGGCTGATGGTGTATTGCTATTGGTGGATGCTTTTGAAGGGCCAATGCCTCAAACCCGTTTCGTATTGCAGAAAGCGATCGATCTTGGTTTGAAGCCATGTGTGGTAATCAATAAGGTAGACAAGGAGAATTGTACTCCAGATGAAGTTCATGAAAAGGTATTTGACCTGATGTTTGAACTTGGTGCTGAAGAATGGCAATTGGATTTTCCAACCGTTTACGGTTCTGCGAAGAACAACTGGATGAGTGACGACTGGAGAAATGAAACTGATACTATTGAGCCTCTACTTGATATGGTAATGGAGCATATTCCTGCACCAAAGGTAGATCTTGAGGGAACTCCACAAATGCTTATTACTTCTCTTGACTTTTCTTCATTTACCGGCCGTATTGCGATAGGTAGATTACAGAGAGGAATTTTGAAAGAAAATCAGCAGGTTTCTTTAGTGAAGCGTGATGGAAGCATCAAGAAAACAAGAATTAAAGAATTACATACTTTCGAAGGTTTAGGCCGAAGAAAGATAGAGGAAGTACAGGCTGGAGATATCTGTGCGATCGTAGGTTTGGAAGGTTTTGAAATTGGTGATACCGTTGCCGATTTTGAAAATCCTGAAGGATTAAAGACAATTGCTATTGATGAGCCTACCATGAGTATGCTTTTCACAATTAACGATTCGCCTTTCTTCGGAAAAGATGGGAAATTCGTGACTTCAAGACATATCAAGGAACGTTTGATGAAAGAGCTTGAGAAGAACCTTGCGCTGCGTGTTAACGAAACAGATAGTGCTGATAAATTCTTAGTGTATGGTCGTGGAGTACTTCACTTATCTGTTCTTATCGAAACTATGAGACGTGAAGGTTACGAACTTCAAATTGGACAGCCGCAGGTAATTATCAAGGAAATCGACGGAGTTAAATGTGAGCCTGTTGAAGAATTGACGATAGATCTTCCGGAAGATGTTTCTGGTAAAGCCGTGGAAATGGTTACCATGAGAAAAGGGGAGATGCTTTCTATGGAAGCTAAGGGAGATAGAATGAATATTCAGTTCCTTATTCCGTCTCGTGGAATTATTGGATTAAGAAACCAGTTGCTTACTGCTACTGCAGGTGAGGCGATCATGGCGCACCGTTATAAAGAATATCAGCCGGTAAAAGGTGGAATTCCGGAACGTCAGAATGGTTCTTTGGTTTCTATGGAAAAAGGAAAAGCAATTCCTTATTCTATTGATAAATTACAGGATAGAGGTAAGTTCTTTGTAGATCCGGGAGAGGATATTTATGAAGGTCAGGTAATTGGTGAAAACTCTCGTCAGGATGATATGGCGGTGAATATCACCAAGACAAAGAAGCTTTCTAACGTACGTTCTTCGGGAGCAGATGACAAAGCGAAAATTGTTCCGGCAATTAAGTTCTCCTTGGAAGAAGCTTTGGAATATATTCAGAAAGATGAATATGTGGAGGTGACTCCAAATCACCTGAGATTAAGAAAAGTGCTTCTTACTGAAAATGAAAGAAAAAGATCTAAAGCGATCTAAAACCACTTTCATCCTGAGCATAATTGGAGGTCATCCTGAGCGCAGTTGAAGGATAAATAAGAGATAAATAAATAAAAAGCCTGCCGTAAGGCGGGCTTTTTCATGAATAAAAATTTTTAAAAAAATGACTGAATTTCTAGGAGTTTCAATTACTGAATGGATAGGATATTTTGCCTCCTTCTTCGTCCTTCTTTCATTTCTAATGCGAAATATTGTGACCTTGCGTTATGTGAACAGTATTGGGTGCTTGTTTTTCGTAGCATATGGAGTTCTCCTGGATTCCTGGCCAATTATTATTACCAATGTCGCCATTGTAAGTGTGAATTTTTATTATCTGTTTATTAATAAGAGAAAGCCTTCTGAAGCTTAGGTCGCAGATCAAAAAAGGTGTTTATTTTTAGCGGCGATTGCAGCTCCCAGGATTCCGGAATTATTTCTTAATTCAGCAGGGATAAGAGGAGTATCTACCTTTAGATATTTTTCAAATTTGTCCCAGTCGTTAGAAATTCCACCGCCTACAAGAATAACATCAGGATTTAGAATTTTGTGAATATAATTCAGAAAAACATTGAAGCGTGAACCCCATTCCTCGTAGCTTAAATTCTGTTCCGTTTTAATGGAAGAAGCGGCCCATTCTTCAATTTTTTCAAAATCTTTATACGGAATCTGGCCAAGTTCAAAATTAGGGATGAGTTCACCATCTATATAAGCACCACTTCCCAATCCGGTTCCTACGGTGATCATCAGCACAAAACCTTCTTTTCCTCTCCCTGCTCCAAATTTTACTTCAGCAAGTCCGGCAGCATCGGCATCATTGATCACTGTAAATTGTGTTCCTGTCGTTTTTTCGAAAAGGGCATCAACATCAACATTTACCCATTCTTTACTTAGGTTTCCTTCATGTTTACAAATGCCATTTTTAACGATAGTTGGAAATCCACAGCCTACGATACCGGTATAATTAAAATGATCCAGCATTTGTTTTACAGCTAGAGCTATGCCTTCGGGTTCTCGTGCTTCGGGTGTAGGAATACGATGGGTGGCGGTGTTTATTTCTCCGGTTTCCACATTTACTATAGCCCCTTTTAGACTGGAACCACCTATATCTATTCCTAATATTTCCATCGATTAAGTTGAAGAGCTCACAAGGTATCAAAAATGTTATTCTTCAGGAAGAATTTTAGGAATGATTAAGACGATCAAATAAATTGCGGATGCTTTTAGAGGTTTATTACTTTGAATTAAGTAGAGATTACAATTCTACATTGAGACTGCTTCGTTTCACTCGCATTGACAATTGTTTGGGAGTCATTGCGAACGGAGTAAAGCAATCTCGCTTTATTACACCGATTTCTGAACCACCTCAAAAACACGTTGCCCATCACATTTTAAAGTTTTAGAAGGATATTTGAGTAGAAGCGCGTAATCATGTGTGGCCATTAAGATGGTGTTCCCATTTCTGCTAATTTCCTGGAGTACTTCCATTACTTCTACGGAAGTTTGTGGATCGAGATTTCCGGTAGGCTCATCTGCAAGGATGAGTTCTGGATCGTTCAATAACGCCCGGGCAATTGCCACTCGTTGCTGCTCGCCACCCGAAAGCTGATAAGGGTATTTAAAACCTTTGGTTTTCATTCCTACTTTGTCCAGTACTTCATCTATCTTACTGTCCATACCTTTCTGGTCTTTCCAGCCGGTAGCTTTTAAAACGAACAGGAGGTTATCCTTAATATTCCTGTCTGTAAGTAGTTTAAAATCCTGAAAAACCACCCCCAGTTTTCTGCGCAGGTAAGGAATGTCTTTTTCTTTTAAAGTTCTAAGGTTAAAATCCACAATATGGCCTTCACCTTCAGTAAGCGGAAGATCACCGTAAAGAGTTTTCATAAAACTACTTTTCCCTGTTCCCGTCTTTCCTATGAGATATACAAAGTCACCCTTGTAAACAGTGACATCTACTTCAGATAAAATAAGACTTTCGCGTTGGTAGATCGCTGCGTTTTTTAATTCCAGAACTGTTTCAGCCATGAATTTCTAACGTTGATTTGGGTTGTAAAATTATACCCAAATATACATTTTCAAAAGGCTTGACATACTTTTTTTTCCATTAACATAATTATAAAACTTTATCGGCGTTATAGAAGCAAGCTTTAAATTATCTTTGAATTCCAATCTAAAACACAATAAATGACACTTAAGAGAGCTTATCTGCTAGTCGTTTTTATATCTATCTCATTTTCGGCTATTTGTCAGCAAACTGCTACCTATACACATGATTTAGTTGACTTTAATCGTGCTCTGGAATTATATAATAATGAGCAATATCTTGCGGCCCAGAATCTTTTTGATGATGTGAAAGACAAGACCGATGATGAAAAGATCAAAGGAGATGCGGCTTATTATATTGCCAATGCTGCGGTAAGGTTGAACCAGCCCGGAGCCGACAGGTTAATGGAAAATTTTGTTACAAGATACCCCACCAGTACCAAAACAAATTCGGCATACCTGGATGTGGCCGATTATTATTTTCAAACCGGAAAATATGCACTTTCCAGAAGATGGTATGATCGTGTAGACGAAAAAGCCATGAGCAAAAAAGACCGGGAACGTTTTTATTTCAATAATGGATATGCATATTTCAGGGCTAATCAGTTCGAGGAAGCGCAAACTTATTTAAACCGGGTTCGTGATTCCAAAGGATATGGGGCTCAGGCAAAGTATTATCTTGGTTATATCGCTTATGAAGGTGACGACTATGAGGAAGCCAATGAATACTTTGAAGAAGTAAAAGGCAACGATCGTTATACCGAAGATCTTTCCTATTTCCAGGCAGATATGAATTTTAAACTTGGAAATTTTGAAAAAGCCATCGAGCAGGGACTTGAACAGCTTCCGAAATCTAACCGACAGGAAATTCCGCAGTTAAATAAGATTATCGGTGAGAGTTATTTCAACCTTGGTAAATATGAAGAAGCCATTCCTTATTTAAAAGGATATAACGGAATGGGCGGCAAATGGAATAATACCGATTATTATCAGTTAGGCTACGCCTATTATAAGCAAGGAAATTACGAAGCTGCCATCAATGAATTTAACAAGATCATTGACGGGAACAACGCCATTGCTCAAAACGCTTATTATCACCTGGCACAATCCTATCTGGAGTCAGACCAAAAGCAACAGGCATTGAATGCATTTAAAAATGCCAGTGAGATGGAATTTGATGCAAAGATCCAGCGGGATGCCATGCTGAATTATGCCAAGCTAAGCTATGAGATAGGAAACTCGTATGAGAGTCCGTCACAGGTATTGATCAATTATTTAAATAAATATCCAGATTCTGAACAACGCCAGGAAATGGAAACTTTACTTATAGATTCTTTCATTACTTCGAAGAATTACGAAGAAGCAATGCGATTGCTTGAGAACAACAGGAATTTTAGCGATAAACAGGCTTATCAAAAAGTGGCTTATTTCTACGGACTGGAACTTTTTGAAGAAGGTGATTATTACGCTGCAATCGAGAATTTTGACAAGGCATTAAAGGAACCAAGGGATCAAAATATCACAGCAAAAGCCACATTCTGGAAAGCTGAAAGTGAATATAATGTAAACAGGATGGATGATGCCATTCTGGGTTATCGCGAGTTTAAAGGAATGAGTGCTGCCAGGAATACAGATGAATATGAAGACCTTGATTACAACATTGGTTATGCTTACTTCAAAAAGAACGATTATTCGCAGGCTGTAAATTATTTTAAATCCTATGCTTCTAGTTCTAATGCTGAAGGAGCGAAAAAGAATGATGCGCTATTAAGATTAGGGGACACTTATTACGTTACCAGCCAGTACTGGCCGGCCATGGAGGCTTATCAAAATGCTATTAATAATGGGGTGAGCAATGCTGATTATGCCGCTTTTCAAAAAGCGATCAGCTATGGATTCGTAAATAAAAATGATACTAAGATTGAAGAATTGAACAGTTTTACAGGAAAATATCTGCGTTCTCCTTATCGTGATGACGCGATGTATGAACTGGGTAATACCTATGTGGCAAACAATAACAGCGATCAGGCGATACAATCTTATAACAGGTTGATCAGGGATGTTCCTGAAAGTGCATTGGTACCAAAAGCCATGTTGAGACAGGGGCTTATTTACTATAATAATAATGAAGGAAATAAGGCGCTGGAAAGGTTGAGAAAGATCGTTGCTGAATATCCTAATACTCCGGAAGCCAAACAGGCAGTTTCAACAGCAAGAAACGTTTATGTTGATTTGGGAAGAACCGATGAATATGCGAGTTGGGTTAGAAACATAGACTTTGTAGAGGTAAGTGATTCAGATCTTGATAATGCCACTTACGAGGCTGCAGAAAATCAATATTTAAATAATAATACAGCGAAAGCTATTGCAAATTTTGAAAAATATATTCAGAATTTTCCAAATGGGATCCACTCTATAAATGCCAATTTCTATCTGGCACAGTTGTATTACAGAGATGGGAAAATTGAAAAATCCATTCCGAATTATAAATACGTGACCAGCAAGCCTAAGAATGAATTTTCTGAACAGGCACTGGCAAGATTGTCCCAGATCTACCTGGAGAAGAAAGATTATACCCAGGCACTTCCATTACTTGAGAAGTTGGAGAAACAGGCAGATAATGAGCAAAATGTGGTATTCGCCCAGCAAAACCTGATGAAATCTTATTATGAAACAGGAAATTTCAGTAAGGCGAATGAATATGCTGAAAAAGTCCTGAATAATTCTTCCGCAGAAGCTGAAGCCAGGAACGATGCCAGGATTATGGTAGCCAGGGCTGCGATAAAATCCGGTAATGATCAGAAAGCACGTTCAGCTTATAAAGAAGTTCAGAAAACTGCTACCGGAGAATTGGGTGCAGAAGCGCTTTACTACGATGCATATTTCAAGAATAAAGATGGGAACTACGAAGCTTCGAATGCCGCGGTTCAAATTTTGGCGAAAGATTTTTCAGGATATAAATTATGGGGAGCAAAAGGTTTAGTGTTAATGGCAAAAAACTTTTATGCACTTGGAGACGCTTATCAGGCAACTTATATTCTGGAAAACGTCATCAAAAATTTTCAGAAATATCCAGAAGTGGTTCAGGAAGCACGAGCCGAATTGTCCAAAATCAAAGCCCAGGAAGCAAAGACCAATTCTTCCGTAGAAACAAATAACTAAACTTAATCTAATAGATTCACTGCTATATGCGATTTAAAGCGATCAAGAAACGTCTGTTTTTTACATTGTTCATATTTAGTGGGATCCTTTATGCCCAGGATCCTATTGGAAGTGAAACAGTAACTGTAGTAAAACCATATACTCCGTCGGTGAGGGATGCGAGCAAGATCAAAGCGACACCCACAAGAAATGATTCGGTGAGCCTTCAAAAGAAGCCCGTGCAATATTCTATATTTTCGGTTCCTGTTGCTTCAACATTTACCCCGGCAAAAGGAAGGGCCACTACGGTAGAGCGGGTAAGACCGCCAAAGGTATATGATAATTATGCGACCCTTGGCTTCGGAAATTACTCCAATGTTCTGGCTGAATTTTATTCCAGTATGGAAATAGACCGAAGCAGCAATTTTGGGATTTTCCTTACCCATAATTCTTCCCAGGGCGGAATAGAAGATGTTTATCTTGATGATAAATTTTATGACACAGAATTAAACCTGAATTATAATACCCGGAACCGGGATCTTTCCTGGCTGGCAGAAGTTGGCGCAGAACATCAATTGTTCAACTGGTATGGATTGCCAGAATATAATATTCCGGCAAATCCTGAGAATGATCCTACATTGAACAGCCTTGACCCGGCTCAAAACTATTATTCGGTATATGTAGGTAGTGAGATTGAGCTTTATGATTCATTCTTTGATAGTGCGAATGCACGTTTTCGCCATTCCGGAGATTCCTACAGCACAGCCGAGAACCATTTTACCGCAGAGGGACTTTTTGAAATAGAAATTGCTGAGGAATTGATAACTACAAAAATTGGGGCTGATATCGTGAATGGAAAGTTCGACAGGATGTATGATTCTGAAGTTGGTTATGATTACACCTTTATGAATTTTAATTTCACACCAAGCCTTCTTATTTTACGGGATGATCTTAGCATTAATTTGGGAGTGAATTTCGTATATGGGATGGATGTAGAGAACAGCGAGGGGGACTTTTATCTATATCCGGCAGTTTCTGCGAGCTACAGGCTGGCAGGGGATTATTTTACCGCTTATGCCGGTGTAGACGGAGATCTGCAGCAAAATTCCTATTATAATTTCTTTCAGGAAAATCCATACGTATCCCCGACATTGAATATAAAGCCCACAGATAATGAATATAAAGGTTACCTGGGAGGTAAGGGAAAACTTAGCAATGCCGTTTCGTATAATGTACGGGCAAGCTATCAGTCACAATTCAATAAAGCGCTTTTTAAAAGAAACTATGATGCTTCAACCCTGGAAGGCGAGCCTTATACCTACGGAAACAGCTTTGATGTAGTTTATGATAATTTAAAGACGCTGTCTTTTTATTCTGAATTGAATGTGGATGTAAATAGGAATTTCCGATTGGGAATTAATGCTGAATTTTTCGATTATAATACAGACGTTCAGGCAGAAGCATGGAACCTGCCTGCCATGAAAGCCAGTTTAAATGCCGATTATCAGATTACTGAAAAATGGTATACCGGCGCAAATCTATTTTATGTGGGGGAGCGTAAAGACGAGAACAGATCTATAAGCCTTGTTTTTAATGATCCTATTGTAACTTTAGACAGTTATTTTGATGCAAATGCCCATTTGGGATATCGTTTCAATGACCGGCTTTCAGCTTTTGTAAAAGGGAGTAACCTCCTGAATAATAACTACCAGCGCTGGTTAGATTATGATGTTCAGGGAATTCAAATCCTAGGCGGAGCTACCTATAAATTTGATTGGGATTAATTAATCCTTTAAAGGTTTTAATAAAGTACCCGGAGTATAAATTTTGTGATTTTTGATAACACGATCTATACTTCGGGTATTTTTTATGTATTCTAGAGGATTCTCATCCAGGACGATGATATCTGCCACTTTTCCTTTTTCAAGACTTCCAAAAAATTTCTCAAGTTCAAAGAATTTGGGTCCGTTAATGATGGAAGTTTGGAGTGCCTGCGCGGGTGTTAATCCTGCCTCCACTAATGCTTCTAATTCCGCATGAAGGGATTCACCCGAATATACAAACGAATTAAATGCCCCGGAATCTGATCCTGCCAGGATGTTTACACCATTTTCAAACATGGGAACTATCATGGAAGCTGCAAGTTCCTTCATTCGCTCCCTCATAGTACTACCAGAAGCTTTGGCACGTTTGGCGCTCTCAATCCTGCCTTTATAGGTTTCCTGAATACCTTTACCTATATAATTTCTAAGTGAATCCTGGCTGTGATCTTCATCAGCTACGTTTGAAAGTACTTTACCAATGTGTAAAGTGGGGGTCACGCTTACATTTTCAGAAGCTAGTTTTTGATAAACCTGTTTGGCAAGATCTTTATCAAAAGTGTCAAAAATATAGGGCATCATACCATATCCCAGGTCGGTTTTTGAAAGACTGTCGGCAATTGGAGAACCGGCTTTGGCGATATAATACATATGTTCCACTCCGTCCAGACCAAGATCGATCGCTTTCTGAAGATTTGCGCTAAGCGGCACATGGCTGGTAGTTTTAAGCCCTCTTTTTTCGGCTTGTTTAAGGATCTCGTAGTAAGTTTCTTCCCTTAAACTTCCATCATAGATTTTTACATAATCCACCTTCATATTTTCCAGGGAATCCAGGGCATGATTTATTTCTTCGGAAGTGCTAACTGGTAGAGACCCTTCCCAGGCAGGATTTTCTCCATCCAGTTTAGGGCCTGATGAAAAGATATCGGGACCGGCCAGCGAATTTTCTCCAACCTGTTTTTTCCAGTTCAGGACCGATGTCGAAATATCACCGCCGGCGTCCCTTACTGTGGTTATTCCAAACGCCAGAAATAATCCCAGAAGATCCTTGTTTTCTTTGCGTAAGGAATCACCGCCCCTAAAATGTACATGCATATCCCATAAACCTGGCATTACATATTTATTATTTGCATCCAGTTTTTCGTTTGCTTTATGGTCGTCAAAATCTTTCATATCACCTACCAACCTGATTGTGTCGTTTTTTATAGCGATAAACTTTTTATTCTGAATCTCATTATTTTGAACATCTACAATTTTCGCATTGGTGATAATAAGGTCAAACTTCGGGTTTTCGTTTTCTTTATTTTCCTTACAAGAGAAAATCAGAAGCAGGATAATAAAGCTAATTGCTATATTTTTCATCATAATATTTATTTATAAGCCATTCCGAGATATGCTACCCAGTGTGTTGGTTTAGAGGGAGCGGTGGTCCCCATCCCCAGGTCTTCCACTTTTATATGTTCATTTTTAAGGCTGGAACGGTAATCCAGCATTTCTCCGTGTAATTTTCCGTTACCGGTCAACTTACTTAATTCATTCGCTAAAAGAAGACCGAATGGAACCGAATAACGTCCGCACCAGGTCCATTTATATTCCTTATAATTATCTGTCTGAACGGTATAGCTATTAAAAGCTTTAATCTTAGCCTGACTTAATTCTCCTTTTAGCGTTTCCTCAATAATCTTTAAATCTTTCTGATGCGCTTTTTCATTTCCTTTTTCGTCAGTTCCAAAAGGAGCAAGATCACTTCCGGCCCAATCTTCACTGCCGTAATGAATGGCATCATTGGAGATCACCACCGCAAGATCTCTTCCATAATCAAGATTTTTATTTTTCATTATTTCTAAGATGCTTTCTGAAAGCATCTTAGAATATCTTTGCATATCTTCAAATTTCATATAGGGGACAAGAATTGGGATTATTTCTATCTCCTTATTTTGATATTGCAGAAAAGGGAGGATTGCTTCCAACGAATGTTCCAGTTGCATCATGCTATCATGAACCACATAAGACTCCTTCTCAAGATGCTGAAGTAATTCATTTCTCAATGCTGAAATTTTCAGTTCTCCGTAGGGTGCTTCCCATGAGTTAAAGGAACCCAATATCAATTTATCCTGAAGATCATAATTTCGAGCACGATGAGCTACACCAATTAGTACAACGATATTTGCTTTTATTCCAGAGAGCGTTTTTGCATAAAGTCCTGCAGCATATTTATAATCATCATGAGGATTTATAACCGCCTTATAAATTTCCTTATTCTCAGTTTTATCTGAATCGTTTATACGGGCAACAATGCTGTCCATTTGCCAGTGGTTTTTTGCAAAACCTATGGAATCATGAAACTTTCTAATTTTAGTACCAGGTGAATTCTGGGCTGTTGAATTCAGAAGGATAAGGGAAAATATCAGAAAGCAAGTCGATTTTAATTTCATGGAACATTTGATTTCAGAAAGCTCTAAAATAGGACTTTTATTAGAAATTCTGCAATGAGTTGTGGTACTCCTTATATGAGGATGCTTTTATAATTTGAGCTTCTCTATAGATTTCTAAAAAGCTTTCTTTATTTTTAGCCAAATTTTTAAAAAAAATGAGAAAAATACTCGAACTATTATTTTGTAGCATTATTCTGGTTAGCTGCGGCTCTCAAAAGGAAGAAGCAGATCTTTTAATTTTTAATGCCAATGTTTATACGGTAGATGATGAATTCGGTAAAGCAGAGGCTTTTGCCATTAAAGATGGAAAATTTCTGGAGATAGGACCTTCCAGTGCTTTAAAAGATAAATATGAGTTTACTGAAGAGTTAGACGCGCAGGGAAAACCGGTATATCCGGGATTAATTGATGCTCATGCACATTTTTATGGCCTTGGAATGCAGCAGCAACGAGTAGATCTTACCGGTACTAAAAGTTTTGAGGAAGTAGTAGCGAAGATTGTTGAATTCCAGGAGAAGAATAAAACAGATTTTATCGTGGGACGAGGATGGGACCAAAACGACTGGCAAGTGAAGGAGTTCCCGGTAAAAGATACGCTGGATGAACTTTTTCCAGATACTCCCGTGGCGGTGACCAGGATAGATGGGCACGCCATGCTGGTAAACCAGGCGGCGCTGGATAAGGCGAATATCACTACAGAAACAACCTTTGATGGCGGGGATATTGAACAAAAAAATGGAAAGCTTACTGGTATCCTTGTAGATAATCCTATGATGTTAATTGAAAAAATCACCGAAGATGTAGATCAGGAAGTGCAGGCAAAAGCCTTGCTGGCGGCTCAGGAGATCTGTTTTGGATATGGCTTAACCACGGTAGATGATGCCGGGCTTGATAAGGCAGTTATTGAATTAATTGATAGTTTGAACAATACTGGCGACCTGAAGATTAGGTTATATGCTATGCTTAGCAATAGTAAAGAAAACCTTGATTATTATTTAGATAAGGAACCATACAAAACGGATCGTTTAAATGTTAGATCTGTTAAATTTTATGGAGATGGCGCCTTAGGTTCCAGAGGTGCGGCTTTAAAAGAAGAATATTCAGACAGGCCAAATCATTTTGGAGCTTTGCTTTCTCCAGTTTCAGAATTTAAGGAAACAGCGGCCAGAATTGCTAAATCTAAATTTCAGATGAATACCCATGCTATTGGTGATTCTGCCAATTACCTGGTTTTAAAAACCTATGATTCGCTGCTGGCAAATGGCGACGAAAGAAGATGGAGGGTAGAACATTCGCAGGTAATAGATTCCGCAGATTTTAAATATTTCAGTAAGAATATTATTCCTTCTATCCAGCCAACGCATGCTACCAGTGATATGTATTGGGCTGAAGAAAGGCTGGGAGAGAAAAGGGTTAAGGGAGCCTATGCTTATAAAAAGTTGCTGGACCAGGCAGGGATTGTCGCCCTCGGAACTGACTTTCCGGTGGAGCAGGTTAATCCGTTTTTAACTTTTTATGCATCGGTAGACCGTCAGGATACAGACAATTATCCTGAAGATGGTTTTATGAAAGATCAGGCATTAACCAGAGAAGAAACCCTTAAGGGAATGACTATTTGGGCCGCGTATTCCAATTTTGAAGAGGAAGAAAAAGGAAGCATTGAAGTGGGGAAATTTGCAGATTTTGTGATCCTGGACAGAGACCTTATGGAAGTGGCGATAGATAGTGTTCCAGATACTAAAGTGATTTCCACTTTTGTAAATGGAGAAAAGGTGTTTAGTGGAAAATAAAAACTGAAATACCTGCAGGGTTTTTAAAACCTTGCAGGTCTGTAAAACCTGGCAGGCGTAATAAATCTTGCAGGTCTCTTATTTCAATTAAGTATCTTTGCAACTTATTAAAAAAATAAAGAAATGAACGACGGATTATATGCTAAATTCCATACCTCCAAAGGAGAGATCCTGGTAGAGTTGGAACATGGGAAAACTCCCGGAACAGTAGGAAACTTTGTAGGTCTTGCAGAAGGGAAAATAGAAAATGACCCTAAAGACAAGGAAGAACCTTATTACGACGGATTGAAATTTCATCGAGTAATCCCCAATTTTATGGTTCAGGGAGGAGATCCCCAGGGAACAGGTGCCGGTGGCCCGGGATATCAATTTGATGATGAGATTCATCCTGATCTGAAGCACGATGCTCCGGGTAAACTTTCCATGGCCAATGCCGGACCGGGAACTAATGGAAGTCAGTTTTTTATAACTCATGTGGAAACACCATGGCTCGACGGAAAACATACGGTTTTTGGAAATGTTGTAGAGGGGCAGGATGTGGTAGATAAGATCCAGCAGGGAGATAGTTTAGAAAAAGTAGAGATCATCCGTGAAGGAAAAGATGCTGAAAACTTTAATGCTGTAGAAGCTTTTCAATCTTTTACTGCTGAAAAAACCAAAAGGGAAGAAGCAGAAAAGAAAAAAGCTGAAGCGGAAGTAGAAAAACTGGCAGCCGGATTTGAAAAAACAGATAGCGGACTTCGTTATAAAATCATCCAGAAAGGAGATGGGATAAAAGTTGAAAAAGGAAAAACAGTATCTGTGCATTATAAAGGTCAGCTTGCTGATGGAACTGTATTCGATTCTTCTTACAAGAGAAATAAACCACTGGAATTTCCAATTGGAGTAGGCCATGTAATTCCAGGTTGGGATGAAGGAATCCAATTGCTCGAAGTTGGAGACAAAGCCAGGATGGTAATACCTTCAAATCTTGCTTACGGAGAAAGAGGAGCCGGCGGAGTAATTCCTCCAAATGCGGTACTTATCTTTGATGTGGAATTAATGGCTGTGAAATAGATTTTTCAGTTCTATTTAGCTTAATGTGATTACGTCGCCCTGAGACCCATGATAAAAAATTATCTAGCGTAGGAAATTGACATATTTTAATAAGTTACTTGTTCATTTTTTCCATTGATGAAAAAACGAACCAAAAAAATCTAGGCTTACGAAACTCTATCTAAATTTATCGTTCAGCACCTAAATTTTAGGAACTCGCCATTGAGATGATTTTTATAGAAAATTTGTTTAGCTCAAACAGCCTAAAATTTCACGGTGCTTACACTTCAAATTTTACGATAAATTTTCGATAGGCCGGGGAAATGGAGGCTCTTAAAATTAAGTATTTAACTTTATGATTACTAATTTTAGAAATACGTCAATGGTAACTTGTTTCAGGGTCTTAATGAATATACTTGAGATGCTGAAACAAGTTCAGCATGACGATCAATTTAGTTTCTCCTTTTTAAAAACTTAATGGGATAATAGAAACTTAAAAAAAAATGAATAATATCTAATCATAAAACGCGCTGAATTCTCAGCGCGTTTTTTTATTTTTAAGAATGACTAAACAAGAACTTGAAGAATTAGAAAGTCTAAAATATCCTATTGGGAAATCTGAGATCCCGAAAGATATTTCTTCAGAAGATATTAAAAGGTGGATCACAGAGATAAGCGAATTACCTGAAAAGCTGACAAAAGCCGTTAACCCCCTCTCAAAAAAACAATTAGATACCACGTATCGGCCAGAAGGCTGGACCTTAAAACAATTAGTACATCATATTGCCGATAGCCACATGAATGGGCTGCTACGATTTAAATGGGCGCTTACCGAAGATGAACCCACCATAAAAGTGTATAACGAAAAATCATTTGCAGAGCTTAATGATTCAACTTTAGCGCCTGTAGATATCTCTCTGGATTTCCTCAGGGCATTGCATGCGAGATGGGTGATCTTACTGGAGAATATGAGTTCTTCCGATTTTGAAAGGACTTTTGTTCATCCACAATCAGGAACCAGGTTTAAGCTCAAGGAAATGCTGGCACATTATTCCTGGCATGGCCGGCACCATTTTGCCCATTTAAGTAACCTGATAAAAAGCAAAGGCTGGCAATAATGCCAGCCTAGAAATATTTATAAGAAAAATATTTATTTCTTTAATTCGGGTTGAGCCGTAGTTCTTAAATAAGGTTTTACCACTTTATAACCTTTCGGGAACATTTTATCTGCGTCCTCATTACTAACCGAGGGACTTATCACCACATCCTCGCCATGTTTCCAGTTTGCCGGTGTAGCAACCTTATTATAAGCAGTAAGTTGAAGCGAATCTATTACCCGTAATAATTCATCGAAATTCCTGCCGGTACTGGCAGGATAGGTCAGCGTCATTTTAATACTTTTATCTGGCGCAATTACAAATACAGATCTTACGGTAAGAGTGTCATCAGCATTGGGGTGGATCATTCCATAAAGATCAGACACTTTTCTGTCTTCATCTGCGATAATGGGAAAATTCACCGTAGTATTTTGAGTCTCATTAATATCTTTAATCCAGCCTTTGTGGGATTCTACTCCATCCACACTTAGCGCCATCACTTTTACATCACGTTTTTCAAATTCAGCTTTATAATTGGCCACGGTTCCTAATTCTGTAGTACAAACCGGGGTGTAATCTGCGGGATGCGAAAATAGTATTCCCCAGCTATCGCCCAGGTAATCATAAAAATTGATTTTTCCTTCTGAAGTTTCAGCATCAAAGTTTGGGGCTTTGTCTCCTAATTTCAAATCACTCATAATCAAGATTTTTTGTTTTATTAATTAATAACCTATTAAGTCTATAGGTTTATAAAAGTAAAGAAAATATTATCCGAAAATGGAAAGCTCACGTTAAATTAATCTTTCCATTTTATATTACAGCCCATGCTGGGTTTCTGGTCTTCAGCTACTTTTCGGTTATTCAAAATGGCATCCATCGCTTCCCGAAGATCCCTGCCATTGGGGTGTATACCATTTCCCGGCCTGCTGTTATCCAGCTGCCCGCGATAAATCAGTTTTAATTTATCATCAAAAAGAAAAAAATCGGGTGTACATGCGGCGTCATAAGCTTTGGCTATTTCCTGGGTTCCGTCAAAAAGATAGGGGAATGAATACTGATGCTTAGCTGCATGTTCTTTCATCTTTTCCGGGTTATCCTGAGGAAATTTCTTTACATCATTGCTCATTATTCCGGCAAAGCCAAAACCTAACTGCCTGTATTCATTCGCAATTCGAACAATTTCTTCATTCACATGTTTTACAAACGGACAGTGATTACAAAGAAACATAATTAAAGTCCCTCGTTCCCCTTTAACTTCATCCAGCGTTAGTAGATGATCTGTGATGGTATCCATCAGCTTGAAATGGGGAGCTTTTGTCCCTAATTTTATCATATTTGAAGGGGGAAGTGACATCTTTTTTCATAAAATTAATTATTAATACCGAATATTCTTTATTTTGAGGTTCTTAAAAATGAGAGATGGAAGAAATTAACTGGAATGATTTTGAAAAGGTAGAGATGCGAGTAGGAACGATTACTTCCGTAGAAGCATTTCCAGAGGCCAGAGATCCGGCTTATAAATTAGTGATCGACTTTGGGGAAGAGATTGGGGAGAAGAAGTCTTCGGCACAAATTACCCGCCGTTATACCAAAGAAGAATTGCCTGGAAGACAAATTATAGCCGTAGTGAATTTTCCTGTGAAACGCATCGCCGGTTTTAAAAGCGAGTGCCTGGTTTTAGGAGTGTTGGGAGAGAATAAAGATGTTGTTTTGCTTTCTCCCGATCAAAAAATGCCAGATGGGTCAAAAATAGGATAAACTACATTTCTTCTTTAAATTTATGGTGTTCCTCTAATAGTTTTTGATGTCTTTATTATGGCCATAAAGCACCATGATTTCATCTTTATAAAGCACGGTGTCTGCTCTGGCAATTCCCTGAACCGATTTCCTTTTCAGTATTTGCGCCAAGCTCATTTTTTGTTCCGGATCCCAAAAAACAGTACCCCAAAGTAAAACTGGCTTAGCTTTTCTTCTTCATGTTCTGCATGCCTGAAACCGAGATCGTAAAGAGCTATTATAAGGGTGAAAAGGCTTAGCAAAAATGAAAAACGGTTGAGGTTGGTTAAAAACCTCTCGTTTTTGAGCCAGCTTCGAAATCCTGAAAATTTCACTTAGGGGTAGTTTTTTTGTATATATCAGAATGATTTTCTCAAGCAAAAAGTCCGGAAGGGAGACTTCCGGACTTTTAAAAATCTTTAGTCTTTCACAAAGTTATCCAAATTTGATCCAAGACTATTAAAATTCTCCTAAACTCTATACTGATTTCTACATCTCATCTCCGAAGAAAATAGCATTCATCAATAATTTATTTGTTCCATACCAGAAGGCCCGGAAGTTGGTATTATCGGTAAAAAGCATTACTTCGCCACGGCCAAGGCTCTTGTGTTTAAATGGTACTGTATTGGCTATAGAATCAAGGTTTGGTTTACTTATATAGCCGCTTAAAAGGGGCTTTTCAGTATATTGGATTGGGTTGTTATAGCTCTGTTCATCTTCCTCTATAAATATGGTGGTATTCCTGAACATGGCAATTTTGTCATCTTTGTAGCCAAAAGCGATAGGATGGCTTCTGTCAAGTTTTGCTTCAAAAATAGCGCCTCCTATTACCTGAGCTCCTCTAAAATCACCACGTTCTCCAAAACTTACATCCTCGGCAGTCATTTCATTTTCTTTGGTTTTAAAATCTATGAATTCATTCTTTTTCATCCAATTTACTGCATTTCTGTAAGCGATAATGGTTCCTCCGTTTTTGGTCCATTCTTTTATTTTAGGAGCAAAATCCTTGTCAATTCCACTTCCCCAGGCGGCAGGGAGGATAATATCTGTATATCGGCTAAGATCTGCCCGGTCCAGTTCATTTACATCGAGTTTAGTGATCTTCATATTGTACCGCTGATCGAATAAATGCCAGATTTCACCGGCGTCATAAGGAGTGATCGCACCACCAACAATAATAGCTACTTTTTGCGGTTGAAGCGCTCTAAACTGGTTACTTCCAAGATTTATTCCTTTGGTCATCCCGGTTTGAATGGCAGAAATCTCTACACCACTTTCTTTTGAAATTTCTTTTAAATACTCGAACAAGGCTGTTTTATCCAGTTTTTGATTTTGAACCGGTATCATGATGGTTCCGTAGCCATATTTTGTTCCGTCCAATGAAAAATCATCCATGGCAACCTTAGCTCGAAGGCCTTTCTCCAGAATAATATTCAAAGCTTTGGGTGCCATATAGTTGTTCCAGTTCAACAGGTACGCATACTCACTTTCCTCTGGTAATTCAGGAGAGGGAAAAGAAAGTTCGTCAATTTTATTTCCTGCATTTTTCATGGAAGCATCTTCCGTAAAGTCGAGATTGAACGCAAGAGGAAATGTCCATGCCGAAATATCATAAAAAAGACTGTCCTGGAAACTTGTTCGTTTTTCGAACATTGCCTTTACAAGTCTGTGCTGACGCTGATTTTTAGGCACTATATAAGAGGATCCTTTTTTGAAATTGATGTTATTCTCCTTAAAATCTTCCCCGGGTTCATATACTTCAATTTGATGTCTTTTTAAAATTTCTGCGAGTTTGTAAGCACTTACAGGATCCTTTGTATTTCCAAATGCATAGGCTCCAGATTCAGCTGAACTTCTTGCATTCTTAAAGAAGTTACGTTGATAATCCAGCAACTCTTTTCTCATGTTTTGCGCGGCTTCCAGGGTAGAAAGTGCTGCGGTAAACTGATTTCTGATGGTGAAAGGGAAAGTTAAAATTCCATTATCGGTTTCCTGGGCATGACCCCTGGAACTTCCCTGTTCAAATAAAATCCCTATGCTACCGTTAATGTCTGGGAATGTAGATCCTTTTCCGTAGTAGAAATCATCATAATTCTCTTCCGTATAATATAAGGAACCAATTTCATCAAAAGCATTAGCGTGATAGGTACCAATTTCCCGGGTAAGGTCCTGGTTCATCTTTGGAGTCAAGGGATGTGTCCTTGAAGGAATCCCCGGCTGAAAAAAGAAGGTAGAATTTGATCCCATTTCATGGTGATCTGTCAGGATATTGGGATACCATTTATGAAAAGTTGAAATCCTCGCCTGTGATTCCGGAAGCTGAACGGGCAGCCAGTCACGGTTCATGTCAAACCAGTAGTGATTGGTTCTTCCACCAGGCCACACCTCGCTGTACTCACGATCCTGGGGATCTGGATTAATATTTTCACTTTTATTGGTATTTGCCCAATAAGCAAAGCGTTGTAAACCATCAGGATTAAATGAAGGATCCAAAAGGATTATCGTATTATCCAATACTTCTTCAATTTCATCACCTTCAGCAGCGGCTAAATAATAAGCGTAAAGTAGGGCAGCGTTGGAACCGCTGGCTTCGTTTCCATGGATAGAAAAACCCTGGTTAATTACAGAGGGCATTTCGCCTGTATCCAGTGATTCTGAGTTTTCCTCCACCAGTGAAACATGCTGGTTTCTTATTTTTTCAATATTCGAAAGATTTTCTTCCGAAGAAATCGTTAGTAGGATCAAAGGCCTGCCTTCATAAGTAAATCCGCGATTTTCCACCTGAATGCGTGGCGAAGCTTCCGCAAGCTTATTCATATACATCAAAAGCCGGTCGTGGCTTACGTGCCATTCTCCGGGAACAAAGCCTATAACTTCCTGCGGGGTGGGGATGTCAGCATTATAATTTACATCGGCGGGAAGGTAATAATCTAAAGTGATTTCCCTGTCTTGCGCCTGAATTGAAAAAATTGAAAATAATAGAAGGATACTTGTAAAAATTCGCATTGTTTTTATTTTGAAAAATCTAATATAAAAAAAACCGTCCTGATATGGGACGGTTTAAAAATAACTGAGGGTATTTTTTAAATATCGTCAAAACTTACGTCTGTAAATTTATCAGCGGTTGAAGCGGTAGCAGCAGATTTTTTCTCACTGGTATCTTCATCATCATCGTATTCTTTTTTGAAATCTTTTTGATGGCGCTCACTTATCACCTCTTCTCCTTTTTCATTCACGATATAATCTGTCATCTCCTCAAGGATCTCTCTAAAACCATCAAAATCTTCTTTGTAAAGGTAGATCTTATGTTTCTTGTAATAGAAGGAGCCATCGTCATTGGTGAATTTCTTACTTTCTGTGATGGTAAGATAATAATCGTTGGCACGGGTAGATCTTACGTCAAAAAAATAAGTTCTTCTTCCTGCTCTTAAAACTTTAGAGAATATTTCTTCTTTCTCCATCATTCCCTTGTCGCTCATAAAATAAATTCTTTAATAGGTTTGTTATTGTGGAGTTCAAAAATCTAAAAATTTTTAACATCTAGCAAAATATTTTCACATTTCTTTTTCATTTAGTTGTTTTGCATATAGTTCTTTATAATATCCCGTAGCTTTCATTAACTCATCATGTGTGCCTTGCTGAACTATTTGCCCGTCTTCCAGAATGATGATCTTATCTGCATTTTTTGCTGAAGAAATTCGATGGCTAACTATAATGGTTGTTTTATCTTTTGAAATCTGGAACAGATTATTTAGGATTTCCTCTTCGGTTTCAGTATCTACTGCGGAAAGGCAGTCGTCAAAAAGTAAAATTTCAGGTTCATGGATTATGGCCCGTGCAATGGAAACCCGTTGTTTCTGACCTCCCGAAAGTGTGATTCCTCTTTCTCCAAGTACGGTATCATAGCCTTTGCTGAAGCCCATAATATTTTTGTGCACCGAAGCATTTTGAGCAGCTTTTATAATCTCATCTTCGGTCGCCTCAGTCTTTCCAAACTTTATATTGTTCCGAATACTATCGCTGAATAAAAATGCGTCCTGCGGCACATAGCCGATACTTTCACGCAGGCTTTCCAAATTTAGCTGCTGAATATTCTTAGCATCAATTAAGATTTCGCCCTGATCTATATCATATAACCTGCCAATAAGTTCCAAAACTGTGGATTTCCCGGAACCTGTTTTCCCTATGATAGCTAAGGTTTCACCTTTTCTTACCTTGAAAGAGACATTTTTTAATGCTGTAATATTGGTATCGTCATATGTGAAGCTCACATTTTTAAAGTTAATATCTCCGTTGATCGTGTCTGGTTCTATTTTGGGATTTGTGATCTCCGGTTTCTCACTAAGAAATTCATTAATCCTTTCCTGGGATGCATCGGCCTGCTGCACAAGGGAAGTTACCCATCCTATAGATGCTACCGGCCAGGTAAGCATATTAACATATAAGATAAATTCTACCAGTACATCAATATTTGCAATTTGGCCTGAAATGAGTTGTCTTCCGCCGATATAGATCACGATAATATTACTAATCCCAATCAATAACACCATTAGCGGAAAGAAGAACGCTTGCACTTTAACCAGGTCTATATTCTTGTCCCTGCTTCCGTTAGAAAGATCGGTGAAATTAGTATTGGTTTGAGGTTCAATTCCGTAGGACTTTATCACGGCGATCCCACTAAAACTTTCCTGGGTGAAGGTATTCAATTTGGATAAATACTGCTGTACAACGGTACTTCTTTGATGTATAGCCACACTTAGCTTATAGATTGAAAAAGCAAGGATAGGTAAGGGGATTACGGTGTATAAAGTGAGTTCGGGCGCCGCCTGGATCATAAAGATAAGCACTACAATTGTAGAAGTAAAGGTGGTCACACTATACATGATCGCCGGTCCCAGGTATAATCTTACCTTGGAAACATCCTCACTAATACGGTTCATAAGGTCGCCGGTTCTGTTCTTTTTATAAAAATTTAAAGATAGATCCTGATAATGTTGAAAAACCTCATTTTTAAGATCATATTCCATGTGCCTGGAAACCACGATAAAGGTCTGTCTCATAAGAAACGTAAGAAAAGCAGCAATGAGTGTGGTTCCTACAATAAGTGCAATATTATAAGCCAATTCATTTTTCACCACAGAAATATCGGTTACAGTACCATTGATGTATTTTTCAATAATCACAGTACTTTTACCTATGAGAGGAATGTAATAAATGGCAAATATCCTGGCAGCGATGGTAATGATTAAGCCTATCAGTAGTTTCCATTTGTATTTGTAGAAATATTTATTGAGATGCTGAAGATTTTTCATTCAGGATATTTAGCTTTAATTGAGAATTCAGTAATTTAACACGTTTTAAATCACCAATTTTTAAAATATTATTATTTTTGCAACGAATTTTTAGTCAAATTCAGAATCTGAATAATTTAAAAATCAACAAATTATGCAAGTTGACGTTCTAAACGCAAAAGAACTAAAAAAGTCTGCTCCGGTATTCGGACAGGTGTCCTTTGATGAACACGAGCAAATCGTGTTTTGCAACGACAAAGATACAGGTTTAAAGGCAATTATTGGTATTCATAACACTGTTTTAGGTCCTGCTCTGGGCGGTACCAGGATGTGGAATTATACCAGCGAATGGGAGGCGGTGAATGATGTTTTGCGTTTGTCCCGTGGGATGACTTTTAAAAGCGCGATCACGGGATTGAACCTTGGTGGCGGAAAAGCAGTGATTATTGGAGATGCTAAGAAAGATAAGACTCCGGCACTCATGAAGAGATTTGGTGAATTCGTACATTCTTTAGGTGGTAAATATATCACAGCTGAAGATGTTGGGATGGAAACTTCAGATATGGATACCGTGAGAGAGGTAACTCCTTACGTAACCGGAATTTCAGAATCTAAAGGTGGAGCAGGAAATCCTTCTCCCATTACTGCGTATGGTGTTTTTATGGGGATCAAAGCTTCCGCTAAATTCAAATACGGAACAGATGATCTTGAAGGCAAAAAAGTATTGGTGCAGGGAATTGGACATGTAGGAGAGACCCTTGTAGAATATCTTGTAAGTGATGGCGCAGAAGTATTCATAAGTGATATTAATGAAGAACGGCTGGAAGAAGTAAGTGAAAAACATGGAGCCTATATATTTACAGACCACGATATATATGGTGCAGATATGGATATATACGCACCCTGTGCTCTGGGAGCCACTATCAACGATGAAACTATCCAGAGACTCAAGGTAGATATCATTGCGGGAGCGGCCAACAACCAGTTAGCAGATGAGGTTTCCCATGGTGAGATCCTTCAGAAAAAAGGTATTGTCTATGCTCCGGATTTCCTGATCAACGCAGGTGGAATCATAAATGTATATGCTGAACTGGAGAATTACGATAAGCAGGAAATTATGCGTAAAACAGAGAATATCTATAACACCACGCTCAAAATTCTTGAAAAAGCATCTAAAGATGACATTACCACTCATTTTGCGGCTTTACAAATCGCAAAGCAGAGAATTTTAGATAGAAAAAATCAAAATTTAAATTAGTCAGTTCTAATTAATTGATATTTTTGCAGGGCGAAAGGGAAATTCTTTCGCCCTTTCTAATTTCTAAAAGTTCTTTTACAATTATGTTGACAAGAAGACATATCAGGGTTAAAGTAATGCAATCACTATACGCTTTTAACCAAAGCCAGAATGATAACCTTGCCACCGAAGAGAAATTCCTGCTGAAGAGTATGCAGGAAATGTATGATCTATATCTGCTTCAAATAAGTTTGATCACCGAAGTAAGAGAACATGCTGAAACTTATTTAGAAAAATCCCAGCAGAAACATTTAGCGACCAGCGAAGAGAAAGATCCTAGCAGGAAATTCGTAGACAACCAGGTTTTTCAAATTCTGAATGAGAACGAAAGCATACAAAATGCACTGGAAAAACACAAGATAAATCACTGGAAACAGGATGATGAATATGTGGCGATCATCTGGAATGAGGTGAGAAACAGCCTGGCTTATCAGGAATATATGGAAACCCGGGAAAGCAGTTTTAAAGAGGATAAGGATTTTATAATTCACATCTTTAAAGAAATCATCGCTCCTAATGAAAAGCTTTATGAATACCTGGAGGATAAAAAACTTACATGGGTAGACGATCTTCCGCTGGTGAATACTGCGATTTTGAAATTTCTTCAGAAGCTAAAAGAATCTACAGGAAGAGAGAAGAGAATTACCCAGTTGTTTAAAAATGAAGAAGATAAGGAGTTTGCTCTCAAACTTTTCAGAAAAACATATTTAAACGATGAGGACCTTTCCGAGGAAATGCTAGGGAAAACTCCTAACTGGGATAAAGACAGGATCGCTGAAGTTGATATGGTATTAATTAAAATGGCGATTTGCGAGTTTTTGAAGTTCAGCAGTATTCCGGTAAAGGTTACTATTAATGAATATCTGGAAATTGCTAAAGAATACAGTACTCCCAAAAGCAGTATTTTTATAAATGGAGTTTTAGATAAACTCTCTAAAGAATATCAAACTGAGGAGAAGCTAAATAAAACCGGAAGAGGTCTTATGTAGTTAAGATTTTTTATTATTTTTATCAATTAGAAATTAAACAAAATAACTTCACCATGAAAAAGACAATTTTAATGTTTGCGGCAGTAGGAGCTATGCTGTTCACCGGATGTAAAGATAATGCTTCAGATAAGGTAAAAGCTGAAAATGTAGAAGCATCTGCTGAACGTGACGCACAGGACACACAATATCCTGAAATCAGCTTTGAAGAAACCGAATTCGATTTCGGTAATATTGCCAAAGGTACAAACGTGGAGCACGTATTTAAATTTGAAAATACGGGAAATGCACCCTTAGTAATTACCAATGCAGCCAGTTCTTGTGGTTGTACGGTACCTACCTATCCTAAAAATGAAACTATCGCTCCTGGAGAAACCGGAGAGATGCTGGTTAAATTTAACGGATCTGGAAATGGGCAGGTTACAAAAACAGTTACTGTATCTGCAAATACAGAATCAGGAAAAGAACAAATTAAAATTAAAGCTTTTGTAGAAGCTGACGAAAACGCGAGCTAAAAGCATATATGGATCAATTAACGCAGTTTGCACCAATTATTTTAATGTTTGTGGTGGTGTATTTTTTTATGATACGCCCGCAAATGAAAAAAGCGAAACAGGAAAAGAATTTTGCCGCCGAGCTTAAAAAAGGAGATCGGATTATCACTAAAAGTGGGATGCATGGCAAAATTATAGATTTCAGCGAAAAAAATAATTCGGTGATTATTGAAACCGGAGCAGGAAAAATCACTTTCGACCGTTCTTCAATTTCGATGGAAATGAGTCAGAAACTTAATGAACCACCTGCAAAGGCGAAAGATAAAAAGTAACAGTGAAGAATATAATCGAAAAAAAGCAGCTAGATATAGCTGCTTTTTTTATTCTATAGAGAGTAAATAGCCTGAGGCTTGCCTCGTTAGTAAATGTTGTAAAGTTTGAAAACGTTTCCCTCTAAAATGCTTAGTGGGCTTGCCCCAAAGAAATTTTACTTAGCAATTTTTATATTTATCATGTAAACCAGTTCCTTTCTTGATCATAGGACTAATTTTTTCAATCCGGCTGGATTTAGTAGCTGGCCTTTTGGCTTCTGTAATATAATCGGCATATTCGCCCTGCTTTCCCGGTGTTAGCTTATCAAAACTTTTCTTTAATCCGGGGTCATTTAAAAATGCCTCCGCCAGTTCTTCGGAAATAACTACCTTTTTTATCCTAACCGGTTTTATTTCTTTTCCTTCCCGCTGATTTTGAATTGCTTCTTTTATATAAGGCAATAAAGCTGAAGTTTTAATTTCGTCTCCTTTCTCAAAGCGTATCTGTCTCAATGCTTTTGTTTTTCCTTCCTGTGCATTTACGAGAAGAGCTGTATTTTCTTTTAATAAAGCGCCATTAAAGAACCAAATTCCAACATGGTTTTTAAAAGCACCAATTCCAACCACATTTTTATCGTTAAAAGTGTACACAGGTGCTCCCCATTTAATTTCAGGTTTAAGATCTGTGCTTAAGATCATTTCATGAAGCTGTCTAAGTTCTTTTTCCCAATGCCTATGGACAGAGATATATTCTTCCGCATTTTTTACAGCCATGACTTTAGGTTTTAGTTATTCGTATTTTTTTGCTGTAAGTTCTGCTAATTTAACGATAACTTCCGCGGCTTTTTGCATACTTTCAACAGGAACATATTCATATTTTCCGTGAAAATTATGTCCGCCAGCAAAAATATTAGGACAGGGTAGTCCCATAAAACTTAGCTGAGCTCCATCGGTTCCACCTCTAATAGGTTTAATAATAGGCTTTACATTAACTTCTTGCATAGCTTTTTCAGCAAGATCAATGATATGCATAACAGGTTCTACTTTTTCCCGCATATTGGCATATTGATCTTTGATCTCTATACTAATGCAATCCCTTTCATATTGAGAGCAGATATCACTCACCAGATCATGCATCATCTGTTTCCTCGCCTCGAAATGAGTCTTGTCATGATCTCTAATAATATATTCCAGTTCAGTTTCTTCCACATCACCTTTAATACTGCTTAGATGGAAGAAGCCCTGTCTACCTTCGGTATGTTCCGGAGTTTCTAATCTTGGCAGAGAATTGATGAAATCCTGGGCGATATACATGCTATTGATCATTTTATCTTTGGCATAACCCGGATGCACACTTTTTCCGAAGACCTTTACAACCGCACTTGCAGCGTTAAAGTTTTCGTATTCAAGTTCGCCAATCTGGCTGCCATCCATGGTATAGGCCCATTCTGCACCAAATTTCTCCACGTTGAATTTATGCGCCCCCCGGCCAATTTCTTCATCTGGAGTGAAACAGATACGAATTTTACCGTGTGGAATTTCAGGATTGTCTACCAGGTATTCCATAGCCATCATTATCTCGGTAATTCCGGCTTTATCATCGGCTCCTAAAAGCGTTGTGCCATCTGTGGTGATAAGCGTTTGACCTTTATATTGCTGAAGATCTTCAAAGTACTCCGGGGAAAGAATGATATTTTTTTCAGGATTTAGGACGATATCCTTCCCGTCATAATTTTCAATGATCTGGGGATTTACGTTGGTTCCGGAAAAATCTGGAGTGGTATCAAAATGGGAAACAAAGCCTATTACCGGAACCTTATGAGGAACATTGGCTGGCAAGCCTGCCATAACATAAGCATTTTCATCTATACTTATATCTTCAAGCCCTATTTCCTTAAGCTCCTGAACCAGTTTCTTAGCAAGATTCCATTGTTTTTCGGTACTGGGAGTGGTATCGCTTTTAGGATCACTTTGGGTATCTATCTTTACGTAGCTAATAAACTTATTGGTGAGTCTTTCTTTATTGATCATCCTGGAGTTTTAATTAAATGTCTGCCGGTCTTTTTGTTTAACCAGTACGATAACAAATATAATTTAACCTCAAGCTACTTTTCCTTAAACTTATTTAAAAACTGGTAATAATTTATGAATTATCCCTTTATGTTAAAAAAATTAAATATCAGTATTTATAATATTAAAATATTAATTATAATATTCTTAAAATGAGACAATTGTTATTAGTTAGTTAAAATTTTAGTATATATTTAGAAAATTAAACCAGTTAAATATGAAAAGTTATTACGTAGTAATTTTATCGTTTTTCTTTTGTTGGATGACTCAGGGACAGGTTCAAACCATCACCGGTACAGTGCTGGATGAAAATTCTGAACCTCTTTTTGGAGTGACTGTAGCTGTAAAAGATACCAACAGGGGAACTAGCACAGATATGGATGGTACCTATTCGGTAGAAGCCGAATTCGGACAAACCCTGGTCTTCACTTTTGTTGGTTATGATGCTCGCGAGGTATTAATAGACCAGGAAGAAATAAACGTCACCATGGTTTCGGGAATGGCTCTTAGTGAAGTGGTGCTGGTTGGATCCAGACGTCCCAGCAGGACAGTGGTAGAATCTACTGTACCTATAGATGTACTTGATGTTCAGGAAATGGCGGTTGCGGTTCCACAGGTGAATCTTAACCAGATCCTTAATTATGTAGCACCTTCCTTTACTTCCAATACGCAGACAATTTCCGATGGGACAGATCATATAGATCCTGCTTCCCTGCGTGGGCTTGGTCCAGATCAGGTGTTGGTCTTAATCAATGGAAAAAGAAGACATAATTCTTCACTGGTAAATGTAAATGGAACTTTTGGGAGGGGTAGTGTAGGAACAGATTTAAATGCGATTCCCGCATCGGCAATCAAAAGGATTGAAGTACTTCGGGATGGAGCAGCGGCCCAATATGGTTCAGATGCTATTGCCGGAGTTATAAATATTATTTTGATAGATCAAACCAATGAGCTGAATTTTAACGTGACCACGGGAGCTAATTTCTCTGAGAATGCCAACGAACAAACCGGAGGGGTAGACGGAGAAACGGTGAACGTCGCTGCCAGTTATGGGGTTCCTTTAGGTGACAATGGAGGTTTTGTGACTTTCGCGGGAGATTTTGATTACCGGGAAGATTATAACAGGATGAAAGAATGGGAAGGATCTATCTTCAATGCTTATAATGCTATTGAATTTCGAGCTGCCAATAGTGGTGCCAATATAGCTTCCCTTACAGATGACCAGATAAAACAATTTGCACAGCAGGTTTCATATTTCAGCAGCGATTTTCAGAATGATATTAGCAACGCGCCAGACCGGGCGGCATTACAGGACCTTTTAAGCCTGGATGTTACAGAAAATGAGCTGGATGCGCGTGGTCTGGATAGAACAGATTTTAATATGCGGGTAGGACAATCTGCTTTAAGAGGTGGGAGGTTTTTTGCGAACATGAGCCTTCCTTTAGACGAAGCGGGAACAGAATTATATTCTTTTGCCGGGATGAGTTCACGTAGAGGGAACTCTGCAGGATTCTATAGATTACCGAATCAAAGCAGAACATATACCCCTATATATATAAATGGATTTTTGCCCGAAATTAATTCCAAGATCAAGGACCAGTCTGTTGCTGTGGGAGTAAGAGGCGAGATCTCAAACTGGAATGTGGATTTTAGTAATACCTGGGGGAAAAATGAATTTCAGTATTTCATCTCGAATACTGCCAATGCCTCGTTGCAAAGGGCGAGTCCAACATCTTTTGATGCCGGGGGATTCTCGTTTATCCAGAATACCACCAACCTGGATGTTAGCAGGTTTTATGATGAAGTTTTCCTCGGGTTGAACCTTGCTTTTGGAGCAGAACACAGGTTTGAGAACTATGAAATTGTAGCGGGAGAGAAAGCTTCTTATGAGCAATACACTCAAAATGGAGATGTAGTACTAAGATCTGATCAGGATCCTGCAAGGGATTTCTTCGGAAATGCCAGGCCAGGTGGATCACAGGTATTTCCTGGATTTAGCCCTAAGAATGAATTATCCAGAGAGCGTAGCAGTATTGCCGGTTATTTTGATATTGAAGTAGACTTCAGTGAAAGATTTCTGGCAACTTTTGCGACGAGATTTGAGGATTATTCAGATTTTGGTTCAACCCTTAACTTTAAATTATCTTCCAGGTATAAACTAACCGATAATATAAATATTAGGGGTGCAGCCAATACAGGGTTCAGGGCGCCTTCCCTACATCAGTTATATTTTAACTCTACTTCTACGATCTTTGATAACCAGGGAAATCCACAAGAAGTGGGGACTTTTTCAAATGATAGCCGCCCCGCAGAACTGTTGGGTATTCCGCAGCTCAAGGAAGAAACATCCAGGAGTATAAGTCTGGGTTTTACAGCTAAGATTCCAGATGCTAATCTGTCTTTAACAGTAGATGGGTATTTTGTCGCTATAGATGATCGCGTCGTTTATACCGGCCAGTTTAGTGGGCCGGGAACAGGTACAGAATTAGATAATTTGCTGGCCCAGGCGAATGCCACAGCAGCCTCATTCTTTGCCAATGCTATAGATACAGAATCTAAAGGTCTGGATATGGTGCTAACCCATAGCGCCATTTTCAATGATAATTTTAGTCTGAAATCTGATCTAGCGGCGACACTTTCTAAAACTCAGAAAGTAGGTGATATCAACGCTTCTGAAGTTTTGGAGCGTGCAGGTTTAGTGGATACCTATTTTCCTGAAGACAGCCGGGTTTATCTTGAAGAGGCGGTTCCAAGAACTAAGGTAAACCTTACTAATAGCCTGACTGCAGGTGATTTTAATGTCTTTCTTAGGAATGTTTATTTTGGTGAAGTGACTGAAGCCTCTACCATTATAGAAAATCAGCAGGTATTTGACTCGAAGCTGGTCACAGATCTTTCCGTTGGATATCGCGCTACCGATGCGCTGACATTAACTCTTGGTGCCAATAATATTTTTGATATCTATCCAGACAGGGCAGCCGATGAGTTTGGCAATCGTAGTTCAGGTAGGTTCGATTGGTCCAGGAGAGCTCAGCAATTTGGGATTGGAGGTCGTTTCCTTTTCGCTAGGGTAAGCATTAATCTGCAATAGGATTAAAATGGACAAACATAAGAAAGCAGCTGAAAGGCTGCTTTTTTATGTTTGTGTTAACTGGAATAGAAGAAGGTATGAGCTTTTCATTTATCTAAATTCAATTACTTTTGCGTAAACTTTCCAGAAATGTATAAGTCATTAATAAAACCTGCGCTTTTTAAATTTGATCCCGAAGAAGTTCATTATTTCACCTTTAATTTTTTGCGACGCTTCTGCAAATTGCCGGGTGCTGTATCATTTTTAAGGTCAAAGTATGAGCTAAAAGATAAAAGGCTGGAAAGGGAAGTTTTCGGATTAAAATTTAAAAATCCAGTAGGCCTTGCAGCAGGTTTCGATAAAGATGCTAAACTTTATAATGAGCTTTCAGCTTTAGGATTTGGATTTGTAGAGGTTGGAACGGTTACTCCAAAGCCACAGGTTGGGAATGAAAAACAAAGGCTTTTTAGGTTGAAGGAAGATTCGGCTATTATAAACCGAATGGGTTTTAATAATCATGGGGTAGAAGAAATGGTGGAGCGGCTTAAAAAAAATAAGGATGTGCTTATTGGAGGTAATATCGGAAAGAATAAAGTCACTCCTAATGAGAATGCCAAAGATGATTACCTGTATAGTTTCGAAGCGCTTTTTGATCATGTAAATTATTTCGTGGTGAACGTGAGCTCACCTAATACTCCTAATCTAAGGGAACTTCAGGACAAGGAGCCGTTAAAAGATCTTCTGAATACACTTCAGAAAAGGAATGAGCAAAAGAAAAATTCCAAACCTATATTATTAAAAATTGCTCCAGATCTAACCGATGATCAGTTAATGGATATTATCGAGATCGTTCAGGAAACTAAGATCGCGGGTGTAATTGCAACGAATACTACTATTTCCCGGGAAGGTTTAAAATCTGAAAATAAAAATGAAATGGGCGGACTTAGTGGCAAGCCACTTACCAAACGATCTACCGAGGTCATCAGGTTCTTATCTGAAAAAAGTAATAAATCCTTTCCCATTATTGGAGTTGGCGGAATTCATACGGCTGAGGATGCGATTGAAAAACTGGAAGCCGGAGCCAGGCTGGTGCAGCTTTATACCGGGTTTATATATGAAGGCCCGGCACTTATAAAAGCGATCAATCAGAAAATTTTAGAGAAAGGTCTTTAAAATATGTGGGATCAAATTATTCCTTTTTTAACCGCTTCCATCCTCCTTACTTTTTCTCCCGGCCCGGATATCATTTATGTGCTGGTAAGATCGATGGTATATGGGTATAAGCAGGGAATTATGACTGCTCTCGGTTTGGTCAGCGGAATTTTGATCCATACCAGTTTGGTGGCTTTCGGTGTTTCCGCGGTTATCAAACAGTCTGAAAATATATTTCTTTTTATAAAAGTCCTGGGCGCACTTTATTTGCTCTACCTGGCCTATCAGGTTTACAAAAGTAATCCCGAAATTGCCTTTTCTTCCGATGATATTACTGATAAAAGTATGTTCAGTTTATATAAACAGGGATTTATCATGAATGTTTTAAATCCCAAAGTCGGTATTTTCTTCCTGGCATTCTTTCCCGGTTTTCTTTGGGATCCGGATGGAAACACGATTTTGCAGTTCTACATTCTTGGCGCAGTTTTTATGTTGCAGGCATTCTTTATTTTTAGCAGCGTTGCGGTACTTGCAGATAAAATTTCGGTATATATAAAATCCCATCCTAAAGCTGGAATATTCTTAAAATGGATGCAGGTGGTAATTTTCATACTAATAGCAGTGTTAATTCTGGTTTAAAAGATGAAGAATTGAGTATGATTATTTCTGAAATTCCTGTTTGAAATTAATTATTATCAATAAATCTATATTCTTTTTCAATTTTCACTAAAATGCTATCTTTGGGCATATGGGTAAAGTGAAGCTTATCGAGTGTCCCAGGGACGCCATGCAGGGAATCCGGGATTTTATTCCTACGGAAAAAAAAGTACAGTATCTTCAATCTCTCCTGCGTTGCGGATTTGATACCATAGATTTCGGAAGTTTTGTATCCCCAAAAGCTATTCCTCAAATGAAAGATACTGCCGAAGTGCTTTCTCAGCTGGATCTTTCAAAGACTGAAAGTAAACTCTTGGCAATTGTGGCGAATACTCGCGGAGCTCAAGATGCTTCTAAATTCCAAGAAATAGACTATTTAGGTTACCCTTTTTCAATCTCTGAAAATTTCCAGATGCGTAATACGCACAAGACCATTGCAGAGTCTGTTGAGGTTTTACGTGAAATCCTGGATATAGCCGATGCCTCCGGAAAAGAAGTAGTGGCTTATTTAAGTATGGGCTTTGGAAATCCTTATGGTGATCCATGGAACGTGGAAATCGTAGGGGAGTGGACAGAAAAACTTTCTGGGATGGGTGTAAAGATCCTCTCTTTATCTGATACCGTAGGAACTTCAACACCAGATATCATTGAATATTTATTTTTAAATCTTATCCCGAAATATCCTAATATCGAATTCGGTGCACATCTGCATACCACGCCTTCTAAATGGCATGAAAAAGTAGATGCTGCATATAAAGCCGGTTGCTATAGGTTTGATGGAGCTATCCAGGGATTTGGCGGCTGCCCTATGGCAAAAGATGAGCTTACCGGGAATATGCCATCAGAAAAAATGCTTTCCTATTTTAATGCTGCTAAAGCCGATACCAACGTCAAAATGACCAGTTTTGAGTCAGCTTATAATGAAGCGTCTAAAATATTTAGTGCCTACCATTAAGATTTTATATTCCTTATTTTTAATTTCTACTTTATTTTTTTTAGATCAACTGAATGATATTTAGGGAATTATACGTTTATTATTAATTGTATTTATGGCTTTTTCAACTGCCATTGAAAAAAGTTATTTAAAATTAATCTAAATAAACTTGCTGTAACTGGAACGGGTTTTTATATTTGCGCCCGAATACTATTTTAAACCAGTCTAAATAAAGCAAAATGAGAAAACTGTTATATTCAGCAGTATTAGCAGGAGCAACTTTAGTTTCCTGTTCTTCAGATGATGATTCTTTAAATCCTGAAGGAGAAAATAATTTAAACGTACCAGCAACTTATAATTTCGAAAGAGATAATGTTTCAAGCGTAAATTTCAGCGGACAAACGACCAGACTTCAAATGACTGGAGAGATCCTTTCAAATTTCAACGATTTTGACAACAATTCAGAAGAACTTCTTTTGAATATGTTTTCAAATGAAAATTCACCTTTTGAAGATGCCAGTTTAAACGAATCTTCCAAAAGCGTAAAATCTAAGGTTGCTGCATCAAATTTCTATTTTTCTACAAACACCGTGGAAAGCACCGAGATCAAAAATGATTTTGAGTCTTATATTTCCGGGCAGATGAATATGGTGAAACCTAATAAAGATCAACTGGCTGAACCTGGTGTCGCGGGACAGATTGGAGATGATGGTAGCACTCGCTATGTAAATGCTAAAGGATTAGAGTATAACCAGGCTTTTGCAAAAGGATTGATTGGAGCACTTTTATTAGATCAAACTTTAAATAATTACCTGTCTGTAGCTGTACTTGATGAAGGTGATAATAGAGCAAATAATGATGCGGGAATAACCGAAGATGGTAAAGCTTACACCACCATGGAACATAAGTGGGACGAGGCTTATGGATATGTATATGGTGATCCATCTATTCCGGCTGCAGATCCAAATTCTGTTCTAAATGATAATGATGATGCTTTACTCTTTAAGTACATGGGAAGAGTAGAAAACGATGAGGATTTTGCAGGTATTGCTAATGAAACTTTCGAAGCATTTAAGACAGGAAGAGCAGCAATTGTAGCTGGAGATTATTCTACAAGAAATGAGCAGATCGAAATAATTCGTGAAAACCTTTCAAAAATTATCGGTATCCGTGCGGTATATTACCTGCAAAATGGTAAAAACGCGATTGAAAATCAAAATTACGGTGCTGCGTTCCATGATCTTTCAGAAGGATTCGGATTTATCTATAGCCTTAGATTTACGCATAACCCGGCAACCGGAGCACCTTATGTTTCTAAGCCACAAATTGATACAATTATAGATCAATTACTGGCAGGAAACGGATTCTGGGATGTAACTCCCGAAATGCTGGACACCATGTCTGAGGAAATTGCTGCAGGCTTTGACTTTAGTGTGGAAGAAGCTGCTGAATAAATAATTAGCCGGAGCCGGAAGTTTTTTCTGCTCCGGTTTTTAAAATTTAATACCATGAAGATTTCAAAATTATTGCTAATAGCCTGTTTGGTTTTTGCTGCCTGTTCTACTGAGGATGATGGTAGAAATGATAATGGTGGAGGTACAGATGATTCTTTTGATCGGGGAGCTATGCTCGCCAATTGGGCAGATAATATCATACTTCCGGCATATGAAGATTTGAATAGCAATACTCAAAAACTGGAAGAACTTACCCAGTCTTTTGTGGATAACCCTGGAAATACTGAATTAACTGCGCTAAGAGCTCAATTCAAGGTGTCTTATCAGTTATTTCAAAACGTTTCTATGTTTGATATGGGGAGAGCCGAGGAATTAGATTACAGGAGATTTTTAAATACCTATCCTCTTAATGCGGTAGATGTAAATTCTAATATCACCTCCGGAAGTTTTAATTTGGAATTACCATCAACTTATGACGAACAGGGATTTCCAGCTTTGGATTACCTGCTTTATGGTATAGCTAATACTAAAGAACAAACAATTTCAAAATATACGGAAGATGAAAATGCTGAAAATTACAGGAATTATTTATTAGCTGTAGCCAAACGTATTAATAGTCTTACTGCTGAAGTTACTGCCTCCTGGCAGGGTGATTATAGAAATACTTTTGTAAATAATACCAGTTCTTCCAGCAATGGATCTGTGGATCGTTTGACCAATAAATACGTGATGTATTTTGAGAAATTTCTAAGATCTGGTAAAATTGGTTTCCCTTCAGGAGCTATTACAGGAACACCTTCCCCAATTAACGTAGAATCTTATTATTCTGAAGATTTTTCCAAGCAGTTATATCTTGAGGCTTTACATAGTTCTAAAGATTTCTTTACTGGTAAATATTTTGGTACTTCCGGTTCTGGAAAAAGTTATCAGGCATATTTAGAAGCTTTGGGTAGAGGGGATCTTGCAGATGATATTTTAGCTCAATTTAATGCTATTGAGTCTCAGTCTGGAGATCTTGATCCAAGCTTAAGAAACCAGGTAGAAACGAATAATACCCTGATGCTGGAAGTGCATGATGAACTACAAAAAGAAGTGGTTTTGCTGAAACTCGATATGCTTCAGGCGCTTTCTATTAGCGTGGATTATGTAGATTCAGACGGAGATTAGTTGCAGATAAATGAATCTGTCCATTTCTAAATATCTTAATTCTTATACCGAAGCAGCCCCACTGGCAGTTTTTAGAATTGGATTTGGAATAATGATGTTCATTAGTATCATACGATTCTGGCTGAACGGATGGATTGAAAAACTTTATATAACTCCGAAATTTCATTTTAGTTATTACGGATTTGAATGGGTGAAACCGCTTGGCGATTTCACCTATTTACTTTTTATAATATGTGGTCTGGCAGCGCTTTTCGTAGCTTTTGGATATAAATATCGCATAGCGATCATCACATTTTTCCTGAGCTTTACCTATATCGAGCTCATGGATAAAACCACGTATCTCAATCATTATTATTTTGTAAGTATCCTTAGTTTTTTACTCATCTTCCTGCCGGCGAATACTTATTTCTCCCTGGATGCCTGGAAGAACCCTAAAAATGCCTTTCAAAAGATCCCGCGCTGGTGTATAGATACCATTAAACTTTTACTCGGAATAGTTTATTTTTATGCGGGTCTCGCTAAACTAAATTCAGACTGGTTGCTAAAGGCTATGCCTTTAAAAATATGGCTGCCTTCCAAATATGATCTTCCTTTTCTTGGAGATCTTATGCAGCAGGAGTGGGTCGCTTATGCTTTTAGCTGGAGTGGCATGTTGTACGATCTACTTATTCCTTTCCTTTTATTATACAAAAAAACACGCTTGGTAGCTTTTCTGGCAGTAATAGCCTTTCACGTGATGACCAGGGTTTTATTTCCTATTGGTATGTTCCCCTATATCATGATCGTGAGTGCGCTCATATTTTTCAGTCCGCAAGTACACCATAGAATCCTGAAAATGATTTCTTCCTGGTTACGTATAGATAAATCAAAATTTGATAATAAGAAGATGCCTTATAGAAAACCAGCACAGAGAAAACTTATTCTTTCTGTGGTAACTGTTTTTTTCGTGATCCAGTTACTATTTCCCTGGAGGTATTTGCTTTATCCTGGTGAATTATTCTGGACAGAAGAAGGTTTTAGATTTTCCTGGAGGGTGATGTTGATGGAAAAAGCCGGTTATGCCGAATTTAAAGTGGTAGATGCAGAAACCGGGAAACGATTTTATGTGGATAATGCCGATTTTTTAACCCCGTTTCAGGAAAAGCAAATGTCTTTTCAGCCCGATATGATTTTGGAATACGCACATTTTCTGGCAGAACATTTCAGAAAAGATGGTCATAAAAACATTGAGGTCTATGTAGATAGCTATGTGGGGTTGAATGGAAGAAAAAGTACTCCTTATATAAGCCCCGATGTTAATTTGCTTAATTTCGCGGACTCGTTTGAACGCAAAACATTTATTTTACCCTTCGAAGATGAAATTAAAGGTCTTTAGCATATTTTTCTTTTGTAGTCTGTTGATGAATGCACAGTATTCTCTAAGCGGAAAGGTGACTTCTTCTGAAACAGGTGATCCGGTACCCGATGCCGAGATCTGGAATAAGACTACAGGAAAACTAACTGTAGCCAATTCCAATGGAGAATTTGAAGTAGAAGATCTGGAAGAAGGATCTTATGTGTTCGCTGTTTTTAGTTATGAATATGAAATTATAGAAAGGGAAATTCAGGTTTCAGAAAATAGAACAGTCAATTTCCAACTTTCTCCTCTCGCCGAAAGTCTAAGCGAGGTAATGATTACCAATAGAAGAGAACAGATTTTTGCCCTCAGAAAACTTAGAAAAGTTGAAGGTACGGCTATTTACGCGGGTAAGAAGAGTGAAGTTGTTCTATTGGATAAGGTCTCTGGAAACCTTGCAGCGAACAACGCGAGGCAAATCTATAGCCAGGTGGTAGGTTTGAATATTTACGATAATGGCGATGCAGGTTTACAATTGAATATTGGAGGGCGCGGTCTGGATCCCAACAGGACCCAGAATTTTAATACCAGGCAGAATGGCTATGATATTTCAGCTGATGTATTGGGTTACCCGGAAAGTTATTATACTCCACCGCCGGAAGCCCTTCGGGAGATACAGGTGGTGCGGGGAGCGGCTTCTTTACAATATGGAACGCAGTTTGGCGGACTCATAAATTTTAGGTTTAAGGAACCGGTTCCAGATAAAGAAATTGAATTGGTGTCTAGGCAGTCTGTAGGCTCCTACGATCTTTTTACCAGCTTTAACAGCCTTAGCGGCACGGTCGGAAAATTTAGCTATTACACTTATTATAATTATAAAGGCGGAAAAGGCTTTCGGCCTAATTCAGGATACGATTCCCATAACGCATTTGCCCATCTTGGATGGAAATTTAATGATAGAACAAATATAAGTTTTGAGTATACCTATCTTGATTATTTAGCACAGCAACCGGGTGGATTAACTGATAATCAATTTTATGAAAATCCCGATTTCAGCAATAGGGAAAGAAACTGGTTTGATGTGAACTGGAATCTTTTCGCACTGAAACTGCAACATGAACTAAGCGATAAAACAGATCTTAGTTTGAATATCTTCGGACTAAATGCAAGTAGAAAAGCCGTCGGTTTTAGACAAAACAGGGTGGCATTGCCGGATGATCCTGAAGAGCCAAGGGAATTATTGATCGACGATTTTTCGAACTGGGGAGCCGAAGCGAGGGTGCTTACGCGCTATAATTTATTTGAGGAAGAGTCCGTTTTATTGCTGGGAAGTAAATATTATCAGGCATTTAATGAGCAGCAGCAAGGTCCGGGAAGTGCTTCTGCAGGCCCCGATTTTAATTTTGCCTCGGAAGATTTCCCAAATTATGAGCGGCAATCACAATTTGAGTTTCCTAATAGTAACCTTGCTTTCTTTGGAGAGAATATTTTCAATGTCACCAATAACTTTTCCATAACCCCGGGCTTTAGATTTGAATATATAAATACTGAAGCAGATGGGTTTTATAAGAATATTGTAAAAGATAATGCTGAAAATACGTTGCTGAATGAAACCAATGAAGATGACCGTGAGTTTGAAAGAAGTTTTATTCTTCTTGGAGTTGGGAGTAGTTATAATTTAAATCCTTCTAACGAGCTTTATGCGAATTTTTCTCAGAATTACCGGTCGGTTACCTTTAACGATATCCGGGTGGTAAATCCAAGCTTCCAGGTAGATCCAAATATTAGGGATGAAGAGGGTTTTACTTCAGATATAGGAATTAGAGGTAGATTGAAAGATTTTCTTTCCTACGATGCCAGTATTTTTGCTTTGAGATATAATGACAGGATCGGGGAAACCTTAAAACCGGAAGAACGCGTAAATGCCTCAGGAGATCTGGAGCAAACAGGTAGACTGGTAAGGTTCAGGGGAAATATAGGAGATGCTTTTATCTATGGTCTTGAAACCTTTGCAGAATGGAATATTAGGAACAGCCTTTTTCAATCTGCAGAAAATTATAGAATGAATGCTTTTGTAAATGCCGCCTTTACAAAATCTGAATATATAGACTCTGAACAGGTGAACGTGGAAGGTAATGAAGTGGAGTTTATCCCGGCAGTAAATTTAAAGACGGGAATTAATTTTGGTTATAAAAATTTCCTGGCCGGTTTGCAATACACTTATTTAAGCAAACAGTTTACCGATGCCACTAATGCCCCACAGATAAAAAATGAGAATAACCGGGGAATTCAGGGAGCAGTTCCAGCCTATGGAATTTTAGATTTTTCGAGTTCCTATAGCTTCGGAAAGTTTAAAATAGAAGCGGGAATAAATAATCTTTTAGATAATTCTTATTTCACGCGCAGAGCCACAGGTTATCCGGGGCCGGGAATAATTCCGGCGCAACCAATCACCTGGTATACAACCTTGCAGGTAAAACTTTAAAATTATGCGCTTGCCTGTGGTGCCCAATGATTACACAGCATGCCCGGCGCAGCTTTTTGTGGATTTGCGCAGGTAGGTGAATGATATCTACTGCAATTAAGGCAATTCGGTTCATCTTTAATGGCAGCTTTCATCTTAAAACTGTCACAGGTATGTTGTTCTCCAACGCTGGTTTCGTGCCTGGTGCAAAAATTATTTTTGAAGCGTTCACAATTCACACAGCTATTTCCTAATCGTATACTCATAATTTTAATTATTTAAAGTCTTTTAAATTTACAATCAAAGCATTTAAGAAACAATATAAATAGCTAAGGTGCAGGTTTCTATGCCTAATGTTGATTTCTTTTTAAAATGTTTATCCGTATTTGTACCTAAAGATAAATTTTGTCATCTTGAGCGTAGTCGAAAGATAGACAAAAGACATCTCGACTGCGCTCGATGTGACATAGAATGTATCAGATTTTGTGTTTAGGTTTCTTACGAATAGGCACATATTTTAAAATTCAGATTCTCTCTTAGGACCGGCTAATAATAAGTTCTGAAAATTTTCAAAGCAGGTTTTCCTCTCTTAACACATGAGAGTCTCATTTTCTCATATATAAGTCTTACATTTGCATGCAATTAAATCCTTAATTGCAATGACTGCACACGATTCAAAAATACTTGGCGACGGACTTACTTATGACGATGTACTTTTAGTACCTGCTTATTCTGAAGTTCTCCCAAGAGAAGTAAGTATTCAATCCAAATTCACACGTAATATTTCAATTAATGTGCCTATCGTTTCAGCAGCGATGGATACCGTGACCGAATCCCGTATGGCGATTGCCATGGCCAGGGAAGGTGGTATTGGTGTGTTGCACAAGAATATGAGTATAGAGCAACAAGCGCTGAAAGTGCGAAAAGTAAAGCGTGCTGAAAGTGGAATGATCATAGATCCTGTAACCCTTCCGATCTCTGCCAGGGTTAGGGATGCCAAGGAATCTATGAAAGAACATAGTATTGGTGGAATTCCGATTGTAGATGATAACGGTAAACTCCTTGGAATTGTTACGAATAGAGACCTAAGGTTTGAGAAGAACTTAAACCGCCCTATCGCTGAGGTGATGACTTCAGAAAATCTTGTAACGGTTGCGGAAGGAACCTCTTTAGATGATGCGGAAGATATACTTCAGGAAAATAAAATTGAAAAGCTGCCTGTAGTAAATAAGGATGACAAGTTAGTGGGATTAATAACTTTTAGGGATATCACCAAACTAACTCAAAAACCCATGGCTAACAAAGATAGCTATGGCAGGCTGAGAGTTGCGGCTGCCGTGGGAGTTACTGGTGATGCTGTAGATCGTGCGGAAGCTTTGGTAAATGCAGGTGTAGATGCAATTATTATAGATACGGCCCATGGACATACCAAAGGAGTGGTTCATGTATTGCAGGAAGTAAAGAAAAAGTTTCCTGAACTGGATGTGGTAGTTGGTAATATAGCCACTGGAGAGGCTGCAAAATATCTGGTAGATGCAGGGGCAGATGCAGTTAAAGTAGGGATAGGTCCTGGTTCTATTTGTACTACCCGTGTGGTTGCCGGCGTTGGATTTCCTCAGTTTTCTGCTGTTCTGGAAGTTGCTGCGGCTATTAAAGGTAGCGGAGTTCCTGTAATTGCTGATGGAGGAATTCGTTATACGGGAGATATTCCAAAAGCCATTGCTGCGGGCGCAGATACTGTAATGTTGGGATCATTATTGGCCGGTACAAAAGAATCTCCCGGCGAAACGATTATATACGAAGGAAGAAAATTTAAATCTTACCGCGGAATGGGATCTGTTGAAGCCATGGAAAAAGGTTCAAAAGACAGGTATTTCCAGGATGTGGAAGATGATATTAAAAAATTAGTGCCTGAAGGAATTGTAGGACGTGTTCCTTACAAAGGAGATCTGGAAGAAAGTATCCACCAATTTGTTGGTGGGTTAAAGGCCGGAATGGGATACTGCGGTGCTAAAGATGTGGAGACGCTAAAAGAGACCGGGAAGTTTGTAAGGATTACTGCTGCCGGAGTTCATGAGAGCCATCCGCATGATGTTACCATTACCAAAGAATCCCCTAATTATAGCAGGTAATATAAATAGTTAGACATAAAAAAACCCGCATCTCGCGGGTTTTTTTATTTGAAAATAAATTAATTTTCAACAGTATTTTCAACAGTATTTTCAACAGCCGGTTTTGGATCCTTGGCTTCTATACCCAATTCATCCATCACTTTTAAGGTAATATCATCTTCGGCTCTGGAGAAAGCAAGACCACTTGCTCCTGCATGAAATATTTGCGTAAACCCTTCTTCAAGAATTATCTTTTTCATTGCCACATCTATCTTTTCATATAACGGCCCGGTTAATTCATTACGCCTCATTTGGATTAATAGAGAAGCTTTTTGACGGAAACCTTTAATATCATTTTCAAGCTCGATAATTTGGCTTTCTTTTTCTTTTCTGGCTTCTTCTTCCAGGCTTTCACTGGTGTCCTGATATTCTTTTACCAAAGTTTCATATTCCTGAATATTAGCTTTAAGATCTTCCTGAAGTTCTTTATTATAGGTTTCAAGATTTTTATTGACCTCGGTATTATCAGGCATTTGGGAAAGTATATATTCGGCATCTATAGTGCCAATTTTTGATTGTGCATTCCCTGAAAATGCTATAAACAATAAAAGAATTCCTAAAATTACTCGTTTCATTTGTGTTATTTTTCGCAAATATAACAGCCTGAATAAAATATAGCTAGATTTTTTACTTTAAAAATAGTGATTACTCATTCTTTACGCTTTTTCCATCTTCTACAAAAGCCTTAAAATCGTCCATATATTGTTTGGATTGCTTTTTAAATGCTCCTGGTATAAACCAGCCGAATAACTTCATGAATCCGCTAAATTTAAATTCATTATCTGCAATCCAGTGGGTGTTATTTTCAGGGGTTTCGTTAAACCGGTTTTTCTGAAAATTGTAGACCCCTTTTGCTTCATACGTAGCACTGAATTCCTGAGGTAAGTTATTTTTTAATATGGTTTCGGTCATTTCAATTTCTCTCTTTCCAATTTTATATTTCAGGAGATTTTGGGAGCCATTAGCACCGAGCTCTCCGTTGATGGGTTTCATAAAAATAAAACCTCGCTGCCAATGTTCTATATTTTCCGGCTTTGAAAATTTTTCTATCACCTCATTTCTAGGTCTGTTGATAGTAATTTGCTGTTGATATTTCATAACTAACTGGTTTGTTGAAATCTAAAGATATAGCAGAAATAAATTCTTCTAAAATTTATAATTTAAATCTCTGGTTTTCGTTATGCCTTTAGCTTGCAGAACCTTAACTAATTCTTATTTTTGCGCAGATGAAGATTTTACTTTTGAGTGAATCTCTTCTGGCATTTATTTTGAGAGGTGCTAAAAAAATTGATTTTGAAGAAACGCTTTCTTGGGTTTATTGTAAGTTTTGCAGCGCTATGTATGGTAAGTTGCAATTATTTTGAACAATCTGATGATCGCAAGGTTGTGGTAAGGGTAAATGATTCATTTTTATATGAAGAAGATATTGCGGCCCTAATAAATGAAGGTACTTCGCCAGAAGACAGTACCCTAATAGTATCAAATTATATTACGCGCTGGGCCACACAGCAATTATTGATAGACCGGGCAGAATTGAATTTACCGGAATCTCAACAGGAAGAATTCAATAGCCTGGTGAATAATTACCGAAATGAGCTTTACACCAATGCGTATACGGAAGCTGTAGTTTCCAGGGACCTGGATACTTCGTTAAATTCCAGTGAGGTAGAGGAATATTATGAGCAAAACAAGGAAAATTTTATTTTAAATGAAGACCTGGTCAAGCTTAGATATATTAACCTTGCTAAAAATAGTAACAACCTGGAAGAACTAAAGAATAAATTCAGAAGGTTTAATGAAAAAGACCAACAGGAGTTAATGGATATGGGTTTGCAATTCAAATCTTATTCCCTGAACGATTCGGTTTGGATAAAAACAAAGTCGGTTTATAACAAAATTGGGCCGCTTACCGTGGAAGACAGGTCAAGTTTACTTAAAAAATCTAATTTTATGGAATTACAGGATTCGCTAAATGTGTACCTTGTATATGTAAATGATGTTTTAAGCCGAAATGAGCAGGCTCCCCTTGAATATGCTTCGGCAACCGTTCGCGAAATTTTGCTTAATAAGAAAAAGCAGGCGTTAATCAAAGAATTAGAAAAAGATATTACTAAAGATGCAATTAAGAATAATGAGTTTGAAATTTACAATTAAGACTGTTTTAGCAGCCGGATGTTTGCTGTTTTCGACCTATACAAATGCGCAGGAAGTGATAGTTACAGATAGTACTTCCATTCAACCCGACGCAGAGGTTAAACAGAAAGATGTGACCAAACAGGGTTCACAAAGAATGAAAGTAGATGGTATTGCTGCCGTGATAGGTGAATATATCATTTTAGATAGCGATGTAGATCTTATGTACAAGGATATGCAAAGCCAGGGAATGTCTACTGCAGATGTAACCGACTGTAACCTTGCGGGTTCACTAATGGAAAATAAACTCTATGCCCATCATGCTATTCAGGATAGTATCATTATTCCAGATTCTCAAATTAACGGCGTGGTAGACCAGCAAATCCAGGGATTGGCCCAACAGGCAGGTTCTATGGAAAAAGTTCTTGAGTTTTATAAGAAGGAAAGTGAAGCCGAACTTAGGGATGAGATTTTTCAGCTTACCAAGCAAAGACAGCTTGCGCAAAGAATGCAGCAAAAGATCATTGAAGAAATAGAGGTGACTCCGGAAGAAGTAAGACAGTATTATGTAAATATGAAGGAGAAGCCTATGTTTGGAACTGAAGTTGAATTGTCTCAAATTGTAATTGAACCTGAAATTCCACAATCTGAAAAGCAGAAAGTGATTGACAGGTTGAATAGCTTTAAAGCTGATATTGAGGAAAATGGAGCTAGCTTTTCTACAAAAGCGGTACTATATTCTCAGGATCCCGGTAATGCTTCAGATGGTGGCAGAATCACCCTTACCAGGAAAGATGCCTTTGTAAAAGAATTTAAAGATGTGGCCTTTAGTCTTCAGGAAGGTGAAATTAGTGAGCCTTTTGAAACAGAATTCGGGTATCATATTATTCAGGTTGATAAGATTAGAGGTCAGACGGTAGATTTAAGGCATATTATTTTAATTCCAGATGTGACCAATGCTTCCGTAGAAGCAGCCAGAGAAGAGATAGATACTTTAAGAAGTAAGATTGTTGCTGGCGATATAGAATTCGCTGAGGCCGCCAAAGAAGCTTCCGATGAGGAGGAGACAAAAAACGACGGTGGAAAGCTGATAAATCCACGAACAGGAGATACCAGGTTTGAACTTACTAAAATTGACCCGGAGTTATTTAAACAGGTAGAAGAGTTGGATGAAGGTGACGTTTCTTTAGTTTTAACTCAAAAAGACAGAACCGGGAGACCACAGTTCAAGATCATTAAGGTGACTAAGAAGATAGAAGAACATGAAGCAGATTATGCTACAGATTACCTTAAAATTAAGGAACTTGCCCTGCGTGACAAACAGTTAGAGGCTATTGAAGAATGGCAAAAGCAAAAAATTAGTGATACCTATATCAAGGTAAATGGAAAGTATCGCGATTGTGATTATACCAGTGACTGGGTAAAAAATTAAAACTTTATATGTCTGACGTAAAATTGGTAGAACAACTGGTAGCTAAGCATGGCGATCTAAAAAAGGAGATTGCAAAAGTTATCGTAGGCCAGGATGAGGTGGTTAACCAAATCCTGTTATCAATTTTTTCCGGCGGACATTCCTTATTGATTGGTGTTCCCGGCCTCGCCAAAACTTTAATGGTAAATACCATTTCCCAGGCGCTGGGTCTGGATTTTAAAAGAATTCAATTTACTCCAGATTTGATGCCGAGTGATATTCTGGGATCTGAGATACTGGATGAGAACAGGAAATTTAAATTTATAAAAGGACCAATATTCACTAATATTTTACTGGCAGATGAGATTAACAGGACTCCGCCAAAAACCCAGGCAGCTTTATTGGAAGCTATGCAGGAGAGAGCGGTAACCGTGGCAGGACATCACTATAAATTGGATCTTCCTTACTTTGTGCTGGCTACTCAAAATCCAATAGAACAGGAGGGTACTTATCCTCTTCCCGAAGCTCAGCTGGATAGGTTTATGTTTGCCATCAACCTGGATTATCCGAGTTTTCAGGAAGAGGTAGATGTGGTAAAATCTACTACTTCAGATAAACCACAGGAGGTAAATGCGCTATTTTCAGCTCAGGAAATTTCAGACATTCAGCAGGTAATAAGAAGGATCCCTGTACCCGATAATGTGGTGGAATATGCGGTTAGGCTTGTGGGAAAGACGAGGCCTTTAAATGGTGCACCGGAGCTTGTTACCAATTATGTAGATTGGGGCGCAGGTCCCAGAGCTTCACAAAATCTGATCATGGCTGCTAAAACTCATGCTGCTGTGAATGGAAAGTTTTCACCAGATATTGAAGATGTACAGGCAGTAGCTTTCGGAATATTGAGACATAGGATCATTAAAAATTATAAAGCTGAAGCTGAAGGTATAACTGAAGAGGAGATTATCCGAAAACTTTTCTAGTTTTAAACTTCTTTTAGCTAATTCATAATCAGTCTAAAAAGCTAATTTCTCTCCCCATCCTCCACGTTTTTGATAAATTCTCAATTTATCATCTATAAATTACTTTTTATTGAATTTTTAGCGATAAAAATTATAATTACGGAAATTATTTATACTAATTTCTGACTATCACCTCTAATTTTCAAAATCCCTTTAAAATTCTTATTTTTGCAAGACTTTTTTAGAACATAAATTAAACAGAATATGGCATACGATATTGATATGATTAAAAAGGTATATCGCCAAATGGCTGAACGTGTGAATACAGCACGTGAAGTTGTAGGTAAACCTTTGACACTTTCAGAAAAGATCCTTTATTCTCACTTATGGGATGGTAAGGCTAAGGAAGCTTATACCAGGGGCAAGGATTATGTAGAATTTTCACCAGATAGGATTGCCTGTCAGGATGCGACTGCGCAAATGGCATTGTTGCAATTTATGCAGGCTGGGAAGAAGCAGGTAGCTGTTCCAACGACTGTTCATTGTGATCACCTTATTCAGGCGAAAATGGGAGCAGCGATAGACTTACAGTCGGCTAACAAAAGCAGTAGTGAGGTTTTCGATTTTCTGGAGTCGGTATCTAACAAGTATGGCATTGGATTCTGGAAGCCGGGTGCAGGTATTATTCACCAGGTTGTTCTTGAAAATTATGCCTTCCCTGGAGGAATGATGATTGGAACAGATTCACATACTGTAAACGCAGGTGGATTGGGAATGGTAGCGATTGGTGTTGGCGGTGCAGATGCCGTTGATGTAATGGCAGGAATGCCATGGGAGCTCAAATTCCCGAAATTGATTGGAGTGAAGTTGACCGGTAAACTTTCCGGCTGGACCTCTTCTAAAGATGTGATCTTAAAAGTTGCAGGTATACTTACCGTAAAAGGTGGAACCGGAGCAATTATTGAATATTTTGGTGAAGGAGCACGTAATTTGTCCTGTACAGGTAAAGGTACTATCTGTAATATGGGAGCTGAAGTTGGTGCAACCACTTCAACATTTGGGTACGACGATTCTATGGAGCGTTACCTGAAAGCTACGAACAGAGCCGATGTTGCTGAGGCAGCTAATGCGGTTCGTGAACATTTAACCGGCGATGATGAAGTTTATGCAAATCCAGAGCAGTATTTTGATGAACTGATCGAGATCAATTTGGATGAGTTGAAACCTCATTTAAACGGACCATTTACTCCAGATCTTGCCACTCCTATTTCTGAAATGGGGAAAAAAGCGAAAGAACATGACTGGCCAATTAATGTAGATTGGGGACTTATTGGATCCTGTACCAACTCTTCTTATGAAGATTTAACCAGAGCAGCTTCTATTGCCAAACAGGCCGTAGACAAGAAAGTAAAAGCTAAATCAGACTTCGGAATCAACCCGGGATCTGAACAAATTAGATTTACTGCTGAAAGAGATGGATTGCTTCAAATCTTTGAAGATCTTGATGCAACTATCTTTACAAATGCCTGTGGCCCCTGTATAGGTCAGTGGGATCGTTCAGATAGAAAAGGGGAAGAGAAGAACACTATTGTTCATTCTTTTAACCGAAACTTCTCTAAACGTGCAGATGGTAACCCAAATACCCACGCTTTTGTAGGTTCTCCTGAAATGGTTGCGGCTATTGCAATTTCTGGTAGACTTGATTTTGACCCAACTCGTGACAAGCTTATGAACGAGGATGGTGAAGAAGTAATGTTAGATGAGCCACAGGGAATTGAACTTCCAACTAAAGGATTTGCTGTGGAAGATGCAGGATATGTTGCGCCAAAAGAAGATGGAAGCAGTGTAGAAGTAAAAGTAGCTTCAGATAGTGAAAGACTTCAGTTGCTTACTCCTTTTGAGCCATGGGATGGTAAGAATCTTACCGGAGCTAAACTTCTAATAAAAGCATGGGGTAAATGTACTACAGACCATATTTCTATGGCGGGACCTTGGTTGCGTTATAGGGGTCATTTAGATAACATTTCCAATAACTGTTTAATTGGAGCTATCAATGCATATAACAAGAAATCCAACTTTGTAAAAAACCAGCTAACTGGGGAGTACGATGGTGTTCCGGCAGTACAGAGAGAATATAAGAAAGAAGGAATTCCAACGGTAGTGGTGGGAGATCATAACTATGGGGAAGGTTCTTCCAGAGAGCACGCGGCGATGGAGCCAAGACACTTAGGTGTTAAAGTGGTACTGGTAAAATCTTTTGCACGTATCCATGAAACAAACCTTAAGAAGCAGGGAATGTTAGGACTTACTTTCGCAAATGAGAACGATTATGATCTTATTCAGGAAGATGATACTTTTAACTTTACAGATCTTGAGGATTTCGCTCCAGATAAGCCTTTAACGATAGAGATAGTTCATGCTGACGGAAGCAAGGATACTATAAAAGCAAATCATACATACAATGCCCCTCAAATAGAATGGTATAAGCATGGTTCTGCTTTAAATCTTATCAAAAAGCAGAATGCAGCTTAAGATTTTTTAAATTTTCAGAAATTTAAAAAACCTCAGAAAAAAGTTCTGAGGTTTTTTTTCGCCATATGCCCCCATAGTTATGGCTGGAATTTTCTTGTTGAGATGGAATTCTTTATGGCAGTTACATAGAGCCCTCGTTCATCATGTATTCTTCAATATCATTTTTTTGCCTTAAAAGCATGTTTACAACGGGTTTTGGAACTCCAGGTGTGTACAATACTGTATAATATAATTGGATGTTCCTTGATTCCCAGTACATAATACTGTTCCAATTTTTTGGCTGAAAGTAAAGCACGATACTGGAAGTGGTATTAAATATTTGTACCACCAGATAAAATAGCATATTTTCAGGCCAAAGACAGTTTTGATTTCGTAACTTACCTATTCGTTTTTCAAGTTGTTTTTTTGCGATTTGTCTCTTTTCTGATCTCTCAATACAGATATTTCTTGCTTTCTCATCTGTCTTACTTACCGCTTTGTATAGTGAGATTACAATTTTATTACAACATCGAAGCCGGTATAAGCGGCAAACAAGTAAGTATAATTGCATTTGATTGAAAATCAGGAAGTAATATATGCTTAAAATTTAATTTGATTAGCAAATATTTAGCACTAAAAATTATAGACTCAACCGTAAATATCATTTGTAATTATAAATGATTTTTAAAATAAATGGATGTCCGTTCTTTGAATTTTAAAAGTGGATACCGAATGAATTATAGAGTTGAAATAGGAAAAAGGATCAAGAAATTACGGCTAAGCAATAATTTCTCACAAACCCATGTGGCAGAAATCCTGTTTATCTCTCAGGCAGCCTATTCCTTAATTGAAAATTCTCAGAATGGAATTGTTTCTGAGCATATTATTAAATTGAGTAAGCTATATAATGTTTCTACCGATTTTATTTTAACCGGTGAAAAAAATTATATCAAAGTAGGACGTAATGCCGGATTTGTGCCGCTTTTACGTACAAATGCACACGCAGGCTTTTTAAAGGAAATGGATAATGAAGATTTTTTTGATGTAAAAGACTGGTTCCGAATCCCCGGTTTCGATCCCTCCAAGGATCAAACACTTTTTGAAGTAGAAGGAGAAAGCATGACGCCTACAATATTTCCCGGCGATGTTTTGATCTGTCAGTTGCATCATAATGTAGATAAGGTTTTGGATGGCTCGGCAGTAGTGGTGATTACGGTAGATGGAATTATGGTAAAAAGGTTACGAAGAGATGAAAATGAGGAATATTTTTTAGTGGAGAATGATAATGAAAACCATAGTGAAACTGTGAGAATCAAGAAAGAAGATATTAAAAAGCTGATGATGATTAGAGGGAAAATAAGTGGTGTGCTTATTTCTCAAAAGGAAGCTAACAGATCAGATAAAATGAAAAATCTGGAAGAGAGTATAAACCATTTAAAAAAGGAGTTGTACAGCATGAATAAAAAGTTAACTTCCTTAACCGATAAAAAGTAGCTGACTAAAAGCGTCAGGATTCTTTTATATATCCGTTTTCTGTCTTATAAGCTTCTTTCGTGACCCTGAAATCCATGATAAAAATCATCTAACGTAGGAAATTGATATATTTTATTAAGATACCTGTCCATTTTTTCCACTGATGAAAATTCTGCATTCCTCTCCCTTTGGTCGTCGGATGCATTCAAAATCCAGGCTTACGAAACTCTATCTAAATTTATCGTACAACACCCAAATTTTAGGAACTAGCCATTAAGATGTGTTTTTATAGAAAATTTGTTTAGCTCAAACAGCCTAAAATTTCACGTTACTTACACCTCAAATTTTACGCTAAATTTTCGATACGCAGGGGAAATGGAAGCTCTTAAAATCATTATTTAACTTTATCATTACTAATTTCAGAAATATGTCAATGCTAATTCATTTCAGGGTCTTGATATAGTATTGATTTACATCAAAAATGAGATTCTGGAACAATTCCGATAGCTATCGGAACAGAATAACTTCATTTTTCGGTTCAGGAAACTTTACTGAGAAACGATTTTTTTTATTTCTTTACACTGTAGAAGCAGTATTATGAAAATCTTCAAAAATCAGTGGTCAAACATCATCATTGTTGTGATCATTTTGGCAATGATCATTCCGCAGACAAGGAAACCCATACAAATCTTTGTGAATAAATTGATTTCTTTCGCACCCTCTGTCAATGATGAGGAAGACAGGGTGAAAATAGCGGATTATAATTGGGTTCTGGAAAATAAGCGCGGCAAGCGAACTGAATTTTCTAATTTTCAGGATGAGGTGATCATTGTAAATTTCTGGGCAACCTGGTGCCCGCCATGTATTGCTGAAATGCCTGGTTTTCAGGAATTATATGAGGATTATAGTGATAAGGTTACTTTCCTTTTTGTGTCTGGTGAACAGCACGAAACAGTAGATAATTATATGAAGCGAAAACGTTTTACACTGCCTTCCTATAAAATGCTCACCAAAGCTCCGGAACCTATGGTAGGCAGCACACTTCCCACTACCTATGTTATTGCAAAAGATGGCAATATTGTGGTAGATAAAGTGGGATCTGCTGATTGGAATAGCGAGAAATTCCGAAAAACCCTGGATAAGCTGTTAGCTGAATAAAATTAAATCTTTTTGAAGAATGACTTTAGAAATTGAGGATGGTATAATGAAAGCATGATCTTTAATTCTTCTGATAAATTTGTTTCTTCATCCAGAAATTTGAAAATATCCTGAATTTTATTTTTTGTATATAATTTAGTGAAAAGTGACTCCCCAAGATCATTACGTTTTTCCAAAACATCTAGAAAAATAGCATCATACCGCTGAAATTTTGTACTGAAAAGATTCTTAGAAGGTCTTAATCCGCACTTTATATTTTCAATTAACTGATCTATCTTCTTCTCCGTATTCTTGAAAGAATATCCAGAAGAGGCTTTAACCCATCCCCCGGCAGTGCCAATTTTAGTGAGGTATGGGGTGTTCGCTTTATGAAATGGATAATCTGTCATAGGGATTATACCTGTTTCAGATTCGGTTATTTTATATTTCTCAATTTTTAGAACCGAAGTGATATACTCTCTAATTTTTTCATCATACACACTTTTATCTGCAAGAAAAGGGGTGAAAAAAGTGAATTCAACCAGGGCTTCCTTCGAGGAAACAGGAAGAACATAGGTAAAACAGGTAGATTTATTATATTTTACCCTGTAATCCATCATGGTGAAACTTTCAGGGTCAAAATGTTCATTTTCGGTTTGTATGTATAAGCCTTTAAAATGCTGATATATCATACTGGAATTACCTATTTTTTCAAAATCGGCTGGCGGCCGACTGTCAAAAAAGTGCGTAGCCGTATAGTTGGCTTTTTCACCGATCGCTGTCCTGGTGACCTGATCTATCTTCGAAACTTTGTCTTTAATGAAAAAAAAATCTCCAGAATTATCCAGCATGTCTTTTGCATACTGGTAAAAATCCAGGGACTTCAGCATTTTGTAGGAATAGGGGGCGAGATCCAGCTCCTGATCTAATTCGGAAGTAATAAATTTAGTTTTATTCCATTGTGTAGCGATCAAATGATCCCATTGGCCAACGCCTTCTTCCCAGAAACACCAGGTTCTATCATTGTTTGTTTTTTTAGAAGGTTCAATAATCGCTATTTTCTTGCCTTTAAAAAATATATCGCTTTGAATGCGCAGGGCAAGCTGAAGTCCTGCCAGACCACCGCCCACAATGACGTAGTAATAATCTGGCGTTATCATATAGCTATGTTTTTATTATTTTTTGAAATATTTGAAGGGTACGAAAAGCATTCCGAAGCATTCTCCGTCTTCTTTTCCTAAATGCTTATGATGCATCTTATGGGCCCTTCTTATACCTTTAGCGTATTTATTATCTGCATTTCTGAAAATCTTGAAACGTTGGTGTATAAAGATATCATGTACGGTGAAATAGGTGATGCCGTACGCCAGGATGCCAAGACCTATAGGAAGTCCTATCCAGACATCCTCATATCTCCACAGTAAAAAACAGCTAATGCTAACGAGGGCGTAAAAAACAAAGAAAAGGTCATTGCGTTCCCACCAGCTACTATGGTCTTTTCTATGATGGTCTTTATGTAATTTCCATAAAAAACCATGCATTACATATTTATGGGTAAACCAGGCCATTCCTTCCATAATCATGAAGGTGGCCAGAAATACAACTATCCATAATAAAATATTCATTGCGCTTTTATTTATATAAGGTTCAACCTGTATGAAATATAAGATTTTGCAAGTAATCCTGCCTTTTGATAATTAGGAACCCGTACCCGGCGTTTTCTAATTTCAAGGGAAGGAATTCTCTTTAATTTTTGTAATAATTTGCTATAATATATATAGGCTGTGTAAACTCCAAATTTAGCCTCTACCGGTAAATGGGCAATTCCATTCAAACCTTTTCTAAAATCTTCCTCAATCTCCTGTATAATCTGTTCTTTATTCATTTCATTTAACTGAGAGAGGTCTACATTGGGGAAATAACTTCGGCTTAAATCTTCATAATCTGCTTTTAGGTCCCTTAAAAAATTTACTTTCTGAAAGGCAGACCCTAAACTCATGGCAGAATCTTTAAGCTCATGATATCTTTTTTCGTTTCCTTTTACAAAAACCTTCAGGCACATAAGTCCCACAACATCTGCACTGCCGTAAATATACTGCTTATATTCTTCCATATTGAGGTATTTAGATTTGTGTAAATCTAAACGCATACTATCCATGAAAGAACTGTATAATTCTTCCTGAATTTGATATTTATGCACTGTTTCCTGAAAAGAGTTAAGAATTGGATTTAGGGAAATTTTTGCCTGAATAGCTTTATATAGGTCTGCTTCAAAATCTTTAAAAAGTGTTTTCTTGTCGTAGTCATGGAAGCTGTCTACGATCTCATCAGCAAACCTTACGAAACCGTAAATATTATAGATATCCTGCCTTATAGAGGGGGCAAGCATTTTAGTAGCCAGGGAAAAAGAGGTGCTGTAAGAATTGGTTACGGTCTTACTGCATTCTCTGGATACGATGTCAAAGATAACTTTCATATTAATTTTTTTCATATTTTTCTATCAGGCCGGCTGCCAGTTTTCCTGAAATAAGGGATGGTGGCACGCCTGGGCCGGGAACACTTAACTGTCCCGTAAAATAAAGCTGGTCAACTTTTTTACTTTTCAGTTTGGGCCTTAAAAAAGCGGTCTGGAAAAGAGTGTTGGCCATTCCATAGGCATTGCCTTTATAGGAATTATAAGCCTCTTTGAAATCTTTTACACAGAAGGATTCTTTAAATATAATATTTGTTTTTACTTTTTGGTTGGTAAGCTTTTCAAAGCGTTTTATTATAAGGTTAAAATAATGCTCACGCAATTCTTCGGTATCTTCAAGATCTGGTGCAAGGGGGATTAAAAATATCCCGGCTTCTTTCCCTTCAGGCGCACAGGAATCATCGGTTATAGATGGGAAACTGGCATAAAATAACGGATCTTCAGGCCATTTTGGATCGTCATAAATATCTTTGGCATGCTCTTCAAAACTGGAATCGAAGAAAAGCGTATGGTGGGAGACATTTTCAATTTTTTTATCAAAACCTACATAAAACAGCAAGGAAGAAGGGGCAAAAGTTTTTTTATCCCAATATGATGGTGAATATTGTCTTAATTTTTCCGGTAAAAGTTGCTCGGAATGATGATAATCTGCCCCAGATAAAACTATGTCTGAAGCGATTTTTTTTCCATTTACTATAATAGCATTTGCTTTTCCGTTTTCCGTGATGATTTTTTCAACTGGAGAATTGAGGTGGAATTTTACTCCTAGTGATTCGGCCAGGTCGTTAATTCCTTCAATTACTTTGTACATGCCCCCCATGGGATGCCAGGTGCCCAGGCCAAAATCGGCATAATTCATAAAACTATAAAAAGCAGGGGTATCGCTAGGTTTAGCTCCTAGAAATAAAACCGGGAATTCCAGGATTTTTTGCAATTTAGGATTAGTAAACTCCTTTCTAACCTCGCTACTGATATTAGTGAAAAATCTACCCAATCGCTTAGCGGTTTCAGGTGTAATTAATTCCATTGGCGTGACTCCTGGTCGGTAAACCAATTCCTTAATGGCTATATTATAATTATCTTTAGCTTTTTTGATGAAATCATGAAGTTTTTTAGAGCTTCCAGTTTCTTCTGCCTCAAAACTATCAAATATTTTATCCAGTGAGCCTGGAATAATTACTGATTCATTTTGATCAAAATAAACCTGATAGGCAGGATCCAGCTTTTTGAGTTTGTAATAATCTGAAGGCTTTTTATCAAAATCTGAAAAGAAACGTTCAAATACATCGGGCATCCAATACCAGGTAGGCCCAATATCAAAAGTAAACCCCTCTTTCTGTAATTGTCTGGCTCTTCCTCCTAGACTGTCGTTCTTTTCAAAAACTTCAACCTGATATCCAGCTTTCGCAAGATAACAGGATGCTGCAAGGGCAGAGAATCCAGATCCTATGATATTTACTTTTTGGGACATTGTAGGGGTTATAGGGTGTTGATAAAATTGGCTATAGAATCATGGACTTTTAGGTTGCTGGAAAGTTTTGATTTATCGATTTCTTTGGTTCTTTGGCCAAATAAATAGAATTCGTGATCTTTTTCCTTACATATCTTTTCCTGGAAATCCTTAATAAACTCATGAATATTTGTGTTTACCGGTGAAACGGTTAAGTAACTTACGAAAATTAAGTTACTATGGATTTTCATAAGATAGTCCATATTATCTAGCGGGAGGCTTGGTCCCAGGTATATTGCATTTTTACCAGCTTTGAGCAATTCGTAATTTAAATAAAGTATTCCAACATCATGTATTTCGTTATCCGGGAGAAAAAGAACATATAAATTTTCATCGTCTTTTTGCGGAACTTCAGCTTTAAGCTCCGCTATGTTTAAATATATCTTTTGTTTTATTAGTTCCACAATATAATGCTCATGGATTGGTTTTATCGTATCTGTTTGCCATAGCATCCCAATTTCTTCCAGAAGCGGCAGGAATACATCATGAAATAATTCCCTGAAGCTCCTCTTTTCCTTCAGTTTATTATAGGTTCTCTGGAATAGCCGGTCATCAAAATTCATCATAGCCAATTTAAATGAATTTTTCGCGCGGTTCTCTTCACTGGATGAAGCAGAAATTCGTTTAACCAGATCATTAATCTCAGGCTCTTTCATTTTAGAGATCCTGGAAATTTTATAACCGTGACTGTTTAGGAAAGCGATATTGAGAAGTTTTTGCAGATTATCGCCATTATAGGTTCTAATATTGGTATCTGTTCGTTCAGGATCAAGAATATTATACCGTTTTTCCCAGATTCTTATAGTATGGGCTTTGATGCCGCTTAAATGTTCCAGATCCTTAATACTAAAGCTCTGTTTAATATGTTCCATAGTTTTCCAATAGAGTTAAACAAATCTAAACAATTATTAGACAATCTTATAAATAGGAAATGTTAAATTGTTTAACCTTAAGGTTAAAAGATTGAACAAAATCAATCTAGCCGTGAAAAAAGCTGGAATTATAAGGCTTACTAAAAATAAAATTGGAGATATCCGATAAAATTTTAAAGAATGCACCTGAACCTGGTATTATCAATAATTCGAAGCAATATTATTATCTATATCCTGCTTTTACAAATTTTTGAATTGTGGCATTCTTTGAAAAACACAATTTCAAGCTTTTTGTTTATCAGTTCGTTAAGTTCAAATCTAAAAGCGAAGCGGTCTAGTTGCTTTAACCGGACATGAGAATTAAAAGAAAGTAGGATAATTAAAGAGTAGTACCCGGAGCGGGACTTGAACCCGCACGCCCTAAGGACACATGGCCCTCAACCATGCCTGTCTACCAATTCCAGCACCCGGGTAAAAAAATTATGGACTTAGAAAATCCATAAGGCTGGTAAAAATATATATCCGACAATTAAACCGGATTAGAACTAAAAGGTATTCTATTTAAAACTTCCAGGAAGTATAATTTATCAAAGATTGAAAAACAACTACCTGGCAGGATGTCTTAAAAGTGATCTGGCTGGGGCTTCCTTCGACTTCACTTTCGTTCCGCTCAGGACAGGCTTCTCGCCCAACAAAATATCACTAAAAAAGTGATCTGGCTGGGGCTCGAACCCAGGACCCTCTCCTTAAAAGGGAGATGCTCTACCAACTGAGCTACCAGATCTTAGAACTAATAAATTATTGAACATGCTTAGTGATCTGGCTGGGGCTTCCTTCGACTTCACTGTCGTTCCGCTCAGGACAGGCTTCTCGCCCAACAAAATATCACTAAAAAAGTGATCTGGCTGGGGCTTCCTTCGACTTCACTTTCGTTCCGCTCAGGACAGGCTTCTCGCCCAACAAAATATCACTAAAAAAGTGATC
>NZ_JAPYPC010000048.1 GCF_029937855.1 Christiangramia sp.
TATAACTAATGAAAAAGGTAAGGTAAAAATGAAAAACATTATTTCTTAGATCATCTAAGTGCCAAAAAACCGCTAAGAAATTTAATTTTCGATAATGTAAGCTTAGCCTTAGCCTATAGTGAGTATCTATGAGCTCAATTTCCATCTTTTGTGACTCCATAACCATAATTCAGGACTTTTTCTTATGGAACTTTCCTAAAGTTTAATATAATTATCTATAATACTGCTTGTCTCCGTCTTTTCGACAATATGAAACTGTAACTCGTAATGTCCTCTTTTTATTTTTCTAAAATTTGGAAAAACCACGGCGGGTCCAGTTCTATCGGCAATTTTTTCTGCACCGGTCAAAAAAGCTGTTTCCCTATACATAAATTCTTTCCATATTTTTGCCTATTTTCGTTTGGGGCTTTGATCCCCTATTATACAGTTCATTACGGGTAGGTTTTCATTCTTCTGTCTTATGATAGTCCTGTATCCTTTTTTCGCCGCTATACATTTTACCCCGAATCGTTCTCTTATAGTTAAAAACAGTTCATTGAAATATCCATTTTTTAATGGTTTGTAAAAAGTATATGAAGGAATTTGAAAATATATTGGCAAGTACACTAACCACTCCCAATTTCCCTGATGTGCGGCATACATTAATATACTCTGGTGCTTTTTCTGAAAATCTAGTAACAATTCTGGATTACGTATAATTAATCGCTTTTTGATTTCTTTTTCACTTATTGTAAGTGTTTTAATAGCTTCTACTGCAATATCACAAAGATGGTGATAGAATTTCTTTTCGATTATATTTATTTCGTATCCAGTTCTTTCTGGAAAAGCATTTACAAGATTATATCGAACTACCTTTTCTCTATAGCTAACAACTTTATAAACAATAATATATAAAACATCAGATATGAAATATAAAATAGGCATTGGTAATAGGGAGATCAAATAAAAGGGGAAAAATTTTAGACGGGCAATGTATGTTAACTTCATATGATTGAAATATTAGTATTATTAAATCCTTTCTAAGCTAATAACCATGGTTTTCCATATGATTTAATATCCTTTATTAATATTCAGTTTGACCTATAATCATCGTAATGATAGAATATCCTTTGGGTATTTTTTCAAATCTTTCTAACAAATTCTTTCAATTTTTGATTAAAAAAACTTATTTAAAAAATCAGAAAGTCCCAATTAATCCTACTCTTCCTAAACCTATATTAAATTTCCAGCTTATACTATTCTTAAAACCCTGACCGTAATCTCTTTTTGTGTTTAGATAATTATCTATCGTATCAACTACCAAAATACTTATGGCCATGCTGAGTCCCACATCCGTTAGCCAATGAGCTCCTGCCCAAAGCCGCGAAACTGGGGCTATCATTCCCACTCCGTAAATTGCTGCTTTTAGTAATGGATTTTTAAATTGTTTACCTATAGCATAGGCTGTGGTAAAGGAAAGAATGGTGTGTCCAGAAGGGAAGCTATGGAAACCACCTTCTTTGCTAAAGGGCTTGAAAGAACCTTTGCCTTCTCCGGCACCAGGACGGCCTCTTCCTACAGTTATTTTAGAAATGGTTTGAATAAGGCCAGCTGTAGAGGCTGCTGAAATTAGCAAAACCCCAGTTTTTCGTATTTTTTGGTTTTTCGTTATCAAACCGTACAGATACACTACTCCATTTATTGCGTAATTATTTTGTGGACTGCCATAATACCAGCCGAAGTCTTTTATTATTCCTGGAATATCTTTTTCTTGATTTTCAAACCATATATTAGACTCTTCGTCAATTAGATACAATGCTCCTGTACCTATTATTATAATTCCAGCTGTCAGAAAATTGTTTTTTTTCCATTTCAAAGGTTTTGTGTAGGTGGTAGTTAGTCCATTGAAAGTACTGACTCCATCATATTTTAAAAGTTCCAGTGTAGTAGGAAGGCTGTCATTTTTTTTATTTTGGCTAAATAATAAAGACTGAAATGCCAAAAAAGCGATAAGGTATATTTTTTTCATTTATCTAAATTTTTATATTTATTTGTGTGGCGTCTTACACTAAATACCTCTATCGGTGACTCACGACCTTCCAAATTTTTTTGACCCAAAGAAGTTGTATGATACCTGTTTTGATCCTGGATAGAATTTTTTACCTCTCCGGAAATTAACAATGAGCTATCGTAGCTTTTACAAAGGTTTTCTAGCCTTGAAGCAACATTCAAAGTATCGCCATGATAAGCCAGTTCCCTTTTAACATCTCCTACTTCTATAACTGTAACCATACCCATATGTATTCCAGCTTTAAAAGTAGGAACCTCTCCAAATTGTTTATAGTAAAAATCCTCTCTAGAATTAAGTTGATCTTGAACTGAGAAAAGGAAACCTATTGGAGAGTTACCTTGGAATTTTTGAAGTGGCCAGCTAATTACGATTTCATCCCCCACGTATTGATAAATTTCGGCATGATATTCCCTGACAATTCTATTTATATCCAGAAAAGAATGCTGAATAAGTGAACTATATTTTAGATGGCCCAATTCTTCGGCTAATCTCGTGGATGAATTTAAGTCCAAGAACATAAAAACCCTCTCTTGCTCTCGAGGAAAGCGGAATGTACCTAGAATCATATACCACAAATAGCCTGGGCCGAATTTAGAAGCTATTTGATTGAAGAAACTGATTACGAGTGTCATCAAAAAAGTATATATCAATAAAATATATTCAATACGTTCTCCACTTTCTTCTAAGATTATTGCAGATAATGAATTTTTCTCTATAAAATAGTTCGAAAAAACCTCACTTGCAGATCTAATAGCAATTACAAGTCCCGCAAGTAGACAAAAGTAAATGAACCCTCCAGCCAGAATATTTAATCCTAATGAGTGATTTCGATGATAAATTTTTGTAAGTAAATGATCCAACAAAGCCAACGATGTTCCAAAAATAACTCCTATTAAAACTGTAAATTTAACAGGGGGATCTCCTACTGGTAGCCCCTGATTAATTTCCAATTTTTGGCCTATCACACTGTACATTGCAAGTAGATTTTGATGGGCAATGAACATTAGGAGACTGTAGGAAGCTATCCAAAAAACTATATATTTAAGAATTTTAGATAAAAGGGGGTTGCTATGGATCAAATAAATAAAATCAATATTATAGTTTTGTTTCATAAAATCTATTTTAATATAAAGGACAAAACCTACCTAAGCTGCGCAGGTTTTAATAGTTGAAGGTCGGTTGACCTGATAATATATCCAATCCGGAGCATACTTCTATATTTGTCAAAAGCAATCAAATTTTCTCCATAGCCATTAAACCATTCCAACATAATGTACTGATTCGTTCTTTTAGCTATTGAATAAATCAAGCGACTTCTTAAGCTTCCTTTCCAGTTCCATTGATTACCCTTTTTAGCATTGAGTTCCAATTGTAAATCATTACTAATATTATGAACCAAATTTATTTCACCATATCCTATATATTTTATTAGCTCTGGATTATCTGATTTATAGGAGAATGGAAACCAGGTCTTTATACTTAAAAGTGTTTTCTTGCTAATTCGTGTATGGTAGCTAAGGGATATACTGTTCCAACTCCTAGAGTAAATACTATCGCGACCATTAGACTCATGCTCAATTTTAAATTCTGTAAGACCAACCAGTTTATCATCATTATTGAACAGAGGTTTTCCCAAACCGATTCCTGGATTAAAATTTACTTCCTGAAACGGACGGGAGAATGCATATACATCCCAAAAAGCCTTTTGGGTGTACGTAATAAACAACTGAGTATTAAAAGGCAATGTATGCCTTGTCATTAATTGCTTAAAACTTATCTGGTATTTGGCATCTGCAGTTTCTTTAGAAATTCCTGTATGGGTGGGAACTCCTGTTATAAAATAAGTATCCTTATAAATTGAAAATGAAGGAAATATAGTATCTTTTAATTCATCTCTCGTAATACGCTGAGATTGGACCTGGTGAAAGGAAAGTAGCGCTAGAATGGCCGTGTAAAAAGATAATTTGAATGATATAGGCATCTTAAATGCATATTTAATTGTGGCTAAACATGATAAATTTTTAATTGAAATTTTGATAGTGTTCAGAATATTTATCTTCTAAATTATCTGTAACAAACAAGTATTTAGATTCTGCCAGTTTATAATTAGCATAAGCATTTATATATTTCGCCTCAGCTTCTTCTTCCTGTTGTTGAGCATCTAATAGATCGGTCAAATTATTTAGGCCACTATTGTAATTATCCCTTTGAACTTTTAAATTCTCGTTGGTATAATACAAATTTTCTTGGGCATAATTAATTTGCTTGTAGGCATCGATAAGATCATACCAGGATTTCATAATACCGATTTTAAGCTGGTCTTTTTGCTCTTCCAGATTATTTTGAGCTATTTTTTCCTGAAGTATTTTTTGCTGAACTTTTTCCTTTCCTGCTCCCCACCAATCGGAAATTGGAATGCTTACCATTCCCAACCCAATAGGCTTAAACTGGCCAGGAAGATTATTGGAAAACGATCCAAAATAGGCGGCATTCACACCCACTGAAACTTGTGGTAAAAGATCGGCTTTAGTTATTTTTGTCATTAATCTGGCGGCTTCAATCGACTTTTCGATAAGTCGGTAATTATCATTGCCGGTCAAGTCTAAATCTGGTTCAGAATATTTAAGCTGTGGTGGGTTTACTTGTCTTAAAGTATCTATTGCAACCGTAGTAGTATCATAAATTTTTCCTACATATAAGCCAAGGTCCAATAATGCCAGTTTCCGCATATTCGCAAGTTTACTTTGTTGTAAAAGCACACGACTACGATTTGTTCTCACTCTTAGTAATTGATTTTTTGCAATAAGTCCGGCTCCTAACAGGTCTTCTTGTTGTTTCAACAATTCGGTGAGGTATATTTTGCTTGCTTGTATGGACCTTAGTTGTTCCTGTACCTTTACTAATTGCCAATACTTATCTTCGGTTGTATAAAGTATAGAATCTATAGACTGCTCTGCCTGTATTGTCTTGGTTTCCACTTGTAAACCTGCTAAATTGCTTGAGTTCCTAACTTTCCCGCCCGCATAGATTATTTCTGTTGCCCCAGCACTGGCCAGATAGATATTATCAATACCAATAGGTAATATATTCTGGATAGGATCTATAATATTGTTGTTAAATCCGTTAAGAACGGTCCCCTGCCCATTAATTTGGGGAAAGTAATTGGCAATTGCTTCACGTTTAGCTGCTTCAGCCTGTTCAATTCTTATTTCTCCGTTTTTTATACTATTACTATGAGATACCGCAGTTTTTTTAACCTCCTCCAGATTTAAGGTTTCCTGTGCAAACAAGCTTCCGAAGGATAGAAAGCTTAACAGGCTGCAAGCTATGATATAAGAACTATGCTTTGGATTCATATTTTCTATAGTTATATTAGGAATTCGCTTGATTTTCTTGGGATGCTTCACTTTCATTTTTTTTATTTCTGAAAAACAACCAGTACAATACCGGTAAAACAAATAATGTAAGCACCATCGAAACCATTAAGCCAAAAGCTATTACTGTACCTAAAGGCCCCCATAAAGTGGATCTACTAAGGATCATAGGAGTCACACCAACTGCTGCTGCAGAAGAGGTAAGGAAAATAGGTCGCATTCTTCTTTTGGCAGCCTGGGCAGCAGCTTCGAAAACTGAATACCCGTGATCTCTTCTTAATTCATCTGCAAAATCAATAAGGATAATACCATTTCTAACCACAATTCCACAAAGTGCTAAAAGCCCTAAGAAAGATGTAAACCCAAAAGGATACTGCATTAACAATAAGCCTAATGCTGCCCCAAATATGCTGAGTGGCATGGTGATAAAACTTAAAACCGCATATGTAAAAGATTTAAAGTGCCAAAGCAGGATAAGGAAAATAATGAAGATGCTTATTAATAGAGAAATGCCCATAGGTAGTAGATTTTCCTGGGACATTTCGTATTCACCGCCGTAACCAATTGTAATATTATCAGGAATTTCTAATTCTTCTATTTTTGGACGTAATTTTGCGAGCACTTCATTGGCAACAGCTCCTTTAGCAATATCTATCCGTACCGTTAAACATCGTATTCCATTACGCCTCACAATTTGTTCCTGTTCCCAATCGGGTTTGATATTCGCAATTTGCCGTAGGGGAATACTTGTACCTGTTCTAGGTGAAATTATTGCTAATTCCCTTATTGTTGATACTTTTTGGTCGGTTGGGTTCTTAGATTTTATCTTAACGTTTATGCCATATTCATCATCCCAGACTTGCGTTGCTATTAGCCCCTCCATATTCATAGCAATAGTGTTGGCAATATGTTCTCTTGTTAGGCCTACACGGGACGCTTCTTCTTCTTTAACATCAATAGAGATGGTTTGCTGAATTTCACCATAATTAGTCCTGGACCAAATGGTTTGTGGGGTTTTGCGAGAAAGGTCAATAATCTTATCTCCATACTCCTTTAGTGTATTTATATCTTGCCCAAAAAGCCGAACTTCCACCTGTGCCGGTTTCGCTATCATATTAAGTTGTTTCATTCTTAAATATGCATTGGGAAACATGTTGGCGTATTTCGCATCATATTCTTTAAGCACTTCTACTGTAGCATCATCTGAGGAGGTGGTAACCAAAACCTGGGCATAGTTCTTTGCTGGAAGATTTGGGGCATAGACCATATGAAAACGTGGCGAACTTTCACCTATAAAACTTGTATAATCTTCAACGCGCTCATCTTTTGCAAGGATCTTTTCAAATTCTTCAACTACGCTTTGCGTTTTTTCAAGGCTGCTATTTTTAGAAAGGTAGACCTCTACGGCAAATTGATTTCTTTCGATTACCGGAAACAATTCTTGCGACAAATTGGAGAAAAGAAATATACCTATAAGCACTGATGCTATTCCTGCAACAAGCGTAAGTTTATAGTGTTTCATCGCTTTTTCCACACTCCTATCAAAAATATTTTGCAAGCGGTCTAACAAAGATTTTTTCTGCTCTTTTTGATTATTTTTTTTGTTCTGCAATCCTTTTTTAATGAATAAGGTATTAAAATAGGGTACAAGCAATACAGAGATGGCGAGTGAGAGAAATAATGCGATCATTATGGTATATGGAAATGTGCTAAGGAAGTCTTTTGCGATTCCCGACATAAAAAACACCAAAGGTAAAAAGGTAGCAGATATGGCCAGTGTTGCAGTAAATACAGAGGGGAAAAGTTCTAAGGCACTATTCTTTGCCGCTTCCCAAACAGATTGTCCTTCATCTAATTTTTCTACGTGATTATCAATTACAACAATGGGATCGTCTACTACTATCCCTAATACAATAATTAGTGCTGCAAGGGTAACGGTATTTAGTTCCATTCCCAACATATACATAAGTGCAAGTGTAGATAAAATAGTAATAGGGATAGTTGCTGCCGCAACAGAAGCTATCCTAAAAGGCAGCAAAAACAAGGTAACGATGACCACTCCTAAAAGGGCATAGCCAAATTCTTTTAAAAAATGGCTTATAGCATCTTGTACAACACTGGGCTGATTAGCAATTTTCCTTACTTGGATATCTTCTGGAAGCTGATTTTTAATTAAATCAAGTTTTTCATCTATCCTATCTCCAAACTGGACAATATTGTTGCCCGAAGCCATCTCTAAAGTGATGATCATTGCTTTTGTTCCGCTCGTGGTTATAAATGAATTTGGGTCTTCATACTCTCTTTTTAATTCAGCAATATCTTTGATCCTGACAACTCTGCCATCTTCACCGGTACTTACAATGTGATTAGCTATATCTGTTATGTTTTCTAAAAAAACGTCCATATGAATGGGCCTATCAAACCCTGGTGACTCTAAAGTTCCACTTGGCCTTACAGTACCTTGTGTTTGCAGGCTCTGCATTAACTCTCCTGGACTAATACCGTATTGTGCTAACTCATTTTGATCTATATATATAGCAATCTGCTCTGTAAGGCCTCCAGAATGGCTTATCTTGGCCATACCTTTAACCTGGCGGAGTTTATCTTCAATTTCTTCAACATGTAGCTGTAGATCTTTATAAGGCCTCGTTTTAGATTCCACCGCTATAATCATTGCGGCCGTACTTCCAAAATCGCTGTTAACAAGGATACCCTTAACGCCGGGTGGCACTTCGCGTTGTTGAAAAACAAAAATGTCGTTTTTTAGCTTATTCCAAAACTGCGAAGTTTCGTCTGGCCCTACTCGACTGTCTATTTCTACATAAATATACATTGCCCCATCCTGCGAATAAGAATAGGTTTTTTCTTTATCTACTTCATTGTAACTAAATAGAAAAGCTTCCACTTTAGCAGTAAGTTGCTCTTCAACTTCTTCTGAATTGGCACCGGGGTAAAATCCCATAACCAATCCTTGCCTAATGGTAAACTCCGGAAACTCGTTTCGTGGCATATTGAATAAGCCTAGCAGGCCAATCACAACAAAAACAAAAGCCAGTGCCACGGGAAAAGCTTTGTTCTGCATCGCCCATTCTATTATAGAACCTTGTTTTTTCATAAAATAAGGGGCTTATTATTTATTAACAATATTTACCGGTGTATTTTCGGTGAGTTTGTGATAACCAGAGGTTATAAGCTGTTCGCCATTTTTTAAACCTTTTGTAATGGCTATACCCTCGTCAGTTAATTTTCCGGTCTTTACAATACGCCTTTTGGCTTTATTTTGATTATTGACTACATATACGAAGTTTTCATTTCCATCGGTTACAGATACGGTTTCTACCGGTACTATTATGGTGGCAGAGCTCTCTTCTTTAGCTTCTAACTTTTCTAAAATAGAAACGGTGCAAGTCATCCCAGGTTTAATTTTTCCGGTAGGATTATTAATACTTATTTGTGCTGTATATGTGGGGTTAGAACTATCTGTCTGTACAGATAGTTCCGTAATTTCACCCTCATATTCTTTATTTAACGCATCTACTTTTACTACGGCTTTGTCCCCTTTTTCATACTGGTTAATCTCGTCATCAGGAATAGGGATAATTGCTTTAAGCTTATCAATATTAAAAAAATAGACAACAGGTTGGCCGGGTGAGGCCAAGTCTCCTGCTTCCATCATTTTTTCCCCAACATAACCACTAAAAGGAGCCCTGATGCTGGTGTGTTTTACATTTTGATAGCTTGCTTCTGCAGCAGCTTGTGCTTGTTGGTAATTAGAGCGGGCCTCTACCATTCTAACTTCTGCAATACTTCCTTTTTCATACACTTCTTTTACCCGGGCATAATTATCCTCAGCCAGATCTGCCTGTGCTTTTTGGGTTTCATATTGCTTTTGATAAGTTGTAGCATCTATACTAGCGATGAGATCATTTTGTTTAACATATTCGCCCATCTTAACCGGGAATTGCTCGATAGTTCCAGATACCTGAAAACTAAGCTTCACATTTTTATCTGCAGCTATCCTTCCTGTAGCAGATAAAACATTACTATTATTTTTGAATGACTGCTCTCCAACAAGGATTGTTTTTACGTCGATAGGTTGAATTTCTTGTGTTTTCTCATCTTTTTTACAAGCTTGAAATATTATAAAAGTGATGCAGAGCAAAAGACCGGGATAGAATTGACGCATACGTTTAGCTAATAGAGAGTTTAATTTATTGATCATATTTTAGACCTTTTATAAGCAGGCTAACCAGCCACTGTAATCTAATATCCATATTGTCCAAGGTACCATATAGGAGCATTTCTTTTTCTAAACTATTGAGAGCAGTACCCATGGCCATTGCCAAAAATTTAATATCATCATCGCTTATAGATGCGATTTCATCATTCTCCAAAGCCCAGGTAAGAATGTTTGTGAAGATTTCATTTTCTAAATGCCTTATTTTAAAATATATTAAGTTATTGAGGTGGGGATTCTGTTTTATATCTTCAACTAAAAATCTATATCCTTCTATTTTTTTGAATAGGGTATTGAGTTTACCGGCGACATATCCTGTTAAATTTTCCTCAATGCTGCGAGAGGGAGCAATTTTTGTTTTAGCAGGCTGTATAATAGTTAAATATTCAAGTAAGGCAACTTCCTCAAAGACTTCTTCTTTATTTTTAAAATAATAATAAATAGTACTTCTTCCTTTGTTAGATGCATTTGCAATATCACTCATCGTAATTTGGCTGAAACCACGCTCTTTAAATACATTTTTTGATGAATTTATAATATGTGCCTTTATTAAGTCGTTGTTCATTTGACAAAATTTATAAAATTGTCTAATTTTAGACAAATATAAATATATTGTCGAATCAATGGATTTTAATCAGAGAATATCTTTAACTTTATTATGCTGATAAATTGAAGTTGGTAATTCCTGAATTATTTGAAACAATTAACTATAATAGGTTTTTAAAAAGCCTGCGATGAATACTATAATTAAATAAAATGACCCGATTGGAGGAGATATTGGAGGTTGCATGTAAACTCTATTACCAGCAAGGTATAAAATCAGTCTCTATGGATGATATCGCGGAGAGTTTAGCTATCTCAAAAAAAACTTTGTATAACACAGTGAGTAATAAAAATGAGTTACTTATCCTGGTCACAAAAAATTTATCGTCTATATTCATAAAATCGTTGCATGATATTAATGAAAGAAATAATATTACGCAAAAAGAAAAATTAAAACACATAGCTAAATTTATTCTGACATTTACCTGTGAAAACTTTCTTTTTATTCAACAACTTAAAAATACCCATAGGAGGTTGTGGGTAGAATTAGAGTATGACCAACATACTGCCATTTTGAAAATTATGGGTCCTATTTATCAAGAATTACGAAAGGAGAAACTACTGAAAAGATCAGTGAACAAAGATTTGCTAAATTTTATTTTTCTAGGCATGTGTAAGGTTAAAAAGGATCATTTAAACTCAATGGAAAACTCACAAAAACGTATAGAGATTTCAGAACTATTAATTGACGGATTATTTGTTAACATAGAAAATTAAATACTTACCTCTATAATTATTATTCAAATAAAATCCTGGGAAATCGTTTTCGTATGTCCAAAGAAGTACCTATTGAGTTCTAAATAAAATTGTACCCAAACAAATCAAAGCAAGCTTGCCCATTAGATTGTTCAGAACAATGAAATTAGGAATGCTTTCGGCACCAAACGCTTTTATTTAATGATGTGATTGTATTTAGAGGGTTCCAACAAAGCAAGAACTTATTGTCAAGACGCAAACTACGGTTAGATATTATAAGTAATTTAAAAGTTTAGTAGATGGGAGATACGTGCAAGACAGCTTTTGTTAAAAAATTTTATGGTAAAATTTATTGAAATAAATAAAAAGTACAAATGCTATGGAATCAGAATTTTATCAGCTACAAGCTAAAAAGCCCAATGGAGAAATTATTGAAATGAAAGATTTCGAAGGTAAAACAATATTGGTTGTTAATACGGCTACAAAATGTGGCCTTGCCCCACAATTTGACGGTTTAGAAGCACTGCACCAAAAGTACAAAGACAAAGGGTTGGTTGTTTTAGGATTTCCCAGCGCGCAATTTCTGAACCAGGAGCCTGAAACAAACGATACGGTAGAGGAAGCTTGCAAAATTAATCATGGTGTTACCTTTCAGCTTACCGAAAAAATTGATGTAAACGGTAAAAACACTCATCCGGTATTCGCTTATCTCAAGAAGAGAAAAGGAGGTTTTCTCGGAAACCGTATCAAATGGAATTTCACCAAATTTTTAATCGATAAAAACGGTAACCCGGTAAAACGGTTTGCCCCAACTGATAAACCTGAAAAAATAGAAAAGGATATTTTGAAACTTATTGGCGATAAGAATTAGCATATAGTATGCAGATCAAATAAAAAAACAGGAAAAATCAAATTGAGCATACTCGATCAATCGGTTATTAAGCCTGGCGATGATCAGTGAAAGAACAGCTCATTAAATTATCAAAGCATTTTGGAAACCTATGAAATTATAATTTCCTCAATATGTGTTGATTATGAGGCGTACAGAAAAATATTTGAGTTAAAGGCTTTACATTAATATATTTAATAATTAACACTTAAAAACAAAATTATGAAGTACAGACAATTAGGAAAATCTGGTTTAATGGTATCCGAACTTTGCTTAGGAGCTATGAGTTTTGGCGGCGAGGGCTACTGGAAAGTAGTCGGTAATTTAGATTACCCAGCCAGCAAAAAAATAGTGGATATGGCTCTTGATGCCGGCGTAAACTTTTTTGACACGGCCGATGTATATTCCCACGGTCAATCTGAAGAAATTCTGGGTAAAGCACTAAAAGAGAAACGTAACGAAGTAGTGCTTGCCACTAAGGTAAGGGGGCGGATGAGCAAGGACATTAATGATGTGGGCTTGTCCCGTAAACACATTATTGAGAGCTGTAATAATAGCCTAAAGAGATTAGGCACCGACTATATCGACCTTTATGTGATGCACAGTTTTGATCCTGTTACCCCCCTTGAAGAAACTTTGGGCGCTCTATCAGATTTGGTGCATCAGGGAAAAGTGAGGTACATTGGTGCCAGTAATTTCACGGCATGGCAGTTGATGAAAGCTTTGGCTATATCTAAAGAAAATCACTTTGAAAAGTTTGTGTCACTTCAAGCTATCTATTCATTGATTTCCAGGGATGTGGAATATGAATTAACTCCGCTGCTTGAAGATCAAGGTTTGGGATTGACCCCATGGTCGCCGTTGGGAGGTGGTTTCCTGACAGGAAAATACAGGAAGGACAAACCCATGCCCGAAGATTCCAGAAGAACCAATGAAGAGCAAAACTTTATCCCGATAGATGAGGAAAAAGCTTATGTTATTGTAGATGCCCTGGAAGAAATTGCTAACAATCACAATGCGAGTATTGCGCAGGCAGCATTAAATTACCTGCTCAGAAAACCGGTGGTTTCTTCAGTCCTGGTGGGTGCCACCAAACCACACCAACTGGAAGATAACCTTAAAGCAACCGAATGGGAAATGAGTGCCGAGGAAGTAAGCCGCCTGGATGAATTAAGCAAATTAGACCCAATTTATCCACATTGGATGTTGCAATTCACTTACATGGACAGAACCAACACCGACAATTTCTTGTAATTGTAATTGTTTGACCAACAGAATCCCCCCGAGACTTTGCCTCGGGGGATTCATTAATTTGAGATAAATCACACGTAAAAATGAATAACATGAAAATTCCTGATGAATTTCAAAATTTAAAACCTTATGATATGAGTTTGTACACATATTCATTTGTTTCAGGGAAGCAACAGAATTACATAGATGTACAATATTATCATGATGAAAGCTTGTTGAAATTCTACGTCAGGGTTTTATTTCACGTTGAAACCCAGGGAGCCCCTGGAATTGTTCACGGTGGTGCCATTGCATCTGTAATGGATGAAGCCATGGGAGGGGTAGCCTTTTTAAATCATATGCCTGCTGTTACCGGGAACTTGACGCTAAATTATCACAGGCCATTACCGGTTGAAACCACCATGTATATGACTGCCACAATCGAAAAAACTGAAGGTAAAAAAGTCTATATCGCGGGAAAAATGTTTGATGGAGATGGGGTGCTTTTTGCCGAATCAGAAGGAATTTTTGTCAAAGTACCCCATGAAAGAATTGGTTTTACAAATAGCAAATAAAATTTTTGTCAATGAAGAAAATAATTATTCGTTATCGGCTACTGTAGAAGAGGCACTGTACCATTTAAGTGTTGTATGATCAATGAAATTATCTGGTTTACTTTCGCTGTGCACAGATTTTGAATACTTCAGCGTTTGTAAACCTGCTGCGATGCACTAAAACAATTTAAACACGAGGCTCGACCAACTAATAAGTGGGGAAACTGCATTGAAAGCGATAAGAAAAAAAGGATACAGAATGGGAAAGTTACCCGTATATTTTATACCTCATGGTGGTGGTCCGTGGCATGTAACTAAAAATGGCATGGGCGACCCTATTGGATATGGTCGGTTAAGGAAATACCTTAAAAATTTTGGTGAGCAATACAGCCAAAAGATAAAAGCTATTCTTGTTGTTTCAGGACATTGGGAAGAGGATTTGCCGACGCTGCAATTCGGTTCAAACCCACATTTGCTATATGATTATTATGGCTTTCCTGAATCTACATATCATTTAAAATGGCCAGCTCCCGGTAATCCCGAATTGGCTGAACAGACTGAAAATCTGTTAAAAGAAAGCGGTTTTAAAACAAAAAGAGACTACGAAAGAGGCTTTGACCATGGAATATTTGTGCCTTTAATGATTGCTTTCCCAAAAGCCAATATTCCGGTGGTTCAGCTTTCCCTGGTCAATTCCTTTGACCCTGAAACGCATATAAACCTTGGCGAAGTGCTTGAACCTTTACGAAATGAAGGTGTGTTGATTATAGGTTCAGGAATGAGCTACCATAATATGCAAGGGTTTATGTCGGGTAGTTCTTCAGCTACAGGTGTTTCAATGCAATTCGATGATTGGCTCACCCAGACAGTTGAGATAAATGATGCTAAAAAGCGAAATGAAATGCTCATTAACTGGAAGAATGCACCGAAAGCAAGAGAAAGCCATCCAAGAAGTGAACATCTGGCACCACTGTTTGTAGTTGCCGGTGCTGCTGGCATTGATAAGGGCTCTCATGATTATTCGGGATTACTCATGGGTGTTAAAGTTTCAGGATATAAGTTTGGATAATTGATAAGAATTAAATTTTATAGAGGCCAGTAGTTACTTATAATTTGTTTCTGATACGCCTTTCTATCGGCCTTGATCATTTTTTTCTATCAGGTTTCCTTGCTTTGGAAAGAATCGCTCCTAAAGCAGAACTTGTTGAAATACCTGTAGATATCAAGGTTGTTCAACGATGAGTCCATGACTTTATCTGGGGTATCATGGTATGCAGGTCCCTAAAGTTGGTTCCATTCTTAATTTCTATCTAATCGATATCATAGGCCTTTGCAATGGATCTGTCTCCTTTCCATTTATCAGTGGTGACCTTTGCCTCCCTACTGATGTTGTTGACAAAGATTGTAGCGACTTTACCGAGAATGCTCTATGCGCCTGGCTTACATGCGCCTGACCTTCTAGGGTAAGTTGTACGGCTTTGACCGCTTTCTCCTATCTTCAGCGTTGCAATACCCTAGAAATTTTTCTCGATGATTTGATATAATTCAGCCTGCTGATCATCCATTTTCAGGAACTTTGATTTAGTTTGTTTAGAATCAGGAAGGGTATAAGTTATTTGATAAATATTATGTGTGAGTTCTGCTGCTTTTCTTATTGATATAGTAGATTTTTCGGCATGGAGCTGCCTTTCCAATTCCTTGTAAATACTATAAACCGTAAATGAGATGCAGATATGGGCTTCGATCCGGTGACGCAATCTGTGGTAAAT